>CALMPK010000164.1 GCA_937873575.1 uncultured Hyphomicrobiaceae bacterium
CTTCTCGGCCCGCACGCCAAGGGGGCCGCGCCGGCGCGTTCCCGGGGTTTCCGGCCGCATGCTCAGGGGGGAGCCGCTCGGCTGGCCGGCCTACAAACTCTACGAGCCGATCGTCGCCGCCGCACTCGATGCGCGCCTCGTCATCGTCCCGGCGAACCCGTCGCGCGACGAGACACGCAGGATCGGGCGCGAGGGCCTCGGTGCGATCGACGCGGCGGAGGCCGGCCGCCTCGCCATCGACCGGCCGCTACCGGCCGGCGACCAGGAGGCGCTCCTCGTCGAGATCGCCAAGAGCCATTGCGACATGCTCCCCGCAGCGGCCCTCGGTAACATGACGCTGGTGCAGCGCTTGCGCGACGCGCGCATGGCCGACGCGATGCTGGAGGCGGGAACCTACAAGGGCTCGATCCTCATCGCCGGTAACGGCCATGTGCGCGAGGACCGCGGGGTGCCCCGATACATGACGGGCCGTGGCATCGCAGAGGGCGAGATCACCAGTGTCATGCACGTCGAGGTGAGTGGGGAACGCACGAACCTCGACGACTACGTAGCGGGCGAGGCGCGGCCTGCGGCGGACTACATCGTATTTACACCGCGCCAGCCTCGCGCGGATTCGTGCGAGGAGATGCGCCGGCAGGTCGGCGAGATGAAGGCGCGCAAGGGAGGCTAGGGTGCGATCGCTTTCGTCGAAAGCGTGATCCGTGCCTCGGAGACGAGAAACTGGAGCGCTCTACGGCCGGTCGGTCCGAAATCCGGCACATTCGGGTGAAAGCTCGAAGCGGCCGGCAACACGTTCAACGATAACAACACCATCGCGACAAGCGACATGGAAACGAGGATAGAGATGGGGAAGCGCGCGACTTTGACGGTGACGGCATTGGCGATCCTGTTGCCCACGGCGGCGCTTGCCGCCGACGATTGCAGCGAAGCCGTCGTCCAGGCCTTTGGCAAACAGCACGCCGCCAAGGCGTACCGCTTCGCCGCCGCAATGCCGTCCGAGGCCGGCGTCACCCGCATGACGATCGATTACGTGCGGCCCGACCGCATGCACCAGAAGGTCGAGGCGCCAGGGCAGCCGGCGCCGGTTGAGACCATCGCCATCGGGCGCTGGGCATGGGGCACGCAGGGCGGCGGCTGGGAAGAGCTTCAGCCGCAGTTCGCCCAATCGGTGGTCGCGCACGTGCACGAGGCGCTGATCGCGCCGCCGAAGCTCACCGGCACGTTCGCCTGTCTCGGCAAGACGTCGCTCGACGGCGCCGAGGTGTTGGCCTACCGCACCGTTGCCCGCGCGAGTGCCCCCGCCGAGGGCTCGGCGCCGGCCGAGCCCGAGTTGACGCGCACCATCCTCGTCGATCCGGCGAGTGGCCTGCCGGTCGGTAATGTCGTGGCCGAGGGCGGGGCGGAAGGTAAGCCGGCGGTCTTCGACGGCCGCTACAGCTACCCGGAGAATCTCGTCATCGAGGCTCCGATCGGCGCGCCGAAGTGACCGACGCGCAGGCCAGCCCGCGTAACTGCGTCCACAAACATGAAACGACAAGAGCTCGGAGAGACGAAATGAGCCAACGCCCGTGCCTCGCGACTGCCGCCGCCACGATCGCCGCACTGGCGCTGGCCGCTCCCGCTGTCGCCGCCGATTGCAGCAAGGAGGTCGCCGAAGCCCTCGCCAAGCAGCGCACCGTTTCCGCCATGCGTCAGCAGACCCGCATGATCACCGAGCGCGGTCCCGTCGACATGACGGTCGACGTGCTGTTTCCAGATCGCATGCACCAGCGCGTGAAGGCGCTGATCGATCCGGGCGCGACCGAGACGATCCTGATCGGCAACCGTGCCTGGGTTTCGAACGGTTCGAGCTGGCAGGTGGTGCCGGCGGAGGAGGCGCTCGACCTCTCCGAAGAGTTCCAGAAGAACGTCGTCGAGGTGCCGAAGCAGTCCAACCGTTACGAGTGTGACGGCAAGGTTCAGATCGACGGCCGCGACCTGCTCGCCTACCGCGCGGTGCCGGAGAAGGGGCCTGGATCGGGCACGATCGGCATCACCTATGTCGATCCCGTGACGGGGCTGCCAGTGCGCACGGTGATGGCAACCGCCGAGAAGCCGGATCGGCCGTTCTTCAAGCAGGAAATCACCTACAGCCCCGACATCAAGATCGAGCCGCCGCAGACGGCCAACTGACACCCGAGCGGCCGTATCGTCGCGCTCTGCGCATCGCGTACCCGGTTCGTTACGAGCCGACGCGGCGCAACTCGCGCGTGAGCGGCTCGGGGAGAAGATCGAGTGCACTGGCCAGCGCGGAGGCTCTGATTTCCTCGGCGAGGGCCGGATCGGCGACGGTATTGGCCAAGGTCATGCCGCCGACGCAGAGTGCGGCGAGCGCCAGGGCTTTCTGCCGCGCGGCCGCCTCGTTCCCGAGGCCGCGCTCGAACAGCCCAGCCATGGCGCTGAGAACGTTCTGATACGCCGTGCGCACCGTCGGGCTGGCGCGGGCAACGTCCGATGGAAGCGCGAACAGGGCGCAGTGCTCCTCGGTTTTCTCGAGGTGCTGGCGCGACAGATAGGCTTCGATCAGCCGGCGCATGAGGGCGTCGGCCGATTGGTTCGGGTCGGCCGGCTTACCGGAAATGCGTGCCACCGGATCGCAGGTCAGAGCGATCGAGATGGCCTCCGCATAGAGTTCGTCCTTGGTCTTGAAGTGGTGGTAGAAGCCGCCGCGCGTGAGCCCCGCACCCGCCATGATCTCGTCGATCGAGACTTCGTTGAAACCCTTGCGGTTGAAGAGACGGCGCGCGCTTTCGACAATCCGGCGCCGCGTCTCCGCGACATGATCGGCAGCATAGGGCATCGGCACAATCCTCGTGCTCTTCGTGCGTGTTGCAGTCACGGGTTCGGCACACGGTCGAAGCAGAGCGCCGCACGATCGACGTGGCCTCGTGCGGGCGCCTTCCGTCGGATGCTGCTTAGCAGCTCCCAGAATATGTTCTTGAACATAATATGCCGCCCGGCAGGCTTTCCCGTGCCCGATATGGCTACAGCCGGAAGGAAACGCCCGCATGCAACTCTATTATTACGAAGTGGCCAATTCCCGGAAACCCTGCGCCGTCGCTCGCTATCTGGAACTCCCGGTCGAGTTCCGGCGGATCGACCTCGCCAAAGGCGAGAACAAGACGCCGCGGTATCTTGCCATCAACCCTAACGGCAAGGTTCCGACCCTCGTCGATGGGAATGTCCGCATGTGGGAATCGCACGCGATCATGGCCCACCTGTCACGCAAGGCGGGCTCGACGCTGTGGCCTTCCGACCCAGCGGCTCAGATCGACGTGATGCGCTGGCTGCTCTGGGACGTAGCGCATTTCTCACGTCACGCGGGCCGGCTGTTCTGGGAGAATGTCGTCAAGCCGGCGTTCGCTCTCGGCGAGCCGAGCGCCGCCGAGGTGAAGGATGCGACATTTGCCTTCCGGCAGTTCGCGGGTGTCCTCGATCAGCACCTTGCGGATAGGACCTATGTCGTCGGCGACCAGCTAACGATCGCCGATTTCGGTATCGGCTGCTTCTTGCCCGATGCCGACGCGGCGCGGTTGCCGCTCGCCGACTTCCCCCACATTCAGCGCTGGCATGACAATTTGATGCACATCCCGGCCTGGCGCGAGCCCTGGCCCGAAGCGCGCAAAGCGGCCTGACGGCGGCGCCGGACGCGGGGCGCTTCGCGTCCGGGCGGCAAATCCCGCTTTCCTGCTTGCCGGCATGCGCGCATCCCTATAGCCAAGGGCCGTCCGCTCCTCTAGAAGACGGCCCCGACATGCCGAAAAGAACAGACATCCAGTCCATCCTCATCATCGGCGCCGGCCCCATCGTCATCGGGCAGGCCTGCGAGTTCGATTATTCCGGCACCCAGGCTTGCAAGGCCCTCAAGGCCGAAGGCTATCGGATCGTGCTGGTGAACTCCAATCCGGCGACGATCATGACGGACCCGGAGATCGCCGACGCCACGTACGTCGAGCCGATCACCCCCGAGGTCGTAGCCAAGATCATCGCCAAGGAGCGTGCCGAGCGCCCAGGCGACAAGCTGGTCGTGCTGCCGACGATGGGAGGCCAGACCGCGCTCAACACCGCTCTGGCGCTCGACCGCGACGGCACGCTCGCCCGCTACGGCGTCGAGCTGATCGGCGCCAATGCGCTGGCGATCGACAAGGCCGAGGACCGGCGCCTGTTCCGCGATGCGATGGACCGCATCGGGCTCGAGAGCCCGCGCGCCGCGATCGCATCCTCGCCCGAGATCCGCAACGCGGAAGGCTTCGTCACCAATTACGACCGTGAGGCGGGCTTCCTCGAGGCCATGCGCCAGCTCGACTCGGTCGGCCTTCCAGCCATCATCCGTCCGGCGTTCACGCTCGGTGGCACAGGTGGCGGCGTCGCCTACAACCGCGAGGAGTTCGAGCAGATCGCCCGCTCGGGCATCGACGCTTCGCCGGTCGGCCAGATCCTGATCGACGAAAGCCTGCTCGGCTGGAAGGAGTACGAGATGGAGGTCGTCCGCGACAAGGCGGACAACTGCATCATCGTGTGCTCGATCGAGAACATCGATCCGATGGGCGTCCACACGGGCGATTCCATCACTGTCGCGCCGGCGTTGACGCTGACCGACAAGGAATACCAGATCATGCGCGACGCCTCGATCGCGGTGTTGCGCGAGATCGGCGTCGAGACGGGCGGCTCGAACGTTCAGTTCGCTGTCAATCCCGACGACGGGCGCCTCGTCGTCATCGAGATGAACCCGCGCGTTTCGCGCTCGTCCGCGCTGGCGTCGAAGGCGACGGGCTTCCCCATCGCCAAGGTCGCCGCGCGCCTCGCCGTCGGCTACACGCTAGACGAGCTCGAGAACGACATCACCGGTGGCGCGACACCCGCTTCGTTCGAGCCGACCATCGACTACGTCGTCACCAAGATTCCACGCTTCGCATTCGAGAAGTTTCCCGGCGCCGATGCCACGCTGACGACCGCCATGAAGTCGGTCGGTGAGGCGATGGCCATCGGCCGCACGTTCGCGGAGAGCCTGCAGAAGGCGCTCCGTTCCATGGAGACGGGGCTGACCGGCCTCGACGACATGGTGTTCGACGGGCTCGGCCAGGGCGACGACAAGAACGTCATCCGCGCGGCGCTCTCACGCCCGACGCCTGATCGCATTCTCAAGGTCGCACAGGCGATGCGCCTCGGCGTCGATCACGAGCAGATCCACGCCTCCTGCAAGTACGACCCCTGGTTCCTCGAACGCATCCAGGAGATCGTCGACGCGGAATCCCGCGTGAAGGCGCACGGCTTGCCGCAGACCGCTGGCAGCTTCCGTTTTCTCAAGGCGATGGGCTTCTCGGACGCGCGCCTCGCAAAGCTCGCTGGGCTCGAGGAAGCCGAAGTTGCGGCACGCCGCCGCGCGCTCGACGTACGCCCGGTGTTCAAGCGCATCGACACCTGCGCCGCGGAGTTCCCCTCGCCGACCGCCTACATGTATTCGACCTACGAGAGTGGCCTGACGGGCGCGCCCGAGTGCGAGTCGCGTCCGACGGCCCGCGACAAGATCGTCATCCTCGGCGGCGGGCCAAACCGTATCGGCCAGGGCATCGAGTTCGACTACTGCTGCTGCCACGCCTGCTTCTCGCTGACGAAGGCCGGCTTCGAGACCATCATGGTCAACTGCAACCCGGAGACGGTTTCGACCGACTACGACACCTCGGACCGGCTCTACTTCGAGCCGCTGACGGCGGAGGACGTGCTCGAGATCATCACGGCGGAGCAGCAGGCGGGCACGCTCAAGGGCATCATCGTGCAGTTCGGTGGGCAGACGCCGCTGAAGCTCGCAGCAGCGCTCGAAGCCGCGGGCGTGCCGATCCTCGGCACCTCGCCGGACGCCATCGACCTCGCCGAGGACCGCGACCGGTTCAAGTCGCTGATCGACCGGCTCGGGTTGAAGCAGCCGAAGAGCGGTATCGCCCGCTCGCCCGGCGAAGCGCGCGCCGTCGCCGACGAGATCGGCTATCCGGTCGTCATCCGCCCGTCGTACGTGCTCGGCGGGCGCGGCATGGAGATCGTCCACGACGGAGGTGAGATCGACCGCTATGTGGCACGTCTTTCCGCGACCCTCGACAAGCCGTCCGAACTCGTCGTCTCGGCGAAGCGGCCGCTGCTGATCGACAGCTATTTGACCAACGCCGTCGAAGTGGACGTGGACTGCCTCTCCGACCGCAAGGACGTGTTCGTCGCCGGCATCATGGAGCACATCGAGGAAGCGGGCATCCATTCCGGTGACAGCGCCTGCTCGCTGCCGCCCCATTCGCTGTCGCAGGAGCTGATCGACGAGCTGACGCGGCAGACGAAGGATCTCGCACTCGCGCTCGACGTCGTCGGTTTGATGAACGTCCAGTACGCGATCAAAGACGGTGAGGTTTTCATTCTCGAGGTCAACCCGCGCGCCTCGCGCACGGTACCGTTCGTCGCCAAGGTGATCGGCACCCCGGTCGCGTCGATCGCGGCGCAGGTGATGGCCGGCCGGGCACTGGCGTCGTTCGGCCTCAGCCCGGTGAAGCTCGATCATATCGCGGTGAAGGAAGCCGTGTTCCCGTTCGCGCGGTTCCCGGGCGTCGACCCGGTGCTCGGGCCGGAGATGCGCTCGACCGGCGAGGTGATGGGTATCGACCGCGACTTCGGCATGGCGTTCGGTAAGATCCAGCTCGGCGCCGGCCAGAAGCTGCCGACCGCCGGCACCGTCTTCATCTCGGTGAAGGACGAGGACAAGGATCCGGTGATCGCTCCGATCAAGGATCTCCAGGCGATGGGCTTCAAGATCATCGCCACGCGGGGGACTGCCCGGCACCTCAACGCTAACGGTGTTCAGTGTGGTGTCGTCAACAAGGTCCTGGAAGGCCGGCCGCACGTCGTCGACATCATGAAGAACGGGCAGGTCGCGCTCGTCTTCAACACCACCGAAGGGGCCAAGGCGCTGATCGACAGCAAGGACATACGCCGGACCGCCTTGCTCAACCACATCCCCTACTATACGACGCTTGCCGGTGCGGTGGCCGTCACCCGTGCGATCAAGGCCTTGAAGGCCGGCCGGATTCAGGTGGCGCCGTTGCAGAGTTACGTCGGAGCCTGATCTTGTCCGCAGGCTGAGCGGTGGTGCCTCCGCTCGGTAGGGGAGCGATGCTTCTCAATCATTGCGGGACGCCTCGCGGGGCGCTTATCATGATCATTCCAGGGCGCGCCGGACCTCGGTCCGCGCGCCGCTTCATGTGAAGAACAGAATTTGTCAAACACGGTGCCGGCAGCTCTGCCGGGCCGACTTGGAGACTTTAGTGATGTCGATGGAACGGGTTCCGATGACGACCGAGGGGTACAAGCGGCTCGAGGCCGAGCTGCACCGCCTCAAATCGGAGGAGCGTCCGCGCATCATCCAGGCGATCTCCGAGGCCCGCGCGCACGGCGACCTGTCGGAGAATGCCGAATACCACTCGGCCAAGGAGGCCCAGGGCCTCAACGAGGCGAAGGTCGCCGACCTCGAGGACAAGCTGTCGCGCGCCGACATCGTCGATCCGGGCCAGCTCTCGGGCAGCACCGTCAAGTTCGGCGCCACCGTCACGCTGGTCGACGAGGATACCGACGACAAGGTCAAGTACCAGATCGTCGGCGACTTCGAGGCCAACCTCAAGGAAGGCAAGATCTCGATTTCTTCGCCCATCGCCCGCGCGCTGATCGGCAAGTCGAAGGGGGACAGCGTCGAGGTGACGACGCCCAAAGGCTCGCGTTCGTTCGAGGTCTTGAAGATCGAGTGGCGATAGGCCGACCATCGGGGAGCGGCGTCGACCGCACCCCGCCCCGCACGAGCTGAACTTGGATCGCGCACAGGCGGCGTCACCGTTGAAATTCCGGCGTCAGGCGGCCGTCCGGAGGCCGAGGATCGTGGTGCTCGGGCTCCCCATCACTCGCGACGGCGAAGGTAACGCCGTGCCGCTTCCGTTGCGTATGGGAGCAGGCGTTCGCGATGCCAGCCCGTTGTCGCCGGGATCGGCAGCGCAACGGGCGCGGGCAGACGCCACCCGGACGGGCACCTACGACGGGCACCTGCCCAGGGTGAGATTCTAGGGTGCTATCGGGCGCGAGGTGAAGCGCTCGGCGCTCTGTCCGGCCCTGGGAAGTTGATCGCAGTCGAGCAATGGGCGGGGGCGCCAATGAGCGAGAGCGTCTCGGACCAAGCTGGGGCGCAGGCGAGCCCCCCGGAGCCTTCGGCGTTCGCGCTGTCCTACGGGGGCTTTCGCCTCTACTGGGCGGCGCGGTTCCTGACGGCTTTCGCCATCCAGGTGCTGAGCGTCTCCGTGGCTTGGCGCATCTACGTCATCACCCGCGATCCGTTCCTGCTGGGTCTCGTCGGACTGGTGCAGTTCACGCCGTCGCTGCTGCTCGTTCTGGTCACCGGGACCGTTGCCGACCGTTTCAACCGGCGCCGCATCATGGCGACGTGCCTAGCCGTCGAGGCCGCGTGTGCGCTGGTGCTGCTGTTCATGCTGACAGGGGCGGACGCGGCGGCCGGGCGGATCTGGCCGGTGTTCGTCGTGCTCGCGGTGTTCGGTATCGCGCGGGCCTTCATGGGGCCGGTGATCCAGTCGCTGGTCGCCAATCTGGTGCCGCCGATCGCGCTGCCGAGCGCGGTTGCATTCAATTCGTCGAGCTTCCAGCTCGCGTCGATCGCGGGGCCGGTGGCGGGTGGTCTCCTCTACGGCGTCTCCCCGGTGGTCGCCTATGCCACGGCGGTCGGCTTCTTTGTCGCCGCGTCGGCGATGACGCTCGCTATTCCCAAGCCCGCGCGTCGCACCCTGCCACCACCGGTCACGACCGACAGCCTGCTCGCGGGGTTCCGCTTCATCTGGAGCAACCCCATCGTGCTCGGCGGCATGTCGCTCGATCTCGTCGCCGTGCTGCTGGGGGGCGCCACGGCTCTGCTGCCGGTCTTCGCGCGCGACGTGCTCGAAACCGGCCCGTGGGGGCTCGGCGCGCTGCGATCGGCGGCGGGAATTGGCGCGCTGTCCGTCTCGATCTGGCTGATGCGCCGACCGATCCGCGACCATGCGGGACGGGCGATGCTCGCCGCCGTCGTGCTGTTCGGCATCGCTATAACGGTGTTTGGAATGTCGAAGTCGGTGTGGCTGTCGGTCGGGGCCCTGGCCGTGATGGGTGGTGCCGACATGATCAGCGTCTTCGTGCGCCAGACGCTCATCCAACTGCACACGCCCGACGAGGTGCGCGGCCGGGTCAGCGCGGTCAACATGACGTTCATCGGCGCCTCGAACGAGCTCGGCGAGTTCCGCGCCGGAACCATGGCGGCACTGATCGGCGCGGTGCCGGCGGTCATCGTCGGCGGTATCGGCACGGTGGCCGCGGCCCTCACGTGGTCACGGCTCTTTCCGGAGCTCGCATCCGTGCGCCGGCTGGACCGCATCGCGATCGGCAAGGGAAATGGTTCGGGCTGAGAGCGGGCGGCGCGCGATCAGCCGCGCATCGGCACGCCCGGATCGCGCTTCGTGCGGCGGATGGTGAGGTGCGTCTTGACGCTGGCGACGTTCGGGGCGGCGGTCAGCTCGTCGAGCACGAACGCCTGGAAGCCGGCGAGATCGGGGGCGACGCACTTCAGCATGTAGTCGCTCTCGCCCGACAGCATGTAGGCTTCGCGCACCGAGGGCCAGCCGATCACGCGGTTCTCGAAGGCCCGGAGGTCGGCTTCGGCCTGATTGTGCAGCCCGACCATGGCGAATGCGGTGAGCGTGAAGCCGAGTGCCGGTTCATCGAGAAGCACGGTGTAGCCGGAGATCAGGCCCGCATCCTCGAGCGCGCGCACGCGGCGCAGACACGGCGGCGGCGACAGGCCGATGCGGCTCGCCAGGGCGACGTTGGTGATGCGCGCATCCGCTTGCAGCTCGCGCAGGATGCGCCAATCTATTGCGTCGAGGCGTACGCGCATTGCCGCTATGATTTCCGAATCGGGCCGAGGGCTGATGAGAACGGCGCTCGCCGTGGTTGGTCTGCGAGGGGAGAGCGGCAAGCGCTATGGTGCGCTTCGCCGACGGTCACTCGGTTATGACAGCGGCGGGCGCAACAAATCAACTCTGGCAGCGATGTAAAGTTTGCGAGAATTGCGTCCAGGCGAGGCGATGACGGATCAGACGAGGGGCGCATTGGTGGACACCGCCGGGCCGGATTTGGGGAAGACTCCGGCCGGTCCGCTCGCCGGGCGTTCAGCATGGCTGGTGACGGACGGCAAGGCCGGGCACGAGGCGCAGGCCGAAGGCGTCGCGGCGGCCCTCGGTCTTCGATACTCGTGGATGCGTGTTTCGCCGACCGGCCTGGCGCGGCTTCTCGCGCCCTGGGGACCGGCGGGACCCGGCGTCCGGGCCAAACCGCCCCGGCCCACCACCCTCCTCGGCGTCGGGGGCACCGGCCTCCCCGCCCCCCG
>CALMPK010000165.1 GCA_937873575.1 uncultured Hyphomicrobiaceae bacterium
TCGCCCATGATCATCATGGTGGCGTGGCGCTTGGTCCAGCACTCGCCGATGTTGGGGCAGCCCGCCTCCTCGCAGACGGTATTGAGGCCGTTCTCGCGAACGATGCGGCGCGTCTCCCCATATTCCCCGCTCGACGGCGCGCGCACGCGGATCCAATCGGGCTTGCGCTTCACCGGCGTGTCCGGCCGGTTCGCCTTCTCGGGATGGCGCGGTTTCTCGGCTCGGGGGCGCTCGGGCGTCCCGCCCGATACCGTGTCCAGAATCTTCACCATGACGCGCCCTTTCCACTCCGGCGGCCATCGTGCCCCGGCTCGTGCGAGAAGCTATACGTGGAGCAGGCGCCGGGCGTACGCAAGACCGACGGATGGCGTGGCCACCCGGTCAGGCTCACCGGCAATCAGCGCTCATGGCCTTATCGCGCGACCAGACGGGCGATGACGATGACGATCAGAGCGCCGACCGTCGAGACGAGGATCTGGTTACCCCACGCGCCGAGATTGATGGGCAGGCTCAGCAGCCCCATCTGCACCATCGCGCCGCCGAGAATGGCACCGATGATACCGACGACGGCGTTGCGGATGAGCCCTCCGCCGCCGAGCAGCAACCCGGCCAGCCAACCAGCGATCAGGCCGTTGATGACCATGATCACCCAGGGGTTCTGCAGATAGGCGAGTACCTGATCCATGGCGTCCGCTTGCCTCCCGATATTGCCTCGCGGGCGCTGATCCGTGCGCGGCCCGCCGACGCAGTCTACGCGATCAGACGTGCCAGCAATACGACGACGATGGCGCCGATGGTCGCCGTCACGACCTGGCTCGCGAGTTGGTTGCGGATGCCGAGATTGACGCCGACTGCATTGAGCAGGAGACCGCCGACGAACGCGCCGACCACACCACTCACCAAGTACTGGATCAATCCGCCGCCACCGACCAGGATCGAGGCGAGCCAACCGGCAACGACACCGATCAGCGCCAGCACCACGAGGGCGCGCGTATCAGCTTTCATGGGGCAAATCTCCTTGCCTGCGCCGCGGTCTCCACAACGGGCCTGAACAGGTCCCGGCATCGGCGGGGGGGGTTTGCCCCGACCAACCCCCCCCCCCGCCAGGGCGAGAAGACGCCCCGACGCGCGGCCTCGTCCAGGCGGGAAAAAACGGCGGGCGCGACGGCTTCCGCTCAGATGGCGCGACGATCAGAGGTGGCAGCGGGCGCCGAGATACTGGGCGAGCAGCGCGTTGTAGCGGTCGACCTCTTCCTTTTGCGCCGGCGGCAACTTCTTGCCGGCGCCGGCGGCCTCGATCCGAGACGGCACGCCGCGAGCGTCGAGCTTGTCGAGCTCGGCACGGACGTCCTTGCAGGACTTGCCGGACGGCAACGATCCGGCACCCGGATCGCCACCGCTCGTGCCACCGGCGCAACCTGCCAGGAGAAGGGAAGCCAGAACGGCAAACGTGCCAGCAAGGCGGCTCGACGACGTCAGCGCCATGTATTCACCCCGTGCTCGAAATTGTGCATGGATGCCTTTCATCACACGTCCCGCCGGCACGCAAGACCAACACCCTTCGGTGTTGCACGGATGCCGCATCGCAGCATAACAAATTCCGCGTCATTGCAGCGGCTTGACAGGACTAGAGGCACAGAAAAGGGCCGCTCGACGCGGCCCTTTTCATATGTAGCAGGTCCTCTGCGGATGCGATCCTACTGCGCGACCGGCTTGGCCGCCGCCGTCTTGGTCGCCGCCTTGGCGACCGTCTGCGTCGCCGGAGCGGGCGCCGCAGCGGCCGTAGCCGGGGCCGGTGCTGCCGCCGCAGCAGCAGCCGCTGCCTGCGACGGAGCGAGCTTCGAGCAGCGCACCTGGAATTCGGCGTTGGCCTTGTCGAGTTCAGTCATCTTGGCGAGCGAGTCGCGCTTGACGCTGGCCGTCGCGCCCTTGCCCGTGGTCGCAACCTTCTCGATGCGCGCCGGCGTGCCTTCCTTGCGGAGCTGGTCGATCTTCGACATCAGCGCGAAGCACTGCGGATCGACTTTCGGAGCCGCCGCCACCTGCGCCGAAGGCGCATCCGGCACCGACGCCGTCGTCAGGCTCCCGGCCAGCAGGCCACCGTCATTCGCGCAACCGGCGGTAAGCCCGGCGAGCAGGATCGCCGTCGAGGCGGCGAGGAATCGGAACGTCATGCGAAACCCCCTATTAATCTCCCGTTCTCGAGTAGACGTAAGAGCACCCGAGTTGTCGATCCTATTAGTGGGCGAGTCGCCTAAGCAGCAAGCAGCGCAACGAGCGATTACGGTTGATGAGTGCAAGGCGGCCACGCATTTCACGATCCGCCTGTGGAAACATCCTTGCTCAAATCTGCGAATTGCCAGGGTTGCAGGCAGTTGCGCCCTCAAACCAGCATCCGCAAGGGGTCCTCGATCAGCGCCTTGAAGGCCGTCAGCAAGTCGGCCCCCGTGGCCCCATCGACCGCCCTGTGATCGCACGACAGCGAGCAGCTCATCACCGTTCCAACCTCGATCCGCCCGTCGACGACAACCGGACGTTGCTCCGCCGCACCGACTGCCAGAATGGTTGCATGCGGCGGGTTGATGACGGCATCGAAGTCCCGCACCCCCATCATCCCGAGATTCGAGATGGCTGTGGCGCCCCCCTGGTACTCGTGCGGTGCAAGCCTGCGACGGCGGGCGCGCTCGGCGAGGGCGGCGAGTTCGTCGGAGATTTCCGAAAGCGATTTGAGCTCGGCGTGGCGGATCACCGGCGTGACGAGCCCACCCTCGACGGCGACCGCGACGCCGACATCCGACGACTTGTGCCGGAGCATCGCTTCCTCGGTCCATGTCACGTTGGCGTCCGGCACCTGTTGCAGGGCGAGGGCCAGCGCCTTGACCAGGAAGTCCGTCACCGTCAGCGCCAGCGTCCCGCCGCCGCGGTTCGACGGTCCGCCGTTCATCCGTGCACGCGCACGCTGCACTTCCTCCATGCGGCAATCGACGCGCAGATAGAAGTGCGGCACGGTGCTCTTCGCATACTGGAGCCGCGAGGCGATCGCGCGGCGCATCGCATCGTGCGGCACGGCCTCGTAGCTCGCCGGATCGTAGAGACGGCGGATCGCGGCGTCGGTGAAGTCGGCAGCGACATCCTTCGCCATGGCTCTCGTCGCTGGGCCTGCTGCGGGGCGCAAGGACGTCGGTTCCAGCGTCGCGAGCGAGCGTGTCGCACCTTTGGCGAGCGGCAGCGACGGCCCCCCGAGCGCTTTGGCCGGCTTTCCCGTCGCCATGCCACCCGAGGTCTGATTGCCCGCGGCTACCGAGTGAGTGGAGGCAGCGGCTCGCGCGCGCCACGCTACGATGTCACGCTTGATGATGCGCCCTTCGGGTCCGCTGCCGGCGATCGCTGCAAGATCGAGCCGCGCTTCCCGGGCTAGGCGGCGTGCCAGCGGCGACGCCCGCACGCGGCCCGAGGCACGACGGCTTTGGCCCGCTTCTGACGCTGCGCTCCGCGCCGGTGCCATGCCCCCTCGGCCAGTACGGTTGGGTTCTGCATCGGCGACGACCTTTGCGGGGGCACGCGCGACGATTGTAGCGATCGGGGTATCGACCGCGACATCCTCGCTTCCCGCGGCGACGAGGATCTCGCCGATGTGGCCCGCATCGACCGCCTCGACCTCCATCGTCGCCGTCGCCGTCTCGACCTCGGCGATGACGTCACCCGGCTCGACGCGGTCCCCCGCCGCCACCAGCCAGCGCGTCAGCTTGCCCGTCTCCATGCGCGGCGATAGTGCCGGCATCAGCACGTGGATCGGCATCGGTAACCTCAGGGCGCGGGGGGATGGTCGGGCGTCGGCCAGCGGTAGACGAATGTGAGGAAGAACAGCGCGAGATAAACCGCGATCGCCACCGCCCAGCCGATGCCGACGCCAATCTCTTGTTGCGTAATTCCAGCCACGTGCAGCCCGGGTATCGGGTTACGCAGATCCTGCAACGGCACGATCGGCCGCTCGATGCGGTCCCATGCCGCGAACAGTCCGTCTTGCAACCGCCCGACCACGGTCGCGGTGCCACCGAGAAAGACGAGGCCGATCGACAGCAACCCGAACGCGACCGCCCGCAGCATCATTGGCGCGCGGCCGAGGAAGAAATACAGCGCGGCGACGTAACCCGAGATGATGGCGAAGAACAGCGAGAAGACCGTCAAGACCGCAGCGATGGCGTTGAACAGGTTCTGCAGGATGTCCGTCTCGTTCATGACCTTCCCTTCTTCAGTCGTTCTCGCCCTCGTCAGCGGGCCTTGGGTCGTTTGCCTTGGTCCATGAACCGCGCCGCGCCTCAATGCGCGGTCCGCCCCTTGATCCGGCCGCTGCGCTGCGCTGACGTTTCACTTTCTGCGGCCGCGCGGGCAAAGGCTTCCGCCATCGCCGCGAGCGCCTGCTGACGCGGCATCTGCCCGTCGAGCGCGACGGCATCGGCGATGTGATGAGCGATGTCGCCGAGCATGCGCCCCCACTCCGAAACGTCGTGACTAAAAGTCTCGGAGTGGAAGATGACATGCAGCGCGCCATCCGCTACCCAGACGCGCATCACCTCGACGGAGCTGCTCGCGTCATGCACGCCATCTGGCAGCTCGAGTTCCTGCAGCACGAGATCGGCCGTCTCGGTCGGATCATTGTCGTCCATGGATCAATCTCCCGCTTGCGCGCCTGCGGCCGGTCCAGCCGTGGCCCGGGAAGAAGGGCACGACGAAGATCCGGAAGAGAAGCGCGGTAAGCCACAACACCGGCACCACGAACGGCGCCGCGGGATGACGCCAATTGACGTCGATGCGGCGGCGGCCATCGAAGCGCAAGACCTTGCTCAGCGTCAGGGCGGCGAAGTCGTGCACGGCCCAGAACGGGGCGCACATCAGCAACGGCAACGCCTGCAGCGAGCGTCGCCGCAGCAGCCCCGCGAGCAGCTCCCATCGCGTGCGCGGCTGCCAGACCGGCGCGACGCCCGGACGAAGCGCGGCAGTCGCGGCCGTGGAGCGACGGCGCTCACGCATAGCACACCCTCCGCGCCGCCTTGACGACGTCGTCCACGCTCGGCAGCGCCAACTTTTCGAGGTTCGCCGCATACGGCATCGGCACGTCCGCGCCCGTCACCTTCGCGGGCGGCGCATCGAGATCGTCGAACGCCTCGATGGCGACGCGCGCGCAGATTTCCGAGCCGATCGAGCAGACCGGCCACGCCTCCTCGACCGTCACGAGGCGGTTGGTGCGCGCCACCGATGCCAGGATCGTTTTCATGTCGAGCGGACGCAGCGACCTCAGGTCGATCACCTCCGCCTCGATGCCGTCGGCGGCAAGGATGTCGGCGGCTTTGAGTGCGTAGGTCATGCCGCGCAGAAACGAGACGATGGTGACGTCGCGCCCGGGCCGCGCGATGCGCGCCTTGCCGATGGGAACGAGAATGTCGTCGCCCACCGGCACGGCCCCCGACGCCGAATACATCATCTCGTTCTCGAGCATCAGCACGGGGTTGCGATCGCGGATCGCGGCTTTGAGCAAACCCTTGGCATCGGCCGGCGTCGACGGCGCCACGACTTTCAAACCTGGCACGTGCGCGTACCACGCCGAGTAGCATTGGGAATGCTGCGCGGCGACGCGGGCCGCGGCACCGTTGGCGCCTCGGAACACGATCGGCACGTCGATCTGACCGCCCGACATGTAGCGCGTCTTCGCCGCCGAATTGACGATCTGGTCGATCGCCTGCATCGCGAAGTTCCACGTCATGAACTCGACGACGGGTTTGAGGCCGGCGAGCGCCGCGCCGATGCCGATGCCGGCGAAGCCCTGCTCGGTGATGGGGGTGTCGATGACGCGACGTGCGCCGAACTCCTCGAGAAGGCCTTGGCTCACCTTGTATGCGCCGTGATACTGCGCCACTTCCTCGCCGATGAGGAAGACGTCGGGATCGCGCCGCATCTCTTCCGCCATCGCGTCGCGCAGCGCCTCGCGGATCGTCTGTGTGATGCTGGCGGTCGGGGCGGCTGGAGCGGTGTCGTTTGCGGTGGCACCGGCAACCGCGATCTCGTTGACCGATTTCGCTTCCGGCGCATGTGTGCGTGGCGTCGGCGTCGGCATCGCCAGAACCGGAGATGGCGCGGCCGAGATCGGCGGTGACGCCGACGCGATGCCATCGTCGAGCTCGATCGTCGCGATCGGCGTGTTGACCTTGACGCCGGGCGTTCCCGCCGCGACGAGAATGCGCGCGAGGGTTCCTTCCTCAGCGGCTTCGATTTCCATCGTCGCCTTGTCGGTCTCGATCTCGGCAATGACGTCGCCGGCCTTGACGCTCGCGCCCTCCGCGACGAGCCAGCGCGCGAGCGTGCCCTCGTCCATGGTCGGCGACAGCGCTGGCATGAGGATCTCGGTCGATGTCATTTCGGGGCGCGTCCGTGGATTGCAGCGATGGTCGCGGAGCAGATGGCGAGAACTTGGCGGCTCATGGCATGCCCCTCAGGCCAGAACGTCGGTGGTGAGTTCGCCCGGATCGGGCTCGGGATCGTCCTGGGCGAACGCGGCGGCGGCATTGACGATGGCGCGGACCTCCTTGTCCACGGCCTTGAGCTCGTCCTCGCCAACTCCGGCCTCGACCAGACGCACGCGCACCTGGGCGATCGCGTCGTGATGCTCGCGCATTTCGGCGACCTCCTCCTTGGTGCGGTACTTCGCGGGGTCCGACATCGAGTGACCGCGATAACGATAGGTCATCATTTCGAGAATGAACGGCCCGTTGCCCGCGCGCGTCCATGCGCTGGCGAGGCGCCCCGCCTCACGCACCGCGCGCACGTCCATGCCATCCACCTGCCAGCCGGGGATCGCGAACGACTGGCCACGCTGGGAAAGGTTCGTTGTCGCCGAGGAGCGCTCGATCGCGGTGCCCATGGCGTAGCGGTTGTTCTCGATCACGAACACGACCGGCAGGCGCCAGAGCTCGGCCATGTTGAAGGCTTCGTACACCTGGCCCTGGTTGGCCGCGCCGTCGCCGAAATAGCACCACGTGACGGCATCGCTGCCGCGATAGGAATTGGCGAAGGCCAGTCCGGCCCCGAGCGGCACCGACGCCCCGACGATGCCATGGCCGCCGAAGAAGTTCGCCTCCTTGGAGAACATGTGCATGGAGCCGCCCTTGCCCTTGGAGTAGCCGCTCCGGCGCCCCATCAACTCCGCCATGACGCGCCCGGCATCCATCCCAGAGGCCAGCATCTGGCCGTGGTCACGGTAGGTCGCGATCACCTGATCGCCCGGCCGGGCCGCCATGGTGACCCCGGTCACGACCGCTTCCTGGCCGATGTAGAGATGGCAGAACCCGCCGATGAACCCCATGCCGTAAAGCTGGCCGGCTTTCTCCTCGAACCGGCGGATCAGCAGCATGTCGCGATAAGCCGCCAAATCCTCCTCGCGGCTGAAGGCGGGCGGCGTCACGGGCTGCTCGGGCAGCGGCGCGGCGGGCGGCCGCGCGGCTCGGATGTGATCGGGCATCGGGGCTCGCGTCTTGGTATTATCGGGCCGCGGCGGAGCGGCACGCGAGCCTATACCAGGGGAACGGCAGCGCCAACGGTCAGACGGGTACGGAGCCGGCTCTGGCACCCTTGGTGCGCCCGGCTGCGCCAGAATCGCGTTGCGCAGTCATCGATGACGTCGTGCGGAACCTAGCGCCGTACGGCGACGCGGTCGTCGGGATGCACGAATCCGAGGACGTCGCGGGCGATCTCTTCGACGATGTCGGGATGGGGCCGCTCGGGATAGAGCAGCGCCACGTCGCGCTGCAGCATCGCACGCACGGTCTCGAGTCCCTTGATCTCGAACTCCAGGGCTGCGGAGCGGGAGATCAGGCTAGTGCGGGTCTCGAGACCGTGCCTGCCATGGATCGCATGATAGGTGAAGTATCCCGTTAGCCCCAGGCAGCTAAGCAACACCAGGATTAGCCTGGGCCGGGCACGCCGATCATGATTTGGTGTTTTACGCAGCACTGTCATTCGGGTGTTCTACTTGGAACAGGGATAGAGATACCGCAACGTCCTTAAGACGCGGTAAAGCCATGTTCCGGTCGCAGAAGTTTTCTTCAATCGGAATGATCGGGATCGGTCTCGGCCGTTCCCTCTCCGCAC
>CALMPK010000166.1 GCA_937873575.1 uncultured Hyphomicrobiaceae bacterium
TCGACGGTCTCGGCGTGCAGTCGCTCGCCTACTATGCCGACCCGACGGGGCGGGCACCGTCCCAGGTGAAAGCCATCGGCATGCCGGCGACGCTGCTGATCGATTCCGACGGCCGCGAGATCGGCCGCCTGATGGGCCCGGCCGAGTGGGACAGCCCCGACGCCAAGCGTCTGATCGAGGCGGCGCTGCAGTAGGCGGCGGCAGGTATCGCCTCGCTGTCGCGAGGAACGGACTACTCCAGGCTTGCGAGATACTGCTCGAGCGGCTTCAGTTTGCTTTCGAGCCGCTTGACCAGCTCGCGATATTTGCCGACCCACTCCTGCATGTCCTGCCTCGACATCGGCAGCCCGGAGAGGATCGGCGAGATCATCGCCGCACGGGTGCTCAGAACCTCGAACACGTCGTCGACTGGAGGTGCCATCGATTGGGCGCGCGAGTCTTCGACCTTAAGCACGGACGCGATGCCGAGCTTCACCAGACCGTAGACGTTGTTCGACCAGCTCGTGATCTCGTTCCACTTGGCCGGATTCGGCGCGCGGACATAGCTGTCGATCGCCGGCAGGAGGAACTGCTGCTGCGTGCGAACGAGGTGGCCGAGCTGATCGATGAGCACACGCAGGTTCTTGATAGCCGCTTGCCGCTTCGACGGCGCGCTCAGGCCGCAGAGCAGTAGCGTCTTGCCGACCGAAGGGGACATGCTGGGTGCCGGCAGGATGGGCGTGCAATCCGCGTGCTCATAGAGGAGCTGCTCAAGCTGCTCGATCGTCCGCGCCTCGTTCAGCCGCTTCGAGAACTTTGTGATCTCCTCGACGGAGGGGTCCTTCTCGGAAACGAACTTGACCAAGGCCTTCCGCGCATCGTCGAGCAGGATCGGCTGGCCGCTGATGAGCTTGCCCGTCTCACCCGGCGCAACCTCGATCCACCTCGGCCCGAAGTTGTAGACGGCCGCGTACATCATCTTGGCTTTGAAGGGCGCGACGCCCCTCGCCCGCATACCGTCGTAGAAGACCTTGTGGACGTCCTCCCAGGGCTCTGTCTTCCGGTCACAGTAGAAGTCGTGAATGACCGAGGCTTCCCGGTAGGTGTCTTCGAACGGACCGCCGATCACGCTCCAGAACACCTGCGGAATCGAAGCTCCGTCGACGACCGTGCCGGCCGGCACGGCCCAGAGCTTGCCCTTCGGGTCGGCAAAAGAAAACGGCTGGGTCAGCTCGAGCTTGCGCCCGTCGCTCCGCGCCTTGACGACGAGTTCGCCGTTGAACGTGCCGAAGCTTTCTTGGGCCTCCACATCGCCAGTGCTCGACGCGACGACGGCGAGGACCATGGTTACGAATGACAGCGGCCGCATATCAGCCCTTCGGTTCTTGGGTCTTGGGTCTTGGGTTGGTTGGCTTTCTGCTCGATGCGTCCGCCGATACTAACCCTCGCGCCGCGCTGCCGCGACACTCGTATTGCCCCCGCCGTTAACTTTTCCGCGCACCCCGACCCGAGCCCGGCTTGAGATCGCCCACTTTTCGAAGGTAATATCCTCGTCACTCGCGATGCCGATGCGCGAAGCATGCGGCCGCGAACGACAGGGAGACGCTCGATGACCGCACGGTCCGATCGCCCCATGAGGGGCACAGCCTGATTTCGCCGGCCTAAGCGGCGGACCGGGTTCACTGCGCGCGCGGCGTCCGACGGGCGCCGGGCAGGCGCGCATGTGCACGTCTCTTCCTGAAAGCATTCCCTATGGGCAATCGACCGACCGTGGCCGGCCATGAGCCGTGCCGCCGCATCGCCGCACCTTGTGCGCGAGTCCGCCACCCTCAGTGGAGGCGCGCGAAACATGCGAGCTGACATGAAATACATATTGGGCGATCGGCGCGGCAGCCGGCTCGCCGGCCCGCGCAAAGGCAAGCGTTTCTCGCCGGCGGAGTTCCGCAAATTCGACTGGGATTTCGACGATGCCCCGTTCGTTGCCGGATACGTCGGCCAAGCGCTCGAGAGGTCGCTCATCGGAAGGCGCCGCTGGGGCCGGGGTTACGCCGACAAGCCGATCGCGCGCTATCTATCGTCGCAAGTCGGGAGGCTCTGGAATGACGTCCTGTCCGACATCCGCGAAGCACTGCGTAAGGCCGAGATCGTCGAGGCGCACTGGCCGGACATCGTCACTCACCACGTCGCCGTCGATGTGGTGCGGCTGGACGGCGATCTGCGGTGGAGTAACTGGCGCGGCACGTATTTGGCGTTGTCAGACGAGTACGCGCCGCCGCTCTATGTCGATCCCGACAGCCGACGGCTCTGCCGCAACACGTCGATCGAGACCCGTCGCATGCGCCAGAAGCGACTCGCCGCAGAGGCTGCGCGCGACCTCGCCTCGCGTATGCGTCCGCTCTCGCCGACGAAACAACTGCACCGACTATCCGACGGGAACTGGTGGGAGGTGACGCTCGGCGACGCCCGGACCTCCGATGTAAGCAACTGGGCCACAGCCGATGTCGTGCTGCGTGCGGGCATGTCGAACCTGCCGCGCAAAATGCTCTATGGCAGGCCCGGCGTCTTCGCCACGAGCAAGCGCCAACTGTCGGCGAAGGAGATGAAGCGACATGGTTTGATATAAGGTCTCGTGGCGCCACGAGTGGGCAGCACCGTCAGCAGGCAGGCATGTCACCCTCGGGGAACCGCACGCCGATCCTCGTGTTCCTGCCGTGCCTGCGAAGGCCGACGGCGCGACGGACCGAAAAAGTCAGCGAGCGAGAGAACAAGCGAGCAAGCGAATGGCCAAGAACACGATCTGCCTGTGGTTCGACAAGGATGCCGTGGAAGCCGCACGCTTCTATGCCGCGACGTTTCCCGACAGCGAGGTGACCGCAGTCCACCGCGCCCCGAGCGACTACCCCTCGGGAAAAGCCGGAGACATCCTGACGGTGCACTTCACCGTCGCCGGCATCCCGTGCGTCGGCGTAAACGGAGGACCGGTGTTCCAGCACAACGAATCGTTCTCGTTCCAGATCGCGACCGACGATCAGGAGGAGACCGACCGCTACTGGAACGCCATCGTCGGCAATGGCGGCAAGGAGAGCGCGTGCGGCTGGTGCAAGGACCGGTGGGGCCTCTCCTGGCAGATCACGCCGCGTGCGCTGACCGATGCGCTCGCCGCAGGCGGTGCGGAAGCCAAGCGCGCGTTCGATGCGATGATGGAGATGGGAAAAATCGACATCGCAAAAATCGAAGCGGCCCGCCGCGGGTAATTCGGCTCGCCCGCAAACGCGAAGAGGCGGGCCCCCCGGGGCGGGGCCGCCTTTTTGAACAATGGCTCTTGAGCAGCCCGCTTACTTCTTCTTCGCAGGGGCCTTGGCTGGAGCCTTCTTGGCCGGGGCTTTCGCAGCGGGGGCTGCAGCAGCGGCCTTCGCCTTGGTCTTCTGCGTCAGCGCCGACGCCGCTACCGTCTTCTCGGCCGCGGACGCGTTCTTGTCCTTCAGCACCTTCGCCGCCTTGG
>CALMPK010000167.1 GCA_937873575.1 uncultured Hyphomicrobiaceae bacterium
CCAAGAAAGCGATGGGGGAGGCCCCGAACGCGCGCCGCAGCGCCGCTTTCGCCATGTATGGAGCCCGAGCCGGTGAACGCCTCGCCGAGCACGGCCTCGATTTCGCGGGGCTTTCTGGCGCGGCCTCGGTCGCTTCGTTTCTAGCCATTGGCGAAGAGATCGATCCTTTGCCGCTGATGCGCCGGCTCTGGGGCGAGGGGCACGTAACCGGCCTGCCGGTCATGATCGCCAAGGGCCAGCCGCTCGTGTTCCGCCCTTGGCGAGAGGGTGAAGCACTGGCGGACGCCATGTGGGGCATTCGCGAACCGCTGGCCGAGGCCGGCGAGATCGAGCCGGACGTGGTGCTGGTGCCGTTGCTCGCTTTCGACCTGGCAGGCTACCGCCTAGGCTACGGCGGCGGGTTCTACGACCGTACACTCGCCCTGCTGCGGCAGAGGAAGCCGATCCGGACGATCGGTCTCGCCTATGACGAGCTGAAGGTCGACGCCGTGCCGCATTGCGATTATGACGAGCGCCTCGACTGGGTGCTGGCGCCCTCGGGTCCGCTCCGCGTGGGACGCGACCCTTGACGGGTCCCGGCATCGGGTAGGGGGGGCGGGACGCCCCGAGGCATCTGATCGAGGGCGCAGTCGCCGACACGGGACGAGTGGCGCTCGCGATCGGTCAGAATTGAAAGTGCGCGAGGCGCTGAAGCAGGCTGAGAATGCGATTCCTCTTTCTGGGCGATATTGTCGGGCGCAGCGGACGCGCCGCCGTTCTCGAGCACCTGCCGCGGCTGATCGAGCGCTACCGGCTCGACTTCGTCGTGATCAACGGCGAGAACGCGGCCGGCGGCTTCGGTATCACCGAGAATAGCGTCCACGAATTGATCGATGCCGGCGCCGACGCCGTGACGCTCGGCAACCACGCCTTCGATCAGAAGGAGACGCTCGTCTTCATCGAGCGCCAGCCGCGTCTCATCCGGCCGCTCAACTTTCCGAAAGGCACCCCCGGCCGCGGCGCCGGCCTCTACCGCGCCAAGAACGGCGCCGACGTGCTGGTCATCAACGCCATGGGCCGCGTGTTCATGACCGATCTCGATTGTCCGTTCCGCGCCATCGACGCGGAGCTGACGGCGTGCAAGCTGAAAGAGGGGGCCGACGTCATCTTCGTCGATTTCCACGCGGAGGCGACCAGCGAGAAGCAGGCGCTCGGACACTTCATCGACGGCCGCGTCTCCGGCATCGCGGGCACCCACACCCATACGCCGACGTCCGACGAGCGCGTGCTCGCCCGCGGAACCGCGTACATGACCGACGCCGGCATGTGTGGTGACTACAACTCCGTGCTCGGCATGGATACCGAGGAGCCGATCACGCGATTCATCACTAAGATTCCGCGCGGTCGCTTCGAGCCGGCGGGCGGGCCGGCGACGCTGTCGGGGCTTGCCATCGACATCGACGACGCCACGGGCCTCGCGCGGGCCTGCGGTGCGTTGCGGGTCGGCGGCGTGCTGAAGCCGATCGTGCCGGAGTTCTGGGCCGGCACCGCGGCTGTTTGACGGTCCGGGGGCGGCTCTAGTCGGGCAAGAACGAGGGGCGCCAGAGGATGGTCGAACCTCGCCCGTCTTGACCGCTGCCGTCCCGTTCGCGCAAAAGAACTCTCTCCCGAGAGGCTTCGAGCAAGACACGGAACACCCATGGCCGGCCATTCAGCATTCAAGAACATCATGCACAAGAAGGGTCGCGCCGACGCGGCCCGCGCCAAGATGTTCGCAAAGCTCGGGCGCGAAATCACCGTCTCCGCCAAGATGGGCATGCCCGACCCGGCGATGAACCCGCGCCTGCGTCTCGCCGTGCAGGCGGCCCGTGCCGAGAACATGCCGAAGGACAACATCGAGCGCGCCATCAAGAAGGCGCAGGGCAACGATGCCGGCAACTACGATGCCGTGCGCTACGAGGGCTACGCGCCGGGCGGCGTGGCGGTCATCGTCGAAGCGCTGACGGACAATCGCAACCGCACGGGTGGCGCGGTGCGCGCGGCGTTCACAAAATTCGGCGGCAACCTCGGCTCGACGGGTTCGGTCTCGCACATGTTCAGTCATGTCGGCGAGATCGCCTACAAGGCGGGCGCGGGCTCGGCGGAAAAGGTACTCGAGGCGGCGATCGACGCGGGCGCCGACGACGTCGTCTCGGACGAGAGCGGACACGTCGTCGTTTGCCCGTTCGATTCGCTCGGCACGGTCGCGGGCGCCCTCGAATCGTCGCTGGGCGAGGCCGAGAGCGTCAAGGCCGTGTGGAAGCCCAATCTCTCCACCTCGGTCGACGAGGATCAGGCGCGCTCGATCATGAAGCTCGTCGCCCTGCTCGAGGACGATGACGACGTGCAGACGGTGTTCGCCAATTTCGAGGTTTCCGACGAGGTGATGCGCAAGCTCACCGCGGCCTAGGGTGCGATCGCGCGAGATGACGGTGCTTTGCGCCTTCATCGAGTGCGTCAATCGCCCCCCAATCCGATGCTCTGGAGCGAGACCGCGTTCCAGGTTCGGGAATGGTCGCTCCGTGCTGAGCACCACTCGGAGCGAAGCTGCCCGCCGCGTGGTATCTCTCGCACATGCAGAGAGAAACGATTCGCATCATCGGCATCGACCCTGGCTTGCGCCGAACCGGCTGGGGCATCATCGAGAGCGACGGCGTGCGCCTTGTCTACGTTGCGAGCGGTCATCTCTCGTCCGATAGCGCCGATCCGCTCGCCTACCGCCTACGGGTGCTGTTCGAAGGGATTTCCGGCGTCATCGCCTCCTATCAGCCGCGCGAGGCGGCAGTCGAAGAAACCTTCGTCAACGACAATGCGAAGGCGACGCTGAAGCTCGGCCAGGCGCGCGGCATGGCTCTGCTCGCGCCGGCGATGAAGGGCCTGCGTGTCGCCGAGTACGCGCCGAACCTCATCAAGAAAACCGTGGTCGGGGCCGGGCACGCCGAGAAGCATCAGATCCAGGCGATGATCGGCTTTCTGCTGCCGAAAGCGAAGTTCGACAGCGCCGACGAGGCCGACGCGCTCGCCATCGCCATCTGCCACGCCAGCCATCGTGGTGCCGCGGCGTTGGAAGGGCGTACGGCACGGGTGGGGTCCTGTTGATGCCGCTCAAATATCCCGTTCCCGAGGCGATTTCTGAACAGATCGGGCAAGCTGCGTACCAGCGATGGTTGAATAGAATCGCGTCAGCTCATGTGCGGCGCGATCGCAAGCGCGGCAATGCCGGGGCCAAACGGGAAGGCTACATGATTTCGATCCATGCGGCCGTCGTATCCAGCCGTGGTCGGGATGCGTACACCGGCGAGGATCTGCGCTGGGACCTGTTGAGCACATACGACAATCTCGAGTCGGCTGGAGGGGGGCGAACTTACAAAGCGAAGTTTGCGCTCCAGCCGTCCGTCGATCACGTTGGCGACGGTCTCGGGCCTGCCGAGTTCCGCATTTGCGCATGGCGAACCAACCAGGCCAAGAGCGATCTCACTCTCGAGAACTTTGTGGAGTTGTGTCGCCGTGTCGTGTCGTTTCACGAACGCGGTGATCGTCGGAAGCAGTCGAGCGGCCTGGATTTGGAACCATGATCGGTAAACTGCGCGGGAAAGTCGATGCGATCGGGGAATCGCACTGCATCATCGATGTCGGTGGCGTCGGCTACGAGGTACAGGCGTCGACGCGGGCGTTGCGCAACATGAAGCTCGGCGAGGAGATCTCGCTCACCATCGACACCCACGTGCGCGAGGACGCGATCCGCCTCTACGGTTTTTCGAGTGAGGTCGAGCGAAGCTGGTTCCGCACGCTACAGAACGTGCAGGGCGTCGGCGCCAAGGTCGCGCTGGCCGTGCTCGGCGTTCTCTCGACTGCGGACCTCGCCAACGCCATCGCGCTCGGCAATTGGGCGATCGTTGAGCAGGCGCCGGGCGTCGGCAAGAAACTCGCGCAGCGCATCGTCATCGAGTTGAAGGACAAGGCGCCGTCGCTGTCTCTGGCGGGCCTCGGCGGCAAGCCCGCCGCCGGAAAGGGCGACGTTGCGGCGTCGTCCTCTGCCGCAGCCGAGGCGAGCCAGGGGCTCGCCGCCGCCGAAGCGATCTCCGCCCTGACCAATCTCGGCTACAACCCATCGCAGGCCAGCCAGGCCGTCGCCGTGGCGATGAAAGAGCTCGGCACCGAAGCCGATACGGCCAAGCTGATCCGCCGCGGCTTGAAGGAACTGGCACGATGAGCGGCGATCGCGAGACGAGCGGCGCGCAACGGGCGCTGTTCACGTTTCTGGGCTTCACGCTGCTCGGGCCGTTCTTCACTGGTTTCGCAGTGCTGGCCGGGCTCATCCTCGCCGCGCCGTTGAAGCTCGACGCTCTCATTCCGGCGGGTGTGTCGAATCCCGGCGAGGCGGCGATCGCCGCGTTCGTCTGGGCTGCCATCCCGTCAGCGCTCGCAGCTCTCGGGCTTCTTCCATTGGTGATCCGCCGCGGCACCTTCTCGTGGCTTGCGGCAGCCCTCGCCGGCGGCCTCGCATTCATGATCGCCGTGATCGCCATGCCGTTGCCCGCGTCGCTCTCCTTGACGGTGCTGACGGGCTTTGCCGCGGCCATAGCGCTCGCCGTGCGGGCAGCTCTCGCGAGCGGAAGGATCATCGCGGCATGAGCGGCGAAGGCGCACCTGCTCCGGTCGCGGGTGGCAGGCGTCGGGCCCTCGTCGTCGGCGCGTTCGTGACACTCGCCGGCCCCGTGATCGGCGCCCTGTTGATCGCGGTCCTTTCGATGCTGCGAGGCGGCCTCGGTTGGACGGGCGGAGGATTGAGCCAGATCGTCTCCGACGTCGCCAGCGTCGTCTCGATGTTCGTCGTGTTCGGATACATCTTCGGCGTTGTTCCGGCCCTTGCCGCAGCCGTCTGGCTCGGGTGGCGGACCTATCGCAAGGGCAGCTTCGGATACATCGAGGCGGCTTTGGCGGGAGGGCTGGCGCCGTTCGTCTATGCGCCGTTTGCGCCGGGCGTCATGTTCGGACTGGTACCGATCGGCCTGCTCTCGGCGCTCATCGGTCGCTACCTGCTCGCGCACGCAGGGTGGTTGCCAGTGGAGAATGCTGTCAACTGACGGCCGCTGTGTTACGCTTGCGTCAACGAGAGGTGCGCAAGCACCCGCGGATCGTGGGCCGTGGCCGCCAGCAAGGCCGCCGCGAACATGAGACCGGGAGGAACGACAACAATGACAACGGGATCGGGAAGTCTGCGGCGCACGGCGCTCGCGGCAGCATTCATGCTTGCAGGTATGGGCAGCGCGATGGCCGCCAGCCCGTACGGAACCTGGGTGCGTCCTTCGACGGGCACCAAGGTCAACTTCTACGACTGCGGCGGCAAGCTCTGCGCCAAGATCGTCGGCGTCAAGGACGCTTCGAAGAAGGGGACGGTCGGTACGGTCATCATGAGCGGCGCTAGCAAGACCGGCGACAACAAGTGGGAAGGCGACCTTCTCAACACCGAGAACGGCAACACATATTCCGGGCACGTCACACTTTCGGGCGGCGGGCTCAAGCTTCAGGGCTGCGCGCTGGGCGGCCTCGTCTGTACGGGCGAGACCTGGCAGCGATCCAACTAGGGTGCGATCGTTTGTGGTGGAAGCGCTCTGCGCTTCCATCGACCCCGCGAAACGCGCCCTGAGCTGATGGTCTAGTGGGCTCTTCGCGGCCGTGCTTGATCGCGGGGGCTTTTCCATCGGCGTGCGGTAGCACTCCAAGGTACGCATCGGTCGTTATCCGGGAGATTGGCGGTAGCGCCTGGCCGGAACGCCTGGCCAGAGCGCCTCGAACGCCACGTGGGCAAATCATGGTAGAAGCGGAACGAGTCTCGGATCGCCGATCCGGGGCCGTTGCGAGCAACCGGAGAGCAAGCCCCGCGCGCCATGGCCGACACGCGACCTTCCAGCTCCGGCCCGGCCGGAGATCGAATTCTGGCCGGAGCCAAGCGCGAATCCGACGCCTACGAGGCGCAGATCCGCCCGCAGTCGCTCGACGAGTTCATCGGGCAGGAGCAGGCGCGCGCCAACCTCAAGGTGTTCATCGAAGCCGCCAAGGCCCGCGGTGACGCGCTCGACCACGTTCTGTTCGCCGGCCCCCCAGGCCTCGGCAAGACGACGCTCGCCCAGATCATGTCGCGCGAACTCGGCGTCGGCTTTCGCGCGACCTCGGGGCCGGTCATCTCGAAGGCGGGGGACCTCGCGGCGCTGCTGACCAACCTCGAGGAGCGCGACGTTCTCTTCATCGACGAGATCCACCGCCTCAATCCCGCGGTCGAGGAAATCCTCTACCCCGCGATGGAGGATTTCCAGCTCGATCTCATCATCGGCGAGGGACCGGCCGCCCGCTCTGTGCGCATCGATCTCGCCAAGTTCACCCTGGTCGGCGCCACGACGCGCGCCGGTCTTCTGACGACGCCGCTGCGCGATCGTTTCGGCATTCCGGTCCGTCTCAACTTCTACAACATCGATGAGCTGCAGCTCGTGGTCACGCGCGGTGCGCGCGTGCTCGGCGCGCCGATGAGCCCGGAAGGTGCCCGCGAGATCGCTCGGCGGTCGCGTGGCACGCCGCGTATCGCCGGCCGGTTGCTGCGCCGCGTGCGCGACTTCGCGGCCGTGGCGCGGGCCCCGGTGATCGACGCCGCGGTCGCCGACGTGGCGCTGCGGGCCCTCGAAGTCGACAACGAGGGGCTAGACGCCCTCGATCATCGCTATCTCACCTGCATCGCGCGCAATTACGATGGCGGGCCGGTCGGCATCGAGACGCTCGCCGCGGCGCTTTCCGAGCCGCGCGACGCGCTCGAGGAAATCGTCGAACCCTATCTTCTCCAGCAGGGGTTCATCGGCCGCACGCCGCGGGGCCGCGTGCTGACGCTCAAGGCGTTCCGTCACCTCGGCATGTCGGGGCCGGCGCGCAATGCAACCCCCGAGCTGCCGCTGCTCGATCCCGACGAATGAGCCGACGCGAACCGCAGGCGCACCGCCCGCTTCCGATGCGAGCAGCTCGCGCCTGCTCCATAGCGAGCTTCTGATCGGACCTCCGCCACCGATCTCTGGCCGTCGAATGAAAACCAACGCAGAACATTTTGTGGCAGACCCTATCGACAAAAGGAACAAAAAGTGTACATTAACCTCGATTGCGTCGCGTAGAGCTTCATGAAATAAGGGGACAAAACATGGACATGCCGTCGCTGAGAGTGGTCGAGGGGGGAGTCATGGACAAGCAGAAGGCGCTCGAGGCGGCGCTGGCGCAGATCGACAAGAACTTCGGCAAGGGCTCGATCATGCGCCTTGGCCAGAACGACAAGTCGATCGATGTCGAGGCGATCTCGACCGGTTCCCTCGGTCTCGATATCGCGCTCGGCATCGGCGGCCTGCCGAAGGGGCGTGTCGTCGAGATCTACGGCCCGGAGTCGTCGGGCAAGACGACGCTCGCCCTCCAGGTGATCGCCGAGTCGCAGAAGCGCGGCGGTGTTTGTGCCTTCGTCGATGCCGAGCATGCTCTCGACCCCGTCTACGCGAGAAAGCTCGGCGTGAAGGTCGATGACCTGCTGGTGTCGCAGCCCGACACGGGTGAGCAGGCGCTGGAGATCGCCGACACGCTGGTGCGCTCCGGCGCGATCGACGTGCTGGTGGTCGACTCGGTGGCGGCGCTGACGCCCAAGGCCGAGCTCGAGGGCGATATGGGCGACAGCTTGCCGGGCCTTCAGGCGCGGCTGATGAGCCAGGCGCTGCGCAAGCTGACGGCGTCGATTTCGAAGTCCGGCTGCATGGTCATCTTCATCAACCAGATCCGCATGAAGATCGGCGTGATGTTCGGCAACCCGGAGACGACGACGGGCGGCAACGCGCTCAAGTTCTACGCCTCCGTCCGGCTCGACATTCGGCGTATCGGCCAGATCAAGGATCGCGACGAGATCGTCGGCAATCAGACGCGCGTGAAGGTGGTGAAGAACAAGGTCGCGCCGCCGTTCAAGCAGGTCGAATTCGACATCATGTACGGTGAAGGCATCTCGAAGATGGGTGAGCTGGTCGACCTCGGCGTCAAGGCTGGCATCGTCGAGAAGTCGGGCGCTTGGCTCTCCTACGATGGGCAGCGTATCGGCCAGGGCCGGGAGAACGCCAAGGCGTTTCTGAGGGACAACGCGGAGATTGCGGGCCGCCTCGAGCAGGCGATCCGGCAGAATGCGGGCCTCATCGTCGATAAGATGCTGGTCGGTCCCGAGGAGGACGCCGAGGGCGTGGACCCGGGCGACGGTTCCGAGGACGAGGCGGGTGGCAAGGGCCGCGCTCGCCGGGGAGGCGGCGAACAGCGACGGAGCCGCGTCCCGCTCCGGCGCGATGCGCCCGGGCGGGATGCGCCCGTGCAGAATGGGGAGGCGAGCGGCCGGATCGCGCCGCTTCGCCGGGCTCGGCTCCGCCCGGATCAGTTCAGCGTCTCCAACCGTTCGATTCTAGGCTCCGGCCGAAGCCGATTCCGTAACTTCGCCCGATCGTGTTCGGCGTTTCGGCTGCCGCCCGCTCAGGCCCCAGGACGCGCCGCCATGCGTTCGGCGCGAGCCTGTTGGGCGCGCCCCATATCGGGCCGACCGTCACGGCTCTTCGACGCGCAGCGTCGTCGCACGCCGTCGATTTGCACTTTCTGTTTGCAGCGGGAGCCCAATTTGCAGCGGGCGCCGTTCCGGTTCTGGAGGTAGCGGCTCTGTAGGTCATGCAGCGCGAGTGTGCGACGGGGCGGGGCTGTTCCGTGCGGCCGCCTTTCCTTGCCGCCGTTCCTTATTGTGGCTTTGGGATCAAGGTTTCTGGACAGGTTTCGGCGCCACGGCTACAAGAGGCCGTTTCGTGGCCGCGGGGCGCTCAACGGCGCTCGCGACACTCTGGTGGGTTGGCCCTCGCGCACAACTCGGCGGGCCATGCCGGAACGCATTTCGCGGTGTCCCCGCGAGGGAGCGCCGGCGCGGACCACCGGGCGTTCGGCTCGCAGCTCCGTGGCATCGCTGCCCGGGGTCTGCCTTGTGGCCTTCCGGCAGCCGCTGCATTCGTCTCCTCGACCGGGGCCGGCCGTCATCGGGCGCCTCGGTCGCCCAACACTTCGCCCCGAGGTTCGACCGAGAATGACCGGCGTCAACGAGATCCGCTCCGCCTTCCTCGACTACTTCGCAGAGGCCGGCCATCAGGCCGTCTCCTCGAGCCCGCTGGTGCCGAGGAACGATCCGACGTTGATGTTCACCAACGCCGGCATGGTGCAGTTCAAGAACGTCTTCACCGGGCAGGAGACGCGGTCCTATTCGCGCGCTGCCACGTCGCAGAAGTGCGTGCGCGCGGGCGGCAAGCACAACGACCTCGACAACGTCGGCTACACCGCGCGCCACCACACGTTCTTCGAGATGCTCGGCAACTTCTCGTTTGGTGACTATTTCAAGGACGTCGCCATCGAGCTCGCCTGGAATCTCGTCACCAAGGAGTTCGGGCTCGACAAGAAGCGCCTGATGGTCACCGTCTATCACGACGACGACGAGGCGTTCGCGCTCTGGAGGAAAATCTCGGGCCTGCCCGAGAAGAAGATCGTTCGCATCGCGACCTCCGACAACTTCTGGCAGATGGGCGATACCGGCCCGTGCGGGCCTTGCTCGGAAATCTTCTTCGATCACGACCCCGACGGCAAGAAGGGCATCCCCGGCGGGCCGCCCGGCTCCAAGGATGCGGACGGCGACCGGTTCATCGAGATCTGGAACCTCGTGTTCATGCAGTTCGAGCAGCACGAGGGTGGCAGCCGCGTGGCTCTGCCGAAGCCGTCCATCGACACCGGCATGGGCCTCGAGCGCATCGCCGCCGTGCTCCAGGGTACGCACGACAACTACGAGACCGATCTCTTCCGCGCGCTCATCAACTCTTCCGTCGAGGCGACCGGCGTGCAGCCGGCTGGCGAGGCGAAGGCGAGCCATCGCGTCATCGCCGATCACCTGCGTGCGTCGAGCTTCCTCATCGCCGACGGTGTGCTTCCTTCCAACGAGGGCCGCGGCTACGTGCTTCGCCGCATCATGCGCCGGGCGATGCGCCACGCACACCTGCTCGGCGCCACCGAGCCGCTGATGTACCGCCTCGTGCCGGCCCTGGTCCGCCAGATGGGCGAGACCTATCAGGAGCTGGTGCGCGCTCAGCCGCTCATCACCGAGACGTTGAAGCTCGAGGAAACGCGCTTCAAGAAGACGCTCGACAAGGGGCTCGGGCTGCTCGCCGAATCCTCGCGTACGTTGACCGCGGGCGCGACCTTCCCCGGCGATGTCGCCTTCAAGCTTTACGACACCTACGGCTTCCCGCTCGATCTCACCGAGGATGCTCTGAGGGCCCGCGACATCGGCGTCGATACCGATGGCTTCAACGCG
>CALMPK010000168.1 GCA_937873575.1 uncultured Hyphomicrobiaceae bacterium
TGGCGAACAGGTCGAAAATTTCGTTCAACACGTCGAGGTGGCGTTCGTCCGGGCGGTCGATCTTGTTGATGGCCACGATCGGGCGCATGCCGAGCTTCAGCGCCTTCGACACGACGAACTTGGTCTGCGGCAGCGGGCCCTCGGAGGCGTCCACCAGCACGACCACGCCATCGACCATGTTCAGGATGCGCTCTACCTCGCCACCGAAGTCGGCGTGGCCTGGGGTGTCGACGATGTTGATGCGCACCTCGTTCCACACGACGCTGGTGCACTTGGCGAGGATGGTGATGCCGCGCTCGCGCTCGATGTCGTTTGAATCCATCGCGCGCTCGGCGACCTTCTGGTTGTCGCGGAAGGCGCCGGATTGTTTGAGGAGCTGATCGACCAGCGTCGTCTTGCCGTGGTCGACGTGGGCGATGATGGCGATGTTGCGAAGCTGCATGGCGTGCGGTTCTCGGGTGATGTGGGGCGGATCGGCGGCGTGCGGGCGGGCTGCCTCGCGCGCGGTGTCTCGGTTCGGGGCTCGGGCCTGCTGTTCGGGCTCTGGGCTTGCCTTTTCGGCCTGCTTCAAGTCGGGGCGCGGACGTCGCCCGCCCGGCGCTGGTTCGGCCAGGGGCGGGTCGCCCGCTGGCCATTCTGGTAACGGGCAAGCCGGGCAGGCGCGCCGGAGCCTCGGGCACCGGAGCATCTACAAGGCTCGAACGACAGATTTACGGACGCGCCTTGTGGGCGCGCGGTTCTAAGCGGCCTTCCGGGCACGCCACTCGGCCCGCCGCTCCCTGCCTGCAATGGAGGGGAGCCGCCGGCCGGTTGTGCGGCGCAATAATGCTTGGGCCTGCCGATAGCACATCCGCTCGCCCGCCGCCAGCGGGCGGGTTGGCGCGGGGGTGGGGAAGCACTCCGCCGAGCGGATTGTGAGAAGAGAGTGACCAGATGGAGATCAACGTCCGGAACGAGCTGGATAAGGGAAAATCTCTGAAAGCTTGATGTTCCAATGTTGATAGCAATGGGATTGAAGAGCGTCGATTTCTCAAATCAGTGAGCGCTCTTGAAGCCGACCTTGCCACCCCCGCCCACCCCCTGCTAATTCCCTCCCATGACCCTGAAAATCCGCATCATCCCGTGCCTGGACGTCAAGGACGGGCGTGTCGTCAAGGGCGTCAACTTCGTCGATCTGATCGACGCGGGCGACCCCGTGGAAGCCGCCGCCGCCTATGACGCGGCCGGCGCCGACGAGCTGTGCTTCCTCGACATCACCGCCTCCCACGAGAACCGCGACACGATTTTCCACATCGTCGAGGCGACGGCCGAGCGCTGCTTCATGCCGCTCACCGTCGGTGGCGGCGTGCGCACCACGGACGACATCCGCAAGCTGCTCGAGGCCGGCGCCGACAAGGTCTCGATCAACACGGCGGCCGTGTTCAACCGGCAGTTCGTGAAAGAGGCGAGCGAGAAGTTCGGCGCGCAGTGCATCGTCGTCGCCATCGACGCCAAGAAGGTCTCGGGCGAGGGCGAGCCCGCGCGCTGGGAAATCTTCACCCATGGCGGCCGCAAGCCCACCGGCATCGATGCCATCGAATATGCGCGCGAAGTGGTGGCGCTCGGCGCGGGCGAAATCCTGCTCACCAGCATGGACCGCGACGGCACCAAGGCCGGGTTCGACCTGGCGCTGACGCGCGCCATCTCGGATGCCGTCAGCGTGCCGGTGATCGCCTCGGGTGGCGTCGGCAACCTGGATCATCTGGTCGATGGGGTCGCCAAGGGACACGCGAGCGCGGTGCTCGCCGCCTCCATCTTCCACTTCGGCACCCATTCGATCGGGGAAGCCAAGCGGCACATGGCGGAGGCCGGGCTCGACATGCGCATGGACGGCGTGGCCTGATTTCGCCGCCGCGTCGCAGGCGGGCGATTTGGCTTGGGCTTCGGCTTGTGCGCTGGGGGCTCGGCGCTGCCGCGCGACGATCCGCAAATCGGCTGCGGCCTTGGGTTACCCCGTTCGCGGCAGACCGCACGCTTCGCCGGCCGATGTGCTAAACCTCGACCCGAAAGAAACGCCGGAGCCCTTCGCCCCTCCTCTCCCGACATGACCGAGGATGTGGCGGAGCCCGGGGAGCAGGGTTCGAGACGTGAAAAAGCGCATCGTCCTCATCATCGGCGGCGGTATCGCGGCCTATAAGTGTCTCGACCTCATCCGGCGACTCAAGGAGCGGGGCATCGGGGTCCGCGCCGTGCTCACCCGCGCGGCCGAGCAATTCGTGACGCCGCTTTCCGTCGGCGCGCTGTCCAACGAACCGGTCTTCACCAACCTGTTCGACCTCGATGCGGAGCGCGAGATCGGCCATATCCGGCTGTCGCGCGAGGCCGATCTGATCGTCGTCGCACCGGCGACCGCCGACCTGCTGGCGAAGATGGCCGGGGGGCATGCCGACGATCTCGCGAGCACGGTGCTGATGGCGACGGACAAGCCGGTGCTGGTGGCGCCGGCCATGAATCCGCGCATGTGGATGCACCCGGCGACGCGGCGGAACGTGCGCCAGCTCGAGGCGGATGGTGTCCGCATCATCGAGCCGCGCGTCGGCGAAATGGCCGAGCGTGGCGAGGCGGGGCCGGGGCGGCTGCCCGAGGTGCCGGAGCTCGTGGCGGCGATCGAGGAGATGCTCGCGGGCTCGCCGACTGGTGCCGCTGTGCAGGGACCGCTCGCCGGGCTGCACGTGCTCGTCACCAGCGGGCCGACGCACGAGCCGATCGATCCCGTGCGCTACATCGCCAACCGTTCCTCCGGCAAGCAGGGCCATGCCGTTGCTGCCGCAGCGGCGAGAGCCGGGGCCCGCGTCACGCTCGTTTCGGGTCCAGTGACGATTCCCGATCCTGCGGGCGTCGATGTGGTGCGCGTGCAAACGGCGGCCGAGCTGCTGGAGGCCGTTACCCGTGCACTGCCCGCCGATGTCGGCATCTTCGCCGCCGCCGTTGCCGATTGGCGCGTCGCCAATGCCGGCGAGCAGAAGATCAAGAAGACGGCGGGGGCGCGTGCCCCGTCGCTGTCCCTTGTCGAGAACCCCGACATCCTCAAGACGATCGCATCCGGAAAGGGACCGTCGCGTCCGCCGCTCGTGATCGGCTTCGCCGCCGAGACCGAGAACGTTACGGAGTATGCGGCGAGGAAGCTCAAGTCGAAGGGCGCCGACTGGATCGTCGCCAACGACGTTTCGCCAGCGTCGGGCGTGATGGGCGGAGACGCGAACACGGTGCATCTCGTCGCGCGCGACGGCGTCGAGAGCTGGCCGCTGATGAGCAAGACGGAGGTGGCGGCGCGGCTGGTTGCGCGCATCGCCGAGCATGTGGCGCAGCGCCGGGAGGCAGCGCAATGAGCGGACGGGCGCCGGCAGCAGGCCGGGCTGGCGATGCGAGTGCGGCGGGGAGAAAACCGGGGGGGGCGGGCGCCGAACAAGCGGGGGAAGGGCTCGTGGGCGGGGGCGGGCGGCTTGCGCCCTTCGATGGGGTTGGGCTGCCGGCCTACCAGAGCGACGAGGCGGCAGGGCTCGATCTCGTCGCGGCACTGCCGGAGGATGAGCCGCTGACACTCGCGCCGGGGACGCGCGATCTGGTGCCGACCGGCCTCGTGCTGGAGTTGCCGCGGGGAACCGAGGCACAGGTGCGCCCGCGCTCCGGCCTCGCGGTCAAGCATGGCATCACGGTTCTGAATAGCCCGGGTACCATCGACAGCGACTATCGCGGCGAGGTGAAGGTGCTGCTGGTCAACCTCGGCGCGGAGCCGTTCACGATCCGGCGTGGCGAACGCATCGCGCAGTTGGTGATCGCGACCGTGGCGCGCGCCCGGCTGGTCGAGATGACCGAGGCGAGCGAGACACGGCGCGGCGCGGGTGGGTTCGGTTCTACGGGTGTGGCGTCGAGCAGCGTTCAGCCCACCGTCCAACCCGCTGGTGCGCCCTCTCCCCGCCGCACACGATAGAGTCCGTCCCCGCGAAAACCGAAGCTCGTACCGACGGGCGGCGCCGGGTTCAGGGCCGCGCGAATTCTCGCGGCCTGCCTTGAGCCCGGCAACGTTTGCTGCCAAAAAGGCAGGCAATGCGGGGCCCTGTCCCGCCGCTCGCCAACAACACAAAGGTCAGGAACGGCTCATGGATCAGTTGCCCGAGATCAAGACGCTCGCCGCGACCGGAAGCTTCGGCCGGGGCCGGGTCTACGACGACATCACCGAAACCATCGGGCACACACCGCTCGTGCGACTCTCGAAGCTCTGCAAGGCGGCCGGCGCGAAGGCCGAGGTGCTGCTGAAGCTCGAGTTCTTCAACCCGTTGTCGAGCGTGAAGGACCGCATCGGCGTGTCGATGATCGACACGCTCGAAAGCCTCGGCCGCATCGTGCCCGGGCAATCGACGCTGGTCGAGCCGACATCGGGCAACACCGGCATCGGTCTCGCGTTCGTCGCTGCGGCGCGCGGTTACAGGATGATCCTGGTGATGCCGGAGTCGATGTCGATGGAGCGTCGCAAGCTGCTCGCGCATCTCGGCGCGGAGCTCGTGCTGACGCCGGCGGCGGAGGGCATGTCCGGCGCGTTGAAGCGCGCGGACGAACTGGCCAAGTCCATTCCAGGCGCAGTCATACCGGCGCAGTTCGACAATCCGGCCAACCCGCTGGTGCACGAGAAGACGACGGCGGAAGAGATCTGGAAGGATACCGGCGGCAAGGTCGACGTGCTCGTCGTCGGCGTCGGCACCGGCGGCACGCTCACGGGTTGCGGCCGCGTCCTCAAGGCCCGCAATCCGGCCCTGCAGGTGATCGCGGTCGAGCCGGCGGCAAGCCCGATGTTGTCCAAGGGCGAGAAGGGCCCGCACAAGATCCAGGGCATCGGAGCAGGCTTCGTTCCGTCGATCCTCGCGCGCGACCTGATCGACGAGGTCATCACCGTGCCGAACGACATGGCCTTCGAGGTGGCGCGTCTCGTCGCGCGGGTCGAGGGCATTCCCGGCGGCATCTCGACGGGTGCCAACATCGCCGCGGCGCTCACCGTCGCCGGCCGTGAGCAGATGGCGGGCAAGACGATCGTGACGTTCGCGCCGTCGTCGGCGGATCGCTATCTCTCGACGGACCTGTTCGCCGAGCCGCCCGCCGCGGGCTGATGAGCGCGGTGGCGCTGAAGCGGCACGACGCGCGCCGAGATCTCGGGCCAGCGCGCGCTGTGGAAATGCAACCCGTGGGGTTGGTGGCCGCGCGTTGGTCGAGCGGTGATCGTGGCCCGGCGCGAGCGTCGGACCGCGACGTGTGAGACAACCATCCGCGTAGCGGATCAGGCCACGACCGTGGCCCGGCGCGAGCGCCGGACTGCGCCCGAAGGGAGCACCACAAGAATGCTCACGCCCGAGGAGATCCAGCGCTACAAGCGCCACCTCGTCCTGAAGGAGGTCGGCGGCCAGGGTCAGCAGAAGCTGAAGGCGGCGCGCGTGCTCATCATCGGCGCGGGCGGGCTCGGCTCGCCGCTGCTGATGTATCTCGCGGCGGCGGGCGTCGGCGCGCTCGGCATCATCGACGACGATACGGTTTCGCTCGACAACCTCCAGCGCCAGATCGTGCACGACACGCCGCACGTCGGCGTGCCGAAAGTGGAGAGCGCGCGCGAGGCGGTGGCGCGTCTCAATCCCCACGTCACGGTCGAGACGTACAACGCCCGCCTCGATGCCACGAACGCCATCGACATCATCTCGCGCTACGACATCGTCTGCGACGGTTCCGACAACTTCGCGACGCGCTATCTCGTTTCCGACGCCTGCTATCTTGCGAAGCGCACGCTCGTGTTCGCGGCGGTCGGCCCGTTCGACGGCTACGTGACGACCTTCAAGCCGCACGAGGCCGGGCCGGACGGCAAGCCGTACCCGAGCTATCGCTGTCTCTTCCCCGAAGCGCCGCCCCCGGGCACGGTCGCGAATTGCGCCGAGGTGGGCGTGCTCGGCGCCGTGGTCGGTGTCGTCGGCACGCTGCAGGCGACGGAGGTGCTGAAAGAGATCACGGGAACGGGCGAAGGGCTGGCGGGACGACTGCTGATCTACGATGCCAAGTCCAGCCGCTTCGAGGGCGTCAACATCGCCTGGGACCCGGATAATGCACTCTCCGGGCAGAGCCCGACGATCCGCGACCTGTCGATCCACGCCGCCGCGGAAGACCATGCCGTGTGCGCGGCAACGTGAGGGCCGGCGGCGGCACGGTTCCCCAGGGCGCGTTCTTGCTTTCGATCGAAGCGCCAAGGCTTTGAGTTTCTAAAGCGTCTATATCCGACCGCGCAGCGCTGACGCGATGCCGTGCAGTCGGATAACGCTCTATCGGCATAGACTCAGAATTTGAAATTCAGCCCGACGCGGACGAGATCGACGCGATTGTCGAATGAATAGTCCTCGCGGTTGGCCGAATAGCCTTCGTAGGTGCCGAAGTCCATGTGGAGGTATTCGAGCTTGGCGGTGACGCCCGGCATCAGTGCCCGCTCGAGGCCGGCGCCAAGCACGACGCCGGATTTGAAGTCCTCGTTGACGGCGGTTTCGCCCGGCGTATTCCCGATAGAGATCTCGTCGACATCCATGAATGCCCAGCCGGCGGTGGCGTAGAGCAACGTGCCGGGCGTGACGAAGTAGCCGGCGCGGCCGCGCAGCGTGCCCCACCACGGTCCGTAGCTCGTTTTGTAGATGTGGCCGTCGTAGACGATCTTGTCGTCGGCGCTGACATCCATGAGGCCGATATCGCCTTCGATGCCGAGCAGAATGCGCGGCGACCACATCCAATTATAGCCGACGGTCAGCGCGCCGAGCCCACCGGTCGGCTCGGTCGAGGCGATGCCGTGGTTGTCGTTGCGGTCGTAGCTCTGTTCCGAGAAGCCGAAGCCATAGCCGAAGCTCATGCCCCAGTAGAGGCCGCGCCACGCCGGCGCGACGGGTTCCTCGTAGAGCGGTTCCGGGCTCGCGCGGCGCGTTGGCGCGGCTCCCTTGTCGGCGGCATAGCCCGGCATCGGGCAGGCCATGGTGAATGCTGTCACTGTCACGGCGAGGAGGCCCCCCGCGCGGCTGCAAACCTTCGTCGTCATCTGGCGCCCCGTGCTGGCGTGACCGGTCCGCCGCCTTCAGCGCGGGCTGGTCACGGTTGGTCGAAGCACCTCCCCCGGAATCGGTTTCTCATCCCCGCGACGATGGTATCCGCGCAAGCGGCATCCACGTGGCGCCAAAACGGCAGAAATATGAGATTTAGTTATGTTAAATCAGAGTGTTGCGATGATTCATTTAGTTTTCTAGTGAGCACAATGTCGCGTTGCTCGTCATGCGGATAGCGAATGTCGAATTGCAGCAGCCACTCGCATTCGGTAGCTCTGGCGCCTCAACCAAAACAGTTCCGGGAATGGGGGAAATGCATGCTGGGCGGTGAAATCATCGAGTGTCCTCAAAGCCTGCTGACGGCGGCGCGCGGCGCGCGGCCCGTGCGCACGGCGGTCGTCAATGCCGTCAATGCCGTCGCGATGGAAAGCGCGCGCGATGCGACGGTTGCCGGCGTGATCGAGCCGGTGCTTGTCGGCAATCTCGATGAAATCCGCCGCGCCGCCGACCAAATCGGCTGGGACATCGGCATCTACGAGGTGATCGAGGCCGATGGCGAGGATGCCGCGGCGCTCGCGGGCGCGTTCGCCGCCGGACGTGGATCGGTCGATGCGCTGATGAAGGGCCATCTCCACACCGACAGCTTCATGAAGGCGGTGCTGAACAAGGAAGCCGGTCTGCGTATGGGGCAGCCGCTGGCGCACATCGCGCATCTGACACTGCCGGGCCGCGCGGGTTCCATCATTCTCTCCGACGGCGCGCTCAACCCCGCTCCCGACGTCGAGCAGAAGAAGGCCATCATCCGCTACACCGTGGCGCTGGCGAAAGCGCTCGGCAATCAGCGCCCGAAGGTGGCGCTGCTGTCGGCGACGGAAGTCGTCTCGCCGAAGATCCCGTCGACGGGCGAGTCGGTCGAGCTTACCAAGTGGGCGAAGGAGAACGTGGCGGATGCCGATGTCGACGGTCCGCTGGCCTTCGATCTCGCCGTTTCGCCCGAGGCGGTGCAGATCAAGGGCATCAAGGGCTCTCCCGTCGCCGGCGAAGCCGATATCCTGGTGGTGCCGGAGATCGTCTGCGGCAACGCGCTGATGAAGATGATGATCCGCTTCATGGGGGCGTGCCTCGGCGGCGTCGTGGTCGGCGCCAAGGTGCCGATCATCCTGACGAGCCGCGCCGATCCGCCGGCCGCCCGCCTCGCGTCTGCGGCGCTCGCGGCGGCGCTTCGCCAGAACCAGACGAGCTGACCTCTCAGAGACAGCGAGCGACGGAATTCGGAGGCCGGGCGAAATCCCGGCCTTCTTTCGTCCGCATGCCGGGTCAGGCGCCGAGAAGGCGGCTCGTCGAAAGCGCGATGCAGGCGAGGGCCGCGACGCCGATGACGGTGAATGTGAGCGACATGCCGGCGACCCGGAGCGTAAGGTTCTCGCGTGTCTGGGATACGCCGGCCGCGTGCAACAGGCGGCCAGCGATCAACGCAGCGCCGAGGGCGTGAAGCAGCACGCCGCTCGCCAGAAGGCTTTCGGCGAGTGCCATCAACAGAAGCGCCATCGGCACATACTCGGCGAAGTTGGCGTGGACGCGGATACGCCGCAGAAGGGCCTGGTCCTCGCCGTGTCCGATACCGATCTGCGAGGCGCGGCGTCGGGCGATCACGCGAATGGACAGCAGCACGAACAGCGGAGCCAATAGGCCTGCGTAGAGCGCTGTGATCGGCATCTGTTACCCCCTGGTCGATTGTGACCCATCGGCGATAAGCGAGAAGGACCCTCGGTCAGGATAACGGCAAAGCCACATCCTGCCGACCCTTGTTGGGCCCTTGTTGCTCCGGATGCCTTCAGCATCGCCGGCGAGGCATGCCCGCCGGCGATGTAGCGAGGTCAATTGCGCTTCTGATTGGGCTTATCGGGCCTTGGCGTCGACGGGCAGTAGATATCATAACGGCCGCCGCCGGGTTGACGAATGCAGTTGCTGCCCGCCGATGCCGCGTTGCTGGTCGCTACCATTCCAGCGACCAGAGTGAGAAGTGTGAGTGCCGCAACCGGCGCGGCGAGAACAAGCTTCTTGATCAATAGGGTGCTCCTTCTTTCGATCCATGGTCCGGCGAAGACGATCTCGTTCGCCGGTGTCACAGACCTATCAGGAGCAGGGTGGCGACGATGTTCCCCCGGGAATTGGGGCGAAGACCGTCGCAGCCCCGGCGCCTCAGAACATCGCGGCGTGCACGCGGTCCGGCGGGTTATGGCCGTCGACGAATGCCTTGATGTTGATGATGACCTTCTCGCCCATGTCGATGCGGCCCTCGATCGTGGCCGAGCCCATGTGCGGCAGCGCCACCACCCGGTCGGAGGCGAGCAGCTTGGGATTGATGGCGGGCTCGTGCTCGAACACGTCGAGACCAGCGCCCGCGATGGAGCCGGACTCGATGATGCGCGCGAGCTCGTTCTCGTCGATCACCTCGCCGCGCGCCGTGTTGACGACGTAGGCCGTCGGCTTCAGCAGCTTCAGGCGGCGTGCCGACAGCAGATGGTAGGTCGCCGGCGTGTGCGGGCAGTTGACCGAGACGATGTCCATGCGGGCCAGCATCTGGTCGAGGCTATCCCAGTACGTTGCCTCCAGCTCGCGCTCGACATCTTCCGAGACGCGGCGGCGGTTGTGATAGTGGATCTGCAAGCCGAAAGCCTTGGCGCGGCGCGCGACGGCGGTGCCGATGCGGCCCATGCCGATGATGCCGAGGCGCTTGCCGTAGATGCGATGGCCGAGCATCCAGGTCGGCGACCACCCGGCCCAGTGGTGGCGCGGGTCCTTCAGGTAGGTCGTCGCTTCCGCCAGACGGCGCGGCACAGCGAGGATCAGCGCCATGGTCATGTCGGCGGTGTCTTCCGTCAGCACGCCCGGCGTGTTGGTGACGGCGATAGAGCGGTTGCGCGCGGTATCGAGGTCGACGTTGTCGACGCCGGTGCCGAAGTTGGCGATGAGGCGCAGGTTGGGGCCGGCCTGGCTGATGACCGCGCGGTCGATGCGGTCCGTGACCGTCGGTACGAGGACGTCGGCTTCCTTGACGGCCGCGACCAGCTCGGCCTGGCTCATGTGATGGTCGTCGACGTTCAGTCGCGCGTCGAACAGCTCGCGCATGCGGGTCTCGACCACATCGGGCAGCTTGCGCGTGACGATGACCAGCGGCTTCTTGGGTGTCTGCGGCATGGGAAATCCGGTTCTCTTCGCTCGACGGCGGACGGTGAGTGGAAAATCGCGGTGGGGACAGGCGTTGGCGCCGCGGCGCCCGCGAACCTGCGTGATCGGCAGGACGTGTCTAACAGATGGCCTCGACGATGACAAAGTAGCGAATACAGTCTAGACGCGCGGAATTGAAGGGCTGCCATGGAACGGGGCGACGTTCCCGAGCGGCGCGAACGAGACGGTTGGGGAATGGGGCTAGGGTTGGCGACCTCGCAGGCGGACATTTCGGCAAGGATATTGGGCACTTCCTGCGTGGCGGCGGCGCGTGGCGTCGCCCGCCCGCTGGTGGCTCTGATGGTGCTCTTGTGGCTCGGCACGGTGCCCGTTCTGGCTCAGATCGGCACCTCGACCGGGGCCAGCGGTCTGCCCCTGCCGCGCTACGTCAGCCTCAAGTCGGACCGGGTCAACCTGCGCCAAGGGCCGGGGACGGAGTACCCGACCGCGTGGGTCTACCGGCGGGCCGGTCTGCCGATCGAGGTCATCGAAGAATTCGAGACGTGGCGCAAGGTGCGCGATTCGGAGGGCACGGTCGGCTGGATCCTCCAATCGCTGCTGTCCGGGCGGCGCACCGCGCTGGTTCTGCCGTGGGAGGTCAAGGACGGCAATCCGGCGCCCCAGGTGCCGCTGCGCGCGAGCGACAGCGAGAGATCGCCGGCCGTCGCCATCGTCGAAGCGGGCGTCATCGCCGACGTGCAGGGCTGCGACGGGCTCTGGTGCAAGGTCACCGTCGGCAACTATCGCGGCTACGTCGAGCAGAAGAAGCTCTGGGGCATCTACGAGCGCGAGGTCGTGAAATAGCACGCGCGGATTAGCGCCCGCGCAGGCCGCATTCCTCGTCGCAAAATCCGGCCGGTGGCGCGGTGAACGCAGGGCCCGGCTCTCCTTATTTTCGCCGCCGTGAGAGCCCGCTTCCGCCAGAAGGCGCAACTACCCTCCTTCGTCATCGGACAAAGGAGATATCTCCATCATGATCGAATCCGCCCCCGCCGCGCCGCAACCCTTCCGCTGCCCCCGTGGACTTGCCGATGCCTGGCGCTGGATCGGCCTTGCGGCGATGCTGCCGTTCGTCGCCGCCGCCGCTGCGAGCCCCGCCTCGGCCGCCTCCGTCACAGTCGATGCCGATCTCGGCCAGAGCGTCATGCCCGTCGGCAAGTCGGGCAAGGTCTACCTGCGGCTTTCGATCAAGGGCGCGCCGGCCAAGGGCGAGCGACGCACGCCGGTGAACGTGGCACTCGTTCTCGACCGCTCGGGCTCGATGGCGGGAGACCGCATCAACGCGGCGAAAGAAGCGGCGGAAATGGCACTCGGCCGGCTCGCGGCGGAGGATGTCGTTTCGCTCGTCGCCTACAACCACAACGTCGACATTCTGCGCAAGGCCGAGCGGCTCGGGGCCGAGAACAATCTCAAATCGATCATCTCCAAGATCACGGCGGACGGCCGCACGGCGTTGCACGCGGGCGTCGTAGCGGGAAGCGAGGAAGTGAAGCGCAACCTCTCGCCGCAGCGCGTCAACCGCGTGATCCTGATGTCGGATGGCCTCGCCAACGTCGGCCCCTCGACGCCACGCGAGCTTGGCGAACTCGGCCGCGAGCTCGGTTCCAAAGGCATCTCAGTCACCACCATCGGCCTCGGTCTCGACTACAACGAAGACCTGATGCAGCGCCTGGCGGCGTCGAGCGACGGCAACCACGCATTCGTCGAGAAGGCGTCCGACCTCGTCAAGATCTTCAATGCCGAGTTCGGCGATGCCCTGTCGGTGACGGCGCAGGACATCGAGATCATCATCGAGTGCCGTACCGGCTTCCGCCCGACGCGCGTGCTCGGCCGCGAGGCGGCGATCGAAGGCAACCGTATCCGCATGAAGCTCAACCAGCTCCAGGGCGACAACGAGCGCTATGTGGTGGTCGAGCTGGAGCAGCCGGAGCGTGGCACGGCGGGCGATGCCGAAATCGCCAGCGTGACGGTGGATTATCTCGATCTCGACACGGGCAGCCGCGCCCGCGCCGACGTGCAGGCGAAGGGTCGTTTCTCGCGCGACGAGAAGGAGATCGAGCAGGGCACCAACAAGGCGGTGATGACGCAGGTGACCACGCAGATCGCGACGGAGACGAGCGAGAAGGCGGTCGAGCTGCGCGACAAGGGTGACGTGGCAGGTGCGCGCAGGCTGCTCGAGGGCAACGCGCTCTACCTCAAGGATCAGCGCACGCTGCTCGGCAGCGGCGTCAATGCGGCTCCCGCCGCAGCGGTCGGCACGCTGGAATCGCTGCAGAAGAAGCAGACCGAGGCCGCCAGCAACCTCGACGAGGAGAACTGGGGCCGGTCACGCAAGGCGATGCGTTCCGACCAGCACAAGAGCAAGGTGCAGCAGAGCTATTGAGGTCGAGCTGGCGGCGTGAGGACTGGGGCGAGGCGGATCGGATGCCGTCATCCCCGCGCGGGTAGGGCTCTATGTAGGTCTTCTGCCGAAGCGACCACCTCCAGATAAAGAAACGGGCCTCTCATGCTGTCCATGCAGCATGAGAGGCCCGCTTGCTTATGTCAGGTCACGGAGCTGCGTATTCGCCATGCGACACGCCGGCGTGTTCACCCTGCGATGACGGAACGCCTCTCCGAATAGAGGGGCGCGTGAGGCGCCGTCCCCTCACTCCTCCATCTTAAGGGCGTTGATGAAGGCTTCCTGCGGGATCTCGACCTTGCCGAACTGACGCATCTTCTTTTTGCCGGCCTTCTGCTTCTCGAGCAGCTTGCGCTTTCGCGTGATGTCGCCGCCGTAGCACTTCGCCAGAACGTCCTTGCGCAGGGCCTTGATCGTCTCGCGCGCGATGATGCGTCCGCCGATCGCCGCCTGGATCGGGATCACGAACATGTGCGGCGGGATGAGCTCCTTCAGCTTCTCGCACATCACGCGGCCGCGCGCCTCGGCGCGAGTGCGGTGCACGATGATGGACAGCGCGTCGACAGGCTCCGCGTTGACCAGGATCGAGAGCTTCACCAGGTCTTCCGACTCGTAGCCGATGATCGTGTAGTCGAACGAGGCATAGCCGCGCGAAACCGATTTGAGGCGGTCGTAGAAATCGAACACCACTTCGTTCAACGGCAGCTCGTAGACGAGCATCGCGCGGCTGCCCGCGTAGGTCAGGTTCTTCTGCCGCCCGCGCCGGTCCTGGCAGAGCTTCAGCACGGCGCCGAGATAGTCGTCCGGCACCATGATGGTCGCCGAGATCCACGGCTCCTCGATACGGTCGATCTGCGAGGGGTCCGGCATGTCGGCCGGATTGTGCATCTCGATCATCGTGCCGTTGCTCAGATGCACATGATAGACGACCGACGGCGCCGTGGTGATGAGGTCGAGGTTGAACTCGCGCTCGAGCCGCTCGGTGATGATCTCGAGGTGCAAGAGGCCGAGGAAGCCGCAGCGGAAGCCGAAGCCGAGGGCTGCGGAGCTTTCCGTCTCGAACGAGAAGCTCGCGTCGTTGAGGCGGAGCTTGGCCATCGCCTCGCGCAGGTCGGTGAAGTCGGCGGCATCGACCGGGAAGAGGCCGCAGAACACGACCGGCTGCGCCGGCTTGAAGCCCGGCAGCGGCCCTGCGGTCGGGTTGCGTTCGTCCGTCACGGTATCGCCGACGCGCGTATCTGCGACTTCCTTAATCGCGGCGGTGAAGAACCCGACCTCGCCCGGTCCGAGCTCCTCCAGCATCTCCTGCTTCGGGCGGAACACGCCGACGCGCTCGATCGGGTGCACGGCGCCGGTGGACATCAGCTTGACCTTCTGCCCCTTCTTCAGCACGCCTTCGACGACGCGCACGAGCACGACGACGCCGAGATAGGCGTCGTACCAGCTATCCACCAGCATGGCCTTCAGCGGCTTCGCGCGATCACCCTTGGGCGGTGGCAGCCGTTCGACGATGGCTTCGAGCACGGCGGCAACGTTCAAGCCCGTCTTCGCCGAGATCGGCACCGCGTTCGAAGCGTCGAGGCCGATCACATCCTCGATCTGCTTCTTGACGCGATCGGCGTCGGCGGCCGGCAGGTCGACCTTGTTGAGGACGGGCAGGATCTCGAGGTTGTTGTCGAGGGCCGTATAGACGTTCGCGAGCGTCTGCGCCTCGACGCCCTGGCTCGCATCGACCACCAGGATCGCGCCCTCGCAGGCCGCCAACGAACGGGAAACCTCGTAGGCGAAATCGACGTGGCCGGGCGTGTCCATCAGGTTGAGCTGATAGGTGTTGCCGTCCTTGTACTTGTAGTCGAGACGCACGGTCTGCGCCTTGATCGTGATTCCGCGCTCGCGCTCGATGTCCATCGAGTCGAGGATCTGCTCCTTCATCTCACGGTCCGAGACGTTTCCGCAGAGCTGGATCAGCCGGTCGGAAAGCGTCGACTTGCCGTGGTCGATGTGGGCGATGATGGAAAAATTGCGGATCAGCGATGTGTCGGTCATGCGCGGCTCTTAGCACTGGCCGCAGAACCGCGAAAGGGGCGCTTTGTCGGCGGTTGCCGGTGAAGAGGCTTGCCGCGACCGGTCTGGCGGCGGTCGCCAGGTTTCGGGTCTGTTCCGGCCAGGGGCACGGCCGACGGGGGCACCTGACACAACCGCGTCACGCAAATATTGGCACAAAGATATTCATCGATACCGCTTGACGCCTCGTGAACCGATGGCCCATACGGAACGTTGACAGCGGCAGATGCGCAACAGGGAGAAAGTCGTCGCCATGGCATACAATCCGGGGTCCCACATGGGCAAAGAAATGAATGACGAAGCCCGCCGCGCTATCAACACGGCCTTCGACGCGCTGAACGACTGGCGCAGCGACATGGCCGCCGCGAACGAGCGCTATTCGGGCAAGGTGTTTGATCAGATGTCGGCCGCGACCCGCGCTATGGGCATGCCGGATGAGGTCGTCAACGCCACCCGCCAGCAGCTGCAGAATGCCTCGCGCATGCAGTTGCAGATGATGGAGCAGGTGATGGACGTGTGGAAGCAGCAGCTCCGCGATCCTGCCTCGGCGATGAACATGTCGTCGGACTTCATGAAGAACATGCCGGATTTCACCAAGGGTTTCGACATGGGCGCGCTGGGCGGCATGGGCAGCATGCCGGGCATGTCGATGGCGCCGTTCCAGATGTGGATGCAGGCCGCCGAGATGTGGCAGAAGAACTGGGCCAGCGCGATGTCGTTCTGGGCCAAGGGGCCGCAGGGCCTCACCGAGATGATGGAGCAGTTCCGTCGCGACTTCGGCGGCCGCTGAGCTCAAGAGTACGCGGGTGATGCCCGATACGAGATCGCCGCGCGGCCCCTGGCCCGCGGCGATTTTCTTTGGGAGAGCGTCAGAGGATTGCCCGGCTCTCCGGAGCCCGGCAGGCGCCCAGGCGACGAAATAATCCGGAAAGCGTCAAAACTTGGCCGTTGGGGGCCGGAATGATACGCGCCAGGACTTGACGCTCGGCTGCGGTCTCGTGGATCACCGTGCCATCGTCCCCGGCCCGCCAAGGCACGCGGGTGCCGGCACGGCATGGGCGAACATGGAATTCGGCTTGGACTTGGGCGTGCCGAGAGTACGCGATGCGGCGCCGCTGTCGTGCGCAATGGATCGGATGGGAGAGGTAGCGTAATGCGATTGAAAGCTGGAATTGGCGCGGCGACGTTAACCGTGTTCGCGGTGCTTGCGCTGGCGGGCCCGTCCGAGGCCGCCGGTCCTCCGCCCGCCAATTTCAAGGAGAACCCGCGCACCTGCCAGAACACCGGCAGCTTCGAGTCTTGGCTCGAAAAGTTCAAGGCCGAGGCGCGCAAGGACGGCATCAGCGCGCGCACCGTGGGCCGAGTGCTCGACGGCATGACGCTCGATCAGGGCGTGATCGCGCGCGATCGCAAGCAGGGCTTCTTCGCCCAGGGTTTCGTCTCGTTCCAGAAGCGTCTCGCGACGCCGAACCGGGTCACTTCGAGCAAGCGCAAGATCGCCGCCAACAAAGCGGCGTTCGAGCGCGCTGAAAAGGAATTCGGCGTACCGGCCGAGGTCATCACCGGGTTCTGGGCGCTCGAAAGCGACTTCGGTGCCGGAATGGGCAACCTGCCGGTGCTGCGCTCGCTGGCAACCCTCGCCTACGACTGCCGCCGCGGCGAGATGTTCCGCGAGGAGCTGAAGGCGGCGCTGAAGATCATCGACCGGGGTGACCTCGAGCCGGCGGAGATGATCGGCTCGTGGGCGGGAGAGCTCGGACAGACTCAGTTCCTGCCGACGCGCTACTTCGAGTACGCGATCGATTACGACGGCGACAAGCATCCGAACCTGTTCCGCTCTGACGCCGATATCATCGGTTCGACGGCGAACTACATGAAGCACCTCGGCTGGCGCGCTGGCGAGCCGTGGATCGAGGAGGTCACCCTCACCGGTGAGCTGCCATGGAAAGAGGCGGATCTCGCGGTCAAGCATCCCCGCTCGCAGTGGGTGAAGTGGGGCGTCAAGGCACGCAACCGCGGGGCCCTGCCGGCCGACGCGATGCCGGCGTCTCTGCTGCTGCCGATGGGACGCAACGGCCCGGCGTTCCTCGCCTACGAGAATTTCGGCGTCTACCTGCAGTGGAACCAGTCGCTCAACTACGCGACCACCGCCGCCTATCTCGCCACGCGCATCTCCGGTGCACCGGAGATGGCGGTCGGTAACGGCAACGTCGTCGAGCTGAGCGGCGACGAGACGAAGGAGCTGCAGCGGCTGCTCGTCGCGCGCGGGTTCGACGTCGGCAACATCGATGGCCTTGCGGGAGCCAAGACGCGCACGGCGGTGAAAGAGATGCAGATCAAGTACAAGCTGCCCGCCGACAGCTTCCCGACGCCTGAGCTGCTCGCGATCCTGCGCCGCGGCGGTGGAGCCTGAGAGCGCACCCACTAGCAAAGACGGAGCGACGCATGCGCTCCGTCGTGCGATACTGACGCGGGGCCGCACGCCTTCCCTGGCATGCGGCCCCGACTGATCTGCCCGACTGATCTGACGGTGTCCTGACCGAAGAGGCGCCCGCTGCTTTCCATCATCGCGGCCATTGCGCCGGTGTTCGCACTGATCGTCCTCGGCCACGCGATCCGCAGGACGGTCGTCGAGCAGCCGGACTTCTGGGCGGGCGCCGATCGTCTCGCCTATTGGGTGCTGCTTCCCTCGCTGCTCTACAGCAAGATCTCGACGATGCAGCTCTCCTCCGAGTTCATCGGTCCCTATGCGACCGTGATCGTCGGCGGGTTCGTGGCCGCGTTCGTGTTCGCCGTCGTCGCTTCGCGGTTGCTCGGATTTGCCGGCCCGGTCGCCAGCTCGGTGGTGCAGGGCGCCTCGCGCCACAACACGTTCATCGCCCTGGCGGTGACCGAGCGCCTGTTCGGCCCGGTTGGTCAGGCCAGCGCCTATCTCGCGTCGTCGATCCTCATTCCCGTCACCAACGTCGCCGTCGTCGTCGCGATCGTGCTGCTGCACCAGTCGCAATCGACCCAGCCGAGCCTCGGCCGTGCGATCGTGCGCGACATCGTGCGCAACCCGCTGTTGATCGCAGTCGGCGCCGGCCTCGTCGTCAACGCTCTCGGCGTCGGCAAGATCGGCGTGTTGCACGACATGACGGACCTGCTCGGCAGGGCGGCGCTGCCGTTGGTTCTGCTGTCGATCGGCGCGGGCATCAAGCTCGATGGAGTGGGCGACAAGCTCGCCCCCATTGCCGTCGCCACGGTCGGCAAGATGGCGGTGTTTCCGCTGGCGATCTACCTGTTGGCGATGTGGCAGGGCCTGGGCCCGGTGCCGGCCGGCGTGGCGCTGATCTATGGCTCGTGCGCGACCGCGACGTCGTCCTACGCGCTGGCGCGTCAGATGGGCGGCGACGCGCCGCTGGCCGCGACCATCGTGGCGCTGCAGACCTTGATGAGCTTCGCGACGATCCCGGTTGCCGTCGAGATCGCCCGCGCAAGCTTCGGGTAAGATGGACCCGCAGTGCGCATCCACCTCGACCAAAAGCACTCTCAAATATCAATTCAGGGTGCGATCGGCCGAGGTGGACGCGCAAGGCGCGGTCATCGAGGCCGTGAATCGCACCCTGTCAAATCAGTGCAACTTGACGTGCGGCTCCGTGCGCCGCGTCAGCAGGCGCGACAGCGTATCGAGCCCGACCTTCAGGAAGCCATGCAACGCCACCTCGTGCATCTTGTAGAGCGAGCGGTACATGAGCTTGGCGAACATGCCTTCGATCATCATGCTGCGCCCGGATACGAAGCCCATGAGGCTGCCGACCGTCGAGTAGTGGCCGAGTGATACGAGCGAGCCGAAGTCGCGGTACTGGAATGGCTTCAGCGACTCGCCGCGAATACGGCGCGGAATGTTGGCGACGAGGTGGGACGCCATCTGATGCGCTGCTTGCGCGCGGGGCGGTATCGGCGCGGTCTCGCCCGGCGGCACGAGATAGGCGCAATCGCCGAGTGCGAAGACGGCATCGTCGCGGGTCGATTGCAGCGTGTCGCGCACGACGATCTGGTTGGCGCGGCTCGTCTCGAGGCCCCCGAGCCCGGCGAGCACATCGGGCGCCTTGACGCCTGCCGCCCAGACGACGAGCTCGGACGCGATGAATTCGCCCGTCGCGAGCTTCACACCTGCGGCCGTCACCTCGGTGACGCGCGCGCCGGTGCGCAGGTCGACGCCGAGATCGGTGAGGATCTTCGCCGTCGCTTGTGAAAGACGCTCGGGCAGTGCCGGCACGATGCGCGGCGCCGCCTCGATCAGCGTGATCTTGATGTCCTTCTCAGGGTCGATGCGGTCGAGACCGAAGGCGACGACGCCGCGCGCGGTTCGGTGCAGCTCGGCGGAAAGCTCGGTGCCGGTTGCTCCAGCACCGATGATGGTGACATGGAGCTGGCCGGGCCGGATGGGCCCCGGCTGCGCGTGGGCATGAATGAACGAGTTGACCAGCCGGCGGTTGAAGCGCTCGGCGGCCTCGGGCGTGTCGAGCATGATGGCGTGCTCTTTCACACCCGGCGTACCGAAATCGTTGGAAATCGAGCCGAGCGCGAGGACCAGCGTGTCGTAAGGGAACGAGCGCTTCGGCGTGATCTCGCGACCATCCTCATCGAACGTCGCGGCGAGGTGCACGAGCTTCTGGTCACGATCGATGCCGATGAGCTCGCCATAGCGATAGCGGAAGCCGTGCCAGTGGGCCTGGGCCAGATAGTCGAGCTCGTGGCGCCCGACGTCCATGCTGCCGGCGGCGATCTCGTGCAGCAGCGGCTTCCAGATGTGGGTCCGCGCCTTGTCGATCAGCGTAACACCGGCCTTGCCGCGCCGGCCGAGCTTATCGCCGAGACGTGTCGCGAGTTCGAGGCCTCCGGCGCCGCCGCCGACGATCACGATCTGGTGCAGGCCCGGCCTGTCGGAGGCGGGGAGCGCGGGGTCCGCGGGATGGCTGTTCGGTTTCGGCATCGGCTCACCTCTCGTGGCTCTGATCTTGTTGGCGACGCGCGTGGAGCATCGGACCCGGCCGTCGCCTCCACGCATGTCCGTCAATAACACTTTCGGTGAGGGTGCGGCTCTCCTCCATTCTTGCAGGAAGATGTCATCACTTGAAAAGCCGAGGGCGGCACCGCGCCGGCGCCGCCCTGTTGAGCATGCAAGTCGAACCGGCTGCGGCAGCGCCGCAACCGGCGTGCCCTCAGCTCCGGATTTCGCCGCCCGTCGCCTTGGCGACAGCCGCGATGACCTTCTGCGATACGGCGTCGATTTCCTTGTCGGTCAGGGCCTGCTCGCCCGGCTGGAGGGTCACCTCGATGGCAAGCGACTTCTTGCCCTCCTCGGCGAGCTTGCCGCCCTCGAAAACGTCGAAAACGTTGATCGAGCGGATCAACGCCTTGTCGGCGCCAAGTGCGGCGCGCACCACGTCGCCCGCGGGCACCTTGGCGTCGAGGACGAAAGCAAAGTCGCGCGTCAGCGCCATCAGGTTGCTCTCGGCGAGCTGCGGCTTGGCGCGCCCCTTGCGCTTCTCGGGCGGCAGGGCCTCCAGGAAGACTTCGAACGCGACGACCGGCCCGTCGAGGCCGAGGGCTGCGGAGATGCGCGGGTGGATTTCGCCGAACTGCGCCAGGACGACCTTCGGCCCGAGCTTCAGCGTGCCGGAGCGGCCCGGGTGATAGGTCGGCGTGGCATCGCGCGTGACCTGCGCTTTTGAGGCGTCGAAGCCGAGTGCCCCGAGCACGGCGATGGCGTCGGCCTTGGCGTCGAACACGCCGACCGCCGCCTCCTTCGCGGACCAGTGGCGGCCCGCGCCGGTCACCGCGGCGCTGCCGGTGCGAACGCCAGCAGCCGAGGTGTACTGATCCGCGGGCGCGGCGCCGCGATAGGCTTGGCCCACCTCGAACAGCGCGACGTCGTCGATGCCGCGGTTGCGGTTGCGCTTGGCGGCCGTCAGCAGGCCGGCGAGCAGGCTCGGACGCATCGATGACATATCGACCGAGATCGGATTCGACAGATCGAGCGCCGCCGCGCCGCCGCCGAGCAGCTCCGCCTCGGATTTCGGGATGAACGACCACGTGATGGCTTCGACGAGGCCGCGCGCGGCGAGGGCGCGGCGGGCACGGCGCACGCGGCGCTGACGCTCCGTCAGAACCGGCTGGGCGACGCCCGAGAGGCGTGGCAACGGCGTCGAAGGGATCGTGTCGAGGCCGGCGATGCGGATCACCTCCTCGACGAGATCGGCCGCGCCGTGAACGTCGGGCCGCCAACTCGGCACGCCGACGTTGATCGTCGCCTCGACCTTGTCCTTGGACTTGCCCTTGGCGGGGGCAGAAAGCTCGAAGCCGAGCGCGGAGAGTGTACGACGCACCTCAGCTTCCGGGATGTCGCAACCGGTCATCTCGGCGACCCGCGCGGGATCGAAAGCGATCGTGCGGCTGGTGTCGGGAACCGCGCCGGCGAGCGTCGCTCGCGACGGCGTGCCGCCGCAGATCGACAGGATCATGTCGGTCGCGAGGTCCAGTCCGGGCATCACGGACTGGGGGTCGACGCCGCGCTCGAAGCGGTAGCGTGCATCGGTGACGAGGCCGGTCTTGCGGCCGGTGATGGCGGTGCGCACCGGGTCGAACCACGCACTCTCGATCAGTACGTTGCGCGTGGCATCCGTGGCGCCCGAGGCCTCGCCGCCCATGATGCCGCCAAGGCCGAGCGGCCCGTTGTCGTCGGCGATCACGCACATCGTGTCATCGACCGCGTAGTCCTTGCCGTCGAGTCCCGTGAAGCTCTCGCCGGATTTTCCAAGGCGCGCGCGAACCGCACCGGTGAGCTTGTCGGCGTCGTAGACGTGGAGCGGGCGGCCGAGATCGTTGCTGATGTAGTTGGTGACGTCGACGAGCGCGTTGATCGGGCGCTGGCCGATGGCCTTCAGCCGCTGCTGGATCCAGTCGGGCGACGGGCCGTTCTTCACGCCTGAAACGTAACGTCCGGCGAACACCGGGCACGCGCCCGAATCGCGCGCCGAGGCGTCGACCATGACCTCGACCGGGCTCGCCTTGTCGCCCTCGACGGCGGCGATGTCCTGCCAGGCCTGGAGTGTGCCGAGGCCCGCCGCCGCGAGATCGCGCGCGATGCCGCGCACGCCGGTGCAGTCGGGACGGTTCGGTGTCAGCTTCACCTCGATGACGGGATCGTCGAGGCCGATCGCCGCGACATAGCGCGTGCCGACCTTGTCGGCGTGCACGTCCTCGACTTCGATGATGCCTTCGCTTTCGGTCGAGAGCTGGAGCTCGGCCGCCGAGCACATCATGCCGTTGGAGACGACACCGCGGACGGGCTTCTTCTCGAGCGTGATGCCGGAACCTGGGATGTAGGTGCCGAGCGGGGCGAATACGGCCAGCATGCCGGCGCGCGCGTTCGGCGCGCCGCAAACCACTTCCATCGGCGGCTTTCCGGGCTCGATCTCGACCTGCAGGACGCGAAGCCGGTCTGCATTCGGATGCTGCTTCGCTTCCACGACGCGGGCGATCGTGAAGGCGGCAAGCTCGGCGGCGGGATCGGTGACACTCTCGACCTCGAGCCCGATGGCGGACAGACGGGTCGCGATCTCGTCGAGTGAGGCCGACGTTTCGAGGTGATCCTTGAGCCAGGAGAGCGTGAATTTCATCGGTCGGAGTTCTTTTCGGTCAAAGGGCGGCTTGCGGCCCGAGGTCGGAATGCGGGGCCCGTTACCGGCCCGGTCACAGCAGGTGCAGGCGGGGCGGCGTTCGGGTGCGTTCTTAACGCCTGAGCGGGAGCGCAGCAAACCCCATCGGCAGGTGGCTCGGCCAGGTGCGAATTGCCCGGACGGGCCCATGCAACCCGGCAAGTGTCTGCGTAACGGTCGGCGTCTGCGGCACGGTGGGCGGGAGGAGGCCCGCCGCGGATATGGCGATGGCAGCGGCGTCAACGGTCCAGGTTCGCATCCTGCTTGCGCTTGACGGCATAGACCTTGGCCCAGATCCAGGCGAACGAGACGACGATGCGGATCAGCGTCAGGCCGTAATAGATGCGGAAAACGAAGCAGTACCAGACGAACCAGCGCAGAGCGCGGTTCATGGCGACCACCGTCACGGAGAGCTCGAAGTGCTCCATGATGTCGAAGAAGCCACCACGCAGCACCAGATCCAGAGCGAAGAAGGCGGTGCTCAGCGGCCCGGCATGCACCGGGGTCTTGGCCTGATCGACGAAGATGTTGAGGCCATCGGCCTGTAGTGTCAGGCAGCTGCCGACGAACAAAACATAGAAAATCAGCATGGAGATGCCCATCGACCGGTAGTAGATGAGCACATGCCGCAAGGTTTCGCGGCTGAATCCGTAGTCGATCCAGTCGTCGAGGTCGCGATGCTTGCTGTCGTGGTAGAACCAAGTCCAGAAGGCCATGGCGGCCATGGCGAACGAGAGGCCGATGGCCAGCATCACGGGAACGGAGAAGTCGAGCATGGCGTTGGCCTGCCTCACTCGGTAAGAGCCAGCGTTACTCGGAGACGAGACGATAGGCGGCGTGGCAGCCATTGCAGTTGGCGAGGATCGCCGCGAGCTGCGCCGTCATCTGTTTGCGGTCGGCGAGCCCCTCGGCTTCGAGCGCCAGCGTGTCGAACCGGCCGTGGGTATCCATCCCGAGCATCCGCCACTCCTGGGGCAGTTTCATCATCAACGAGCGCGGAACGTGGCCCCGGTGGCCCATGCCGGAAGCGCGAGCTTCCTTGGCCGCCTCGGCCGGCTTGTCTTCGGCCAGCGCCGCAACGATGCCCTGCACGTTCAGGAGAAAGTTTCGCATCTCGTTCAAGACGAAATCGCGTTCGCCGGGGGTGAGGCGGATCGCCTGACGCTCGTCAGACGGCAGCGGCGTGGGAGCGCCGGCGGACATACCGGGCATCTCGCCGGGGCCGTGCATCGGCATGGCGTGCCCTGGCGTCGAATGTGGCATCTCGCCCGGAGCGGGCTTCGCGCCCTCTTGCCCGGCAAACGCGGCGGCAGCGAACATGGTGGCTGCGATGGCGGCCAGGCATCGCGTCGCATACTTCATGGCGTGCGTCTCCGGATCCAGCGGCGGACTGAAGGCTTCGCTCGGTCACGGCTTAGCAGGTCTGGTCGCCCGCCCGTACCGCCGCCCCTTACAACCACCCAGTACTGGCGCAGGGTATTGCGCAACTTCGCTTTCCAGGCAATCGTCCGGCCGCCGCACCGCCGGGTGCATTCCCACCGGGATCGAGGATGTCCGAGACTTTCCGCCTTTCCGCGCTCACCGAATCCGGCCTCGTCCGCCTCGCAGAGATGCTCGCGGCCCAGCTTCGGCCCGGCGACCTCGTAGCGCTCGAAGGTGACCTCGGCGCAGGCAAGACGACGTTCGCACGGGCGCTGATCCGCAAGCTGGCGGGCAATCCCGATGAGGAAATTCCAAGCCCGACGTTCACCCTGGTGCAGACCTACGAGACGCCGCGCCTCGCCGTCGCGCACCTCGATCTCTACCGGCTGGCCGATGCCTCCGAGCTCGACGAGCTCGGGCTCGATCATGCGCTGGAGCGCGGTGTCGCCCTGGTCGAGTGGCCTGGCAACGGAGGCGGCAGGTTGCCGTCGGCGCGCATGACGCTGCATCTCACGGACGCGGGTACATCGGTCGGCGGACGCGATGCCGAGCGCCGCGACGTCGAGATCAGCGGCACTGGCGCCATGGCGGAGCGCGCGCGGCGGCTCTATCTCGCGACGACACTTGCCGAGCAGTCGGGCTGGGGCGGAGACGGCGCCGGCGTCGATTATCTCCAGGGCGATGCCTCGCCGCGTCGTTATGCACTGCTCACCGCACCAGTCAAAGGCCGTGCCGTGCTGATGGACTGGCCGCGGCAGCCCGACGGTCCAGCTATTCGCGATGGCCTGCCCTATAGCCGCATCGCCCACCTCGCCGAGGATGTCCGCCCTTTCGTCGCCATCGCCGACGCACTGCGCGAAGCCGATCTCGCCGCGCCGGAGATCTACGCGGCCGACCTCGACGCCGGTCTGCTGGTGCTCGAGCACCTGGGCGACGGTGTTTTCGGTCAGGCGCTGGGCAACGGAGCCGCGCAAGCGGAGTTATGGGGCGCTGCCGTCGACGTGCTGGTGCGGATGCGCGCCGTGCCCGCCGACCGGCCGCTGCCCGTGCGCGGCGGCGGCGCGTGGCGGTTGCCGCACTACGATACCGGCGCGATGGGTATCGAGGTCGAGCTGCTCACCGATTGGCTCTATCCGTTCGCGGCCGGCCGGCCGATGCCGGCGGAGGCGCGCGCCGAGCTGCTCGGAGCATGGGCGGAGCTGATCGCGCGCCTCTCGGCCATTCCCCACGGGTGGGTGCTGCGCGACTACCATTCGCCGAACCTGATCTGGCGGCCGGGCGAAAAGGATATCAAGCGCGTCGGCGTCATCGATTTCCAGGATGCCCTGCAAGGGCCGCTCGCCTACGACCTCGTATCTCTTCTGCAGGACGCCCGTCTCGACGTCTCACCCGCACTCGAGGCCTCGTTGCTCGACGCGTATTGTGGGGCCGTGCGTCGGGCCGAGCCCGGCTTCGACGAGACCGGTTTCCGCTTCGCCTATGCCGCGCTCGGCGCGCAGCGCAACACCAAGATCCTCGGCATTTTCGCGCGGCTCGCCGTCCGTGACGGCAAGCGCGGCTATCTCGTCCACATGCCGCGTATCTGGGGATATCTCGCTCGCTCGCTCGCCCATCCGGAGCTGGCAGGCCTCCGCGCGATCTATGATCGCCACGTCATGCCTCTGCGGGGCTGATCCGTGTCGCGGCCGGAGCGCCGCCTGAATTGCAACACGGCGGCGGGACAGCGACGAACCCGCGCCGTTCGAAGCCGAGGAAGCCGGACCGATGGGCCGACCGAACACCGCGTTTGTCCTCGCCGCCGGTCTCGGCACGCGCATGCGCCCGCTGACAGATGCCGTGCCGAAGCCGCTCGTGCGGCTCGGCGGGCGGGCGCTTATCGATCATGCGCTCGATCGTCTCGCCGACGCGAGCATCACGCGCGCCATCGTCAACGTGCATTACCTCGCAGACCAGATAGAGGCGCATCTCGCAGGTCGCACCCGCCCGGCAATCGAGATCTCGGACGAGCGCGCGCTTCTGCTCGATACCGGCGGCGGCGTGCGCCGCGCGCTGCCGAGGCTCGGGCAAGGGCCGTTCGTCGTGCACAACTCCGACACGGCTTGGCTCGAGAGCGGTCGCTCGAACATCACGGCGCTCATCGATGCCTGGGACGACGCGCGCATGGACGCGCTGTTGCTGCTTGCAAACCGGGGGCGCTGCCTCGGCTACGACGGCGCGGGTGATTTCGACATGGATCAGGCCGGGCGGCTTTCACGTCGGCCAAAGGGCAGCACGTCGGAGTTCGTATTCGCGGGCGTTTCGGTCGCGCATCCGCGCTTGTTGGCCGGTTTCGACGACGACGTGTTCTCTCTCAACGGACCGTGGAATGCGGCGCTTGCCAAAGGCCGGCTCTGGGGTGTGGTTCTCGACGGATTCTGGATGCACGTCGGCACGCCCGGGGCGCTCGCCGAAGCGGAACGCCGCCTCGCCGAAGGGGAGACGGGCCGGGCATGACGAGGAATACCGACAAGAGTGCTTCGCGGTCAGGCGCGGCGAATATCTTCACGGTGCCGCCGGGCCGGCCGTTCCTCGATGCACTCGCCGAGGCCATGCTGTCGGGTGCCCTTGGCGCCGCCACCGCGAGTGACGATCTGCAGGCGCTCGCCGACGTGACGCTGCTTCTGCCGACACGCCGCGCGACGCGCGCGCTTCAGGACGCGATGTTGAAGCACAGCGGTCGCTGCGCGGTTCTGATGCCGCGCATTCGCGCGATCGGCGATGGCGACGACGAGCTGACGCTTCTGTCTGGCCTCGCCGGCCTGACCACGATGGCGATCGACGATACCGACGCCTTGCCGGCGATCAGCGCTCTAGAGCGTCGTCTCGTGCTGACGCAGCTCGTGCTTGCCTGGTCGGAGAAGATGCGATCGGCCTCGGCGGAGCCGCTCGATCCGACGGGCGAGTTCGCGGAGTTCGCAGGTGCCGGCAGATCGACGCCCGCGCAGGCATCGCTTCTCGCCGACGAGCTCGGCCGCTTGATGGACATGGTCGAGACGGAAGGCGTCAGCCTCGGTCGTATGGCGGAGCTGGTGCCGGACTCCTATTCGGAGCACTGGAAGAAGACCCTCGATTTTCTCGAGATCATCACAGCATTCTGGCCCGCGCATCTCGCCGAGCAGGCTCTCGCGTCACCCGCCGCGAGCCGCAACCGGTCGCTCGAGCTCGAGACGCGCCGGCTCCTCGAAAGCCCGCCGAAGTCGCCGGTCATCGTTGCGGGCGTGACGGGCTCCATTCCCGCCACCGCGGCGCTGATGCGCGCGGTCGCCGGCCTCGACAACGGTTACATCGTGTTGCCCGCGCTCGACATGCATCTCGACGAAGCGTCGTGGCGCGCAATCCGTCCGGCGGACGAGAAAGCCACGGCCCCGCGCCATTTCGAGCATCCCCAGCACGGCATGAAGAAACTGCTCGACCGGCTTGGCGTCGAGCGCGCCGACGTTCGGATTCTCCCTGGCGCGGAGCCGGCACCGGCGCAGTCCGACCGCCTCGCATTCGTCGCCGAGGCGATGCGTCCGGCCAGCACGACGGCGGCATGGCACGACTATGCCTCCACGGTCGATCGTGATCGCTTGCGTGCAGGCCTTTCCGGAATAAACCTCATCGATGCTCCGGCCGCGCAGGACGAAGCCGAGGCCGTCGCGCTCATCTTGCGTGAGGCACTGGAGGTGCCGGGGCGAACGGCGGCGCTCGTCTCGCCCGACCGACTGTTGGCGCGCCGTGTCGCGGCACGGCTCGAAAGCTGGGGCATTCGTGTCGACGATTCCGCCGGTCGTCCTTTCGCCAAGACGGTGCCGGGCGCGTTCCTCGATCTGGTCATCGAAGCCGTCGACAGTTCGTTCGCGCCGGCCGAGCTGATGGCGCTCCTCAAGCACCCGTTGACGCGCGTCGGCCTCGGCGCGTTCGAAGTTCGTCGCGCTGCCCGCGCGCTCGAACTCGCGGCCTTCCGCACGGAATATCTAGGGCAGGGTCTCGATGGCGTCGAAGCGGCTCTCGAACAGGCGGCGGCAGACGTCGCGAACAGGGAGCGCCGGGAGCGGCCGGTGCGCCGACTCTGGAAGGAGGACTGGGAGGGCGCGCGCGATCTCGTCACCCGCCTCAAGGCGGCATTCGCGCCGTTGGCGACGCTCTACGCCACGCGCGAGGCGCATCTGCTCGGATCGCTCGCGGCGGCGCATATCGCGGCGGCCGAGGCGGTGGCGCGGCTTCCCGACGGCGAGGTGAAGCCGCTCGCACCGGGCGAGGAAGAGAACGAGGGAAATCGCGGTCGCTTCTTCGCGGAACTCTATCGCGGAGACGCCGGTGATGCCGCGGCGCGCCTGTTCGCCGGGTTCGTATCGCCCGACCTGCCTCAACTGAACATCGCCGCCGCCGACTACGCGGATCTCTATCGCAGCCTGATCGCGCGCGAGAACATCCGTCCGAAGGTGCCGCTGCATCCGCGGCTGTTCATCTGGGGGCCGTTCGAGGCGCGCCTTCAGCAGCCCGACGTGGTCATTCTCGGCTCTCTCAACGACGGCACATGGCCCGAAGCGGCCGACCCTGGACCGTGGCTCAACCGGCCGATGCGGCGCGAACTCGGTCTGCCCTCGCCCGAGGAGCTGATCGGTTACGCGGCGCACGATTTCACGTCGCTGCTCGGCGCCGACCGCGTCTATCTCACGCGCGCCGAGAAGATCGACGGCGTGCCGACGGTACCCTCGCGCTGGCTCATGCGCATCGTCGCGCTGCTGGACGGCCTCAAGATGCGTGACGCCATCGCCATGGAAAAGCCGTGGCTCGGCTGGGCGCGCACGCGCGATGCCATCGCTCAGCGCCAGCCCTGCGCGCCGCCCGAGCCGCGTCCCGATGTCGCCAAGCGACCGCGCCGGCTCTCGGTTTCAGGTATCGAGACGTGGATCGCCAACCCTTACGCGATCTACGCTCAGCATATCCTGGCGCTCGATCCGCTCGCGCCGCTCGGAACCGTGCCGGACGCGAGCCTCAAGGGTGCGATCATCCACGATATCCTCGCCGAACTCGCCCGCCGCCACCCGCGCGAGCTGCCGGCCGATACGCGCGGAGCACTGGTGGCGATCGCGCGCGAGAAGCTCGCGCCCTATCTCGCCAATCCGCGCATCGCCGCGTTCTGGCTGCCGCGCTTCGAGCGGTTCGCCGCGTGGTTCGCCGAGACGGAGCCGGCGCGGCGGTCGGCGGGTGGCAGCGTGCTGGCCGAGATTTCGGGGCGCATGGTGCTCGATGGCCCGGCGGGTCCGTTCGAGCTGACGGCGCGCGCCGATCGGCTGGACGTTTCGGCCGCAGGCATGGTCATCACCGACTACAAGACCGGCACGCCGCCGAGCGACAGGGCCGTTGCCGAGGGCCGCGCGCCACAGCTCCCGCTCGAGGCCGCCATCGCCATCGCCGGCGGGTTCGCCGGCATCGAGACACGCGACGTTTCGGGCCTCACCTACATCCGCATCACGGGTGGTACGCCGCCGGGCGAGGAACGCCAGATCGGCGCACCCATCGCGGAACTTGCCGCCGCTCAGACGGCGGGATTGAGCGAGCTCATCGCACGCTTCGACGATGCAGCGACCGCCTATTCTGCGCGCCGGCGTCCAGGCTTCAGCTACGACTACGACGATTACGAGCAGCTCGCGCGGGTTGCCGAGTGGTCCGATCTGGCGACCGAGGGCGAGACGGACGACTGACGCGCGACGCGCGCACGTGCCGCACCCGCACGGCTGATTTCGTTCGAGAATCTCAAGCCGTTCGGCCGGGATTGCGCTGGCCTCGGCTTCGGGTTATCTGCCATACTAAAGTCGATCGCTTCGCGGCGGGGATACGACCTCGAAGCGGAGACGGCGGCCTCGCCCGTCCGCGGCCCCGTATCTCGCCACCCTGCGCTTTCTGCGGGGCCGAGTTGAACCAGCCCTTGACCGCCGCCGTATTCACACCACTTCCGGTGTCCCTTCAGTATTCGAGAGATCGCTCCTGCCATGGATAAACGGGCCCGTCGCTCCACCCAGGTCGCCGCCAATCCTTCGATCGTGAAGGAGACGACGTCGTTCGAGCGCCCGAGCCTCGCCGAGGCCGAAGAGGCTATCCGCACCATCCTGCGTTTCGTCGGCGAGGACCCCGTCCGCGACGGCCTGCAAGAGACGCCATCGCGCGTCGTGCGGGCCTACAAAGAATATTTCGGCGGCTACGCGCTCGACCCCGAGGACATCCTCAATAAGACGTTCGAGGAGATCGAGGGCTACGACGAGATGATCGCGCTGCGCGGCATCCGCTTCGAGAGCCACTGCGAGCACCACATGGCGCCGATCATCGGAAAGGCGTGGGTCGCCTATATTCCGAACGGCCGGGTGGTCGGCATCTCCAAGCTCGCGCGGGTCGTCGAAGTCTACGCCAAGCGGCTGCAGATCCAGGAGAAGATGACGGCGCAGATCGCCAATGCGATCGATCATGTGTTGAAGCCGCAGGGCGTCGCCGTGGTGCTCAAGGCCGAGCATCACTGCATGACGACGCGTGGCGTGCACAAGCCGGGCACCGATCTGGTGACGAGCCGTATGCTCGGCGTGTTCCGCGACAACCCGATCACGCGCCAGGAATTCCTGACGATGATCGATTGAGCGATCACGTCGTCAGCGCCGAGATCTCGTGAAAGAGAAGCTCGAGGTCTTGCGGCCGGGACATGCGGTGCTCGCCGTCGGCGACCTCGATCAGCTTCGCCCATCCCCCTGAGATGAACCCGGCCAGTCGCCGCGCGTGCTGTAACGGAACGTCGACGTCCATCGCTCCCTGGAGGATGACGATCGGCCGGCCCGGATCGAACGGTTCGCCGCGGAACAGGTGGTTGCGGCCCTCCTCGATGAACTGCCGCGTGATGGCGTAGGGCTGGCCGTAGTCCGAAGGCCGGTAGTAGACGCCTTTCTCCATCAAGTCGCGGCGGGCATCGTCGGGGAACTCGTTCCACATCAGCTCTTCGGTCAGGTCCCAGGCCGGCGCGATCA
>CALMPK010000169.1 GCA_937873575.1 uncultured Hyphomicrobiaceae bacterium
CGGGCTCTTTACCCGCTTCGGCGGAGAGCGATGTGCGATCGCCGCACTGACCGCGGGAGTCGTCGTCTGGGTCGGCGGCGTGCTGTCGCAGGTCACTGCGACGCCGTACCTCTTCGCCTGCGCCGCCGCGCTGGTCGCCTATGTCGCAGCGGCAACCTTGAGTTCAGCCAGCTCGTCGCCGCCGCAAGTGTCCTAGGCGACTATTAAGCATACCTTCGTATAGCACCGTTCCGCTCGGCAATTCATGAGTATTCTCAACGCTACTTTGGCGTCGAGACGAGCATTCGTGCGTTGCGCCGCAGAATTCGGGAGGTGCTCATTCACGCGCTTCGCGGAGCCTGTCGGGCGGCAACCAGGTGGGGAAATCTACCGCCGCGTGCGGTGCTGGAACGCCGCAGCTGGAACGAGTGCCTCATTTCAGCCGTATCCCCGGTGGAAGCAGCCGACCTCTCGGTAGGTTGACTCCAGAGCGGTTATTGTGCGACGCAACATGAAGGGTTCTTTCATGCCTTTCGGCTTCTTATAGGGGTCGGTTGAGGTTGCGTCAGACTGACCTATCGCAATGCCGGATCGGACGTGTCCATCAATGGGCGTCGCTCGGCCTGGGGCACTCGAAGGGCAGACGGTCGTGAACCGACTGGCATCGCGAGGCGACGAAGAACTCGGCCTGCGCGTTCCGCCGGCCTGCACTGGACGACTTGGACGTACTGGCACAACGCGCCGGTATTTGACGGATTAACCAGGAGACGGCCTCGAAAAGCGGCCGAGACCCCAAAAAATGGGGCTTGGCTAAATGGAGCATCATGGGCTACTCGTTAATTTGAGTGGCGTAAGAGCGAGTTCCAATAACGGCATGAGCAAGCAAGATAAATTCCAAGGCCACCATGGCAGCTACACGATCGGGGGGGGGCGCACGGGCGTACTGCTGGTGCACAGCCTCGGCGGAACGCCGGTGGAGCTTCGCTATCTCGCGCAGGGTCTCGGGCGCTCCGGCTTCACGGTGAGCTGCCCGTTCGTGCCCGGTCTGACCGCTGGAACCGACGTCTCGGGCATGTCGACCTGGGAAGACTGGTACGCGGGCATCGAGAAGGCCTACGAGGACCTCGCCAAAACCTGCGATACGATTTTCGTCGGCGGATTGTCTGCGGGCGCCGTGCTCGCCTTGCATCTCGCCGCGCAGAGGCCGGAGAAGATTCGTGGCCTGCTGCTGTTCGCGCCGACGCTGTGGCCGAACGGCTGGGCGATCCCGTGGTACTTCAACTTCTTCCGTCTGGTTCAGGATCGCTATTCGGCACGGATGTTCCGCTTCAAGCAGACGGCTCCGTTCGGGATCAAGGACGAGCGTATCCGCAAGTTCGTGCTCGACAGCTTCCAGGCCGACGATCGTCCGGTCGAGGATATTTTCGGCCGCGGTGGCGCGCTCGTCTACCAGTTCCGGCGGATGGCGAAGGCGGTGAAGCGCGAGCTCGGCAAGGTCAATCAGCCGACGCTCATCATGCATCCGCGCCAGGACGACCAGAGCGACCTCAAGAACGCGTTCAAGCTCCAGCGCTGCCTCGGCGGTCTCGTCGAGATGCTGGTGCTCGACGATTGCTATCACATGATCACGCTCGATCGGCAGCGCAACCTCGTTGCGGATCGCGCCGTTGATTTCGCCGAGCGGCTCAACGCCGCCGAGCGCCAGAAGGTGGTGCGTCCAATCACGTCGGCGCAGCGCGTCTCGACCGTCGCTGCCGAGTAACGCGGCCCGACGACCTTGAACGAATTGTCCGGGATTTGCCCGGGCACAGGGCCCTGCATCCTCCGGGCGGCAGCCCTGCCTTTCGGGTGCTCGACCGAGGGGCCCGACACCAGAACGGCGGGACCGCGATGCGCGGCCCCGCGCTCACCAGCGCTGACGCTCCGGCAACGCAGCGCGACGATACGCACGGGCCGGGAGAATTCAGCGGACGGGCGGGCTCGATGTCAGAGTCGGGCTGGAGCAGGTGGGCAAGTTGGCCGGGGCGCGGGTCCAGGTGAACGATTTGCCGAGAAAGCGCACGCCCTTGTAGCCCGTCAAAGTGAGGCGGTTACGGTTCTCGAGCTCCATGGCGGCGTCATACGATTTGCCGACCTTGGGATCATAGACCCAGCCCCCGTCGAGGCTGCCGTCGCTCTGGCGGGCGAGATCGCCGAGCACCTGGAGGCCGCAGATGGTTCGCGAGCGCATCGACGGATTGGGATTGTACCCGTCGAACAGAGGCTTGCCGTCCTTGCCGAGGGGCTCGCGCAGCCACACGATGCGGCCGCACAGCTTGCTGCCGCACTGGTACAGCTCGACGACGCCCTGGCCGGTGTCGTCATACCAGCGGCCAAGCTCGTTTGGCGCCTGGGCGGTCGCCGATCCGGCGAGAAGCGCGGCGGAGCCGGCAACGGCCGCGGCGGCAAGGCCGCGGAGGCGGGTGCGGCGCAGCGTCGCTTTCGGCAGGCGGACGGAAGGGCAAGCGAAATTCGTCATGGCGGATATCTGCTCTTTGCGACACGAGGTCGAACTCAACTCAACGGCACGCGGTTTTGGCCGGAACTCGGCTCAAGGGTGGTGTGCGGCGGTTTCTTGCACTACACGCGCATTTGACCACTACGTTTGCGGCAAGGGCAAGGCTCTCGCCAATAACTCCTTAAGCGTCGGAATATATTCATTAAGCAAAAAGCTTCATTGTTCCGCAAGTTCCAACCGCCGTGGGGCCGGTTTGATAGATCTGCCGAAAGGCATCGGAAGTCGCCGTCTCATTCGTTCTGGTGCAAGCGGGACGGTTATTGGAGTTTCGACTTATGCGACGATTGGCGCGCCAGCAGAAACGCAAGTGCCTTCCTTGCGCCGCCTTTTATGCCGAGTAAGACAAATCGCCACTCGAAAGCGTTCGTTTCAGGCCCTAGGTGTAGTTTTCGTGCCGGGCCTTGGCGTCAGCCGGCTTGCACTTCCGGCAAAATGTAATTCGTCCGAAGCAAGAACAATAGGCTGAAGCCCATGATTCTGACGCTCGCCTTCCGAAATCTTTTCCACGACCGGGTCCGCCTGGCCGTGACACTGGTCGGCATTCTCTTTTCGATCGTTCTGGTCGCCATTCAGCTCGGTCTCTATCTCGGCTCGAGCCGCATGATCACCGCCAATATCGATCGCGCCAACGGCGACCTCTGGATCACGGCGTTCGGCGCCAAGAGCTTCGAGGACGGCGGACTGCTGCTGCGCTCCGGCGAGCGCCATCAGGCTCTCGCGACGCCGGGCGTCGCCGAGGTCATCCCGCTCGTCGTCAACTTCGCCGAGTGGCGCAAGCCGAGCGGCGGCAGCACGCGCGTCGTGGTGGTCGGCACCGACCCGGAGGACGGCGGACTGGTGCCATGGGGTTACGCCGAGGGAACGAGCTGGGCTGACATCAAGTCGCCGGATGGCGTGCTCGTCGATCGCTCGTATCTGAAGGAACTCGATGTCTCGGGCATCGGCGATACCGCGCAGGCGGCGACGGGCCGTGTTCGCATCAAGGGGCTGACCCAGGGCATCCGCTCGTTCACCCAGGCGCCTTACGTCTACATGCCGATCTCCCGTGCTCGCCACCTTGTCGGCGCGCCGAACGACGCCACGAGCTTCTACCTTGTCAAGTTGAAGCCCGATGCCGATATCGAGGCCGTGCGCAAGGACTTGAAGAGCCGGCTCGAGCGCGCCGAAGTGTTGACGAAGGAAGAGTTCCGCGACCGCTCGCTCACGACCTGGCTGTTCAAGACGGGTGCTGGCGTCGCGCTCATCGGTGGCGCACTGCTCGGACTGCTCGTCGGCACCGTGATCGTCGCGCAAACGCTCTACTCGAGCACCAAGGATCACATCACCGAGTTCGCCACGCTTCGTGCGCTCGGATCGTCGTCGGCCTATATCCACAAGGTGATCCTCGGCCAGGCGGGCTTGAGCGCCGTCATCGGCTACGGGCTCGGAATGGTGATCGCGCTCGCCGTCGTCTATCTCAGTCGCAGCACGCCGTTGCCGCTCGTGATGACGCCGTGGCTCGCGGCGACGCTCTTCGCAGTCACGATATTCATGTGCGCGATCTCGGCACTGTCCGCGATCATGAAAGTTACCAAGATCGATCCAGCCATGGTGTTCAGCAAATGACAGGCGACCCCGTTCTCGAGGCAGTCGATGTCGTCAAGGAGCTCGGCTCCGGCGCCGGCAAGATCACCGCGCTGAAGGGCGTGTCGGTCGCTCTGCGTCCCTCGGAGCTGACGCTCCTCATGGGGCCGTCGGGCAGCGGCAAGACGACGTTGCTTTCTATCCTCGGCTGCATCTTGAAGCCGACACGCGGCGATGTGCGCGTCGTCGGCCAGTCGACCACCGGCATGTCGGCGGAGGATCTGGCGAAGGTGCGGCGCGACCATATCGGCTTCATCTTCCAGTCCTACAACCTGTTCCCGACGCTCACCGCGCTCGAGAACGTGCGCATCGCGCTCGACGTGCGCGGCCAGACGGGCTTCAAGGCCGCGGCCCGCGCGGAGGAAGTGCTGCGCGACGTCGGTCTCGCCCATCGGCTCAAGTATCACCCGGGCTCCATGTCCGGCGGTGAGCAGCAGCGTGTCGCTGTTGCCCGCGCCATCGCCAGCTCGCCTTCCGTGGTGCTGGCGGACGAGCCGACCGCGGCGCTCGATACCGAGAACGGTCACGCGGTGATGGCGCTGCTCGCGCGCATCGCCAAGGAGCAGAAACGCAGCGTTCTGGTCGTCACCCACGATCCCCGCACGCTGCCCTACGCGGACCGCGTGGTCCGCATTGAAGATGGCAAAATCGTCGGAGAGGAGCGCCGCCCCGATGGGCTCGATGCTCCCGAAATCACGGATCTCACCAAGAGGCGGAAAGCACATGCTTAAGGTCGACTCAACCATCAGCACCATCGCGGTGGCGTTCGTCGCCGCCGCAGCCGTAGGCGCCATCCTGACGTGGCAGCCGAGTTCGCACAGCGCTCTTGCCAACTCGGGGCAAGCCGCGCCGGGCATGGAAGCCGCGCGCAAGGCCGACCCCACGTGGGCGGCATCGGCCACCGGCCGCGTCGAGCCGTCCGACGGCGAGGTGCGCATCGTCGCGCCGGTCAACGGACCGATCGCCGAGGTTCTCGTCGACATGAACGATTTTGCGCTCAAGGGCGACCTGCTCGTGCGGCTCGACGACGCCGACTACCTCGCCAAGATCTCCGCGGCAACCGCCGAAGTCGACGTCCGCCGGCGCGAGCGTGACGAAGAGAAGGGCAACGTCGCCGGTGCCGCTCTCGAGCGTCGCAAAGCGGAAGATGCACTGGACGCCGCCGAGCGCGATCTGTTCGCGGCGCGCCAGGCGTTCGACAAGGCGCGCTCGCGCGCGGCTGAAGCGGGTGGCCAAGCGGCCGCCGATCTCGTCAACCTGCGCGTCAAGGTGAACGACCGCAAGGCCGAGGTGGCGGATGCCCGCAGCAAGCTCGCCGAGGTCGAATCGCGCGCTGGGCTGCCTCTGCCGGATCGCCTCGAGGCGGCCCTGACGCAGTCGCGGGCCGACCTGAGGCTCGCCTATCAGGCGCTCGAGCGAACCCGCGTGCGTGCCCCGACGGATGGCACCGTTCTGCGCAGCAATGCGAAGGTCGGCGAGGTTTCGGTGGTGTCGCCTGAGGCACCGCTGCTGACGTTCGCCAACCTCTCGGCGCTCAAGGTTCGCGCCGAGGTCGAGGAGCGCGACATCAACAAGATCGCCGTCGGACAGAAGGCCGTGGTGCGGGCGGATGCTTATCCGAACCAGGAGTTCACCGGCACCGTCACCGCCATCGCTTCTGCGCTTGGCGCGGCTCACATCACCACGCGCGGCCCGCGCCGCCCGGCGGATGTCGATGTGCTCGAAGTGATCGTCACGCTCGACAGCGGCTCGCAGCTCGTCACCGGTCTTCGCGTCGACGTGTTCTTCTCGCTGCAGGAGACGGCGCAGGCACCGGCGCGCAAGTAACGGCGCGCGAGCAATCGCTCGCGAGGGCCGAACGCGCGATCGCCGCGACGGCATTCTTCCGAGCGATGACATCGTTGCAAACAGGAACGGCCGGACCTTCGGGTCCGGCCGTTTCGTTTGCAGGTTTCTCGCACCGATATTGACGCGCACTCCGCGGGTCGAATGCCCGCTGCGCACGTCGTCGCCGCGCTGAGACGCCTCGCGTCGTTTACGCGGCCGCGCTGCGCGCGGCGGCGTCGAGGTGTGCCTTGAGACTGGCGTCGATGCCGAGACGTTGGGCGAGCTCGTCGAGGAACTGGACTTCGCCGCGCGTATCGGGATCGATGGCGATGCGCGAGGCCGTGTAGACCTGTACCGCGATTTCCGGCGAGGAAACGTCGGCTGCGATGTCCGCCGCGCTCGCGGGATTGTTGAGCTGGCTCGCGAGGAACTCCTCGGCCTCTGCGCCGAGACCGATCTGGTCGAGACTGCCGAGGATGCGGCTCTGCTCGGTATTGTCGATGCGCCCGTCCGCGGCCGCAGCGGCGATCATCGCGCGCACGTAGAGGGCCGCGGCGTCGTTGGTCGTGGCCGAAGGCTCGAAGCCGGAGCCATCGGGCGCGGGGGCCGGCAGCAGCCCCGGGTCCGCCTGAACGGATTTGCCCTGCGAGTAGTTCATGTAAGCGCGATAGGCGAGGCCGCCGATCAGCGCCAGAGCGCCGATCTTCGCCGCGCTTGTCGCGATGGAGCGCCCGGTCTCGGTCCCGAATACGAGCGCGCCGAGACCGCCGAGCACCGCGCCGGCGCCGAGCTGGTTGCTCGACACCAGGTCCTTGAGCTGGCGCATCACGTCGTCGGCGCTGCCGCCGTGGCCGAGCTTGCCGAGGATGTCGCCAAGCCCTCCGCCCGCGCCGTCGCCCGCGCCGCCGCCCTTGCCGAGCTTGCCGAGGATGTCACCGAGGCCGCCACCTGCCCCGCCGCCTTGACCGAGCTTGCCGAGGATGTCGCCGAGGCCGCCGCCCGCGCCATCACCTTTTCCGAGCTTGCCGAGGATGTCACCCAGCCCGCCGCCGGCACCACCACCTTGACCGAGCTTGCCGAGAATATCGCCGAGGCCGCCGCCCGAACCACCGCCGCTGCCCTGGCCAGGAGCGATCTGCCGTAGCAGATCGTCGAGACCA
>CALMPK010000170.1 GCA_937873575.1 uncultured Hyphomicrobiaceae bacterium
ACCCGCACTACTGTGACGTCATCGTCCGCCGCTTCGAGGCCTACACCGGCAAGCGCGCCACGCTCGCCGCAACCGGCGCGGCGTTCGAGGAGGTCGCGGAGGCGAGGGCGGGCGGCACAGAGTTGCGTTGAGCGCCGGAAGCGTTCGTGTCGCCGCGATGTTCCGCATCACCGCATCACCCCACGCGATCCATGAGCCACTCGAACAGGCCGGACTTGACGGCGACGTCGGCCAGGTACTCGCCGGTCCAGAGGTGCACGCCGGGGGCGCCACCCGTCGAGAGCGTCCCGTCGGGCGAGTGGCAGACGAAGAACGTGCGCGTCAGGCCGCTCGAGGCGAAGTAGCTGATGTGCTCGTCCAACGCCGCCTAGCTGGCGCGGGACTTGACCTGGACCGAGGCCACCTCGCCGATGGTCGGCTGCTCGATCAGCAGGTCGATATCCGCCATCATGCCGAAGGCGTGTTTTCAACACGACGTTCCGCCGAGCACCGATGTGCGCTGCCAACCGCCGCGGGCGAAGATGAGGTCGACCATGATCTCGAAGTCGGCGCAGTGCAGCTCGGCGATCATCTGCCTCGCCGACGTGAGCATCGCCGCCCGGGCCGAGGTTGCGACCGCCACGACCGGCTCCTCTTCGGCGTTGATCTTGCGGACCAGACAGTCGGCTGCCCGGACGGCGCAGATCGTGCCGCGGTAGTTGGCGACCTGGGTCAGCCGCGTCGGCAGTTCGTTCATTTGCAGCGGCTCGCCCAGAGTATTGGTGCTGCGCCAGCCGCCGATCATGCGCCGAACCCGTGATGCCGAGCGGTTGTGATCGGTTCCGAGCCACGTTACCTCGGGTTCGGCGAAGCCCCACCAGAGAAGGCCGCCTGCGAACGTGATCCAGAGACAATCGGACCCGAGCGTGTAGCAGTCCTGGACCTCCCGCAAAGAGTCCTTGGCCTTGCCGATGCTCCTCCGGATGCTCGTGAAGTGGCCGAGCACCTTGTCCCAGTCGCCTGCGGCGCAGAGATCGTGCGGAACCTCATGGTAGCCGAGTTGAAGCTCGCCCTGATCGAGGCTCGAGCGGGCGAAGCTGCCGCCGGCGCCGAGCTTGATGTAGCGGACGGTGGTCGGGGCGATCGGGTGCATCTGGGTCGTCTGGTTCATGGATGAGACTCATAGGGTTCATTACCGGGAACGCCAGATCGCTTCCTTCGGCTGTGAAGTCCAGACAAATGAGACTCATCGTCTGTAGATTGATCGACTAAGGTGTCGAAACCCTGTCCGGCATGGACGTGCGCCGCCGGCTAGGGCTGAACCTCAAGAAACTGCGGGAGGAGCAGGGCTTCTCGCAGGAGAGCTTTGCCGACCACTGCGGCCTGCACCGGACCTACATCAGCGGCATCGAGCGCGGCGTCCGCAACCCGACGGTGCTCATCCTCGACAAGATCGCCAAGGGGCTGAAGGTGCCGGCGGGGCAGCTCTTGGACGATTTCCGCGTTCCTGGCCGCAAGCAATAGCGTCCCGAACCCGCAAATAGCGATCTTGACACAGCGTCGACGCAATCGCAGATCAGGGATTGCGTGTGGCGGGTACGCTATTGACTTTCATCTCGATTCCATCGCTTCATCAGCATATGCTGCGCCGTTGGAGCACATTGTTAGCTGCCTTGCTCGTCGCCGCCATTGTTGGCTTGGGTGCGAGCATGTTGCCGTTGGCACCAACCGATGCATTTGCGACAACGTCAGTGGCTGCAACAAAGGCCAATCCTTCGGACGTTCAGTCGGCAACTGCCCGGCCCGCTCAAGTAACCCACCAGCATGGGCACTCTCACGTCCATGATGACGGGGCCCATGGACCCGCCCCAGACTGCCCGGACTGCAACTGTGCCGTGTGCGGTGGCTCCGCCGTGGGCCCGTTCCTCCTGCGGACGCCAATCGAGCTATGGTTGGCTCACAGGATCGAGTTCGTGTCGGCGGGACACGACAACCGCCGCCATCTTCAAGTCCTTTTCAGCCTCCTCAGGCCTCCCCGAATCGCTGCTTGATGTTCCTCGCGTCTAATGACGCGTCTGTCGAACTCTAAGCAGGGATTCTACGCATGAGATGGGCACGATTGTGCCTCGGCCTCATCGTCGCTGCCAGCAATCCGATCTCGGCCAACGCCTCCACTCTGACGCCTGCCTTCGAGGCAGCTGTTGAGCGGAGCGCGGAGATCCAGGCGCTGGTTGCACGCATGGGCGAGCAACTCGCCAAGCGTGATGCGGCCGGAGCACTGCTGCCGGGCGGCTGGTCGGTCAGTGTCAGCACGCAGTCCGACGCGCTGACGACCCGGAGGGGCGCACGCGAGGTCGCGACCGAAGCCGCGTTCCCGATCTGGCTGCCGGGAGAGCGAGGTGCCAGCGCGCAAGCGGCAGACCTCGCATTGGCAGGTATCGAAGCGGAGATCGGCAAGCGTCGCCTCGACGTGGCGAAGATCGTCCGCGACGCCTATTGGGAGCTAGCCGAAGCACGCGAGAAGCTGGCGTTGGCGGAACGCCGCCGTGCCATTGCCAAGGCGCTGGCAGACGACACCAAGCGCCGAACGGCGGCCGGCCAGTCATCCCAGATCGATCAGCATTTGGCCGAAGCCGAACTGAACGACGCGGAGGCTGCCGTGGAAGCTCGGCGCAGCGAACTTCGAGAGGCGCAGATCCGCTTTGAAGGGAAGACCGGCAGGAAGCCTCCCGGGCACTTCAAAGAGTCCGCGGAAGCTCGAAGAGCCACCCACCCCAACGTGTTGGCACTGAGTGCGGCCGTTGCCCGAGCAGAAGCGGAACGACATCTGGTCGAGGTTGTCGACCGGGATCGGCCCGAGTTCGGGCTGACGACCCAGACGGATCGCGGCGACCGCAGCGAAGACTACAACACGCAGCTCGGCGCCCGGCTCAAAATCCCATTCGCCTACGAGGCCGTCAACGCACCGAAGCGTGCTGCGGCCGATGGGGCGATCGTTGCTGCGCGGGCGGAGCTGGTGGCCGCCGAGCTGGCTCTGAAGACCGAGGTCAATGGAGCTCGCGCCCGACTATCAGGGACTAGGCAGCAACTTGCTGCGCTCGAGAAGCGGTACACACAGCTCTCGGCGGCGGTCATCCTGATCGAGAAGGCCCAACAGGCAGGTCAGACGTCACTCAGCGAGCTTATCCGCGCGCGTGTCCAGATGTTCGACGCCGCCAACGCGCGTGCGCTCGCCCGCATCGCTGTCGACCGCGCCCAATCCGACATCAATCAAGCTCAGGGTATCGAGCCATGAAGCTTATCTCCGCCTTCGTACTTGCTTTCGCTTGCTTCTCGTCGCTGGCCTACGCGGGCCCCGGGCACGACCACGGTGACGGAGGGGCTTCGGTGCAGGCGAGTGCGGATATACCGCGGCTCTCCAGCGTCACGGCCGATCTCGAACTTGTGGCGACCGCCGAAGGCCACAAGCTGACGGTCTATCTCGACAACCCTGCTACCAACGAGCCGATCGACGGCGCGACGA
>CALMPK010000171.1 GCA_937873575.1 uncultured Hyphomicrobiaceae bacterium
AAGGCGAGGCGACGATTCGCCAAGCTCGGCTTCTTGCCCAGCGTAATCAATGGTTCAACAACGCGACGTAGTTCCTTGGCCTTTGGTAGCGTCGTCCTGATGGCCTCATGGCGCAACAGCGAGACTGCCATGTTGCGGAACATCGCCGCGCGATGAGACGATGTTCGGTTGAGTTTTCTGTATCCGTTGGCGTGGCGCATGAACTATTCCCTTTAATATTTTTCGGCTGTCGCACTATAGACATGCTTGGCAAACGGCCGGTTAATCGTTATTCAGAGAGATTCCCAAACCAGATCGCTAGCCCAGTTTTTCAAGCCCGGCCGGAGGCCAGTTCTCCAACTTCATGCCGAGCGTGAGGCCACGAGAAGCAAGCACCTCTTTTATCTCGTTAAGCGACTTGCGTCCAAGGTTCGGTGTCTTCAACAATTCTGTCTCAGTACGCTGAATGAGGTCGCCGATGTAGTAGATGTTCTCTGCTTTCAGGCAGTTGGCCGATCGAACAGTCAACTCAAGGTCATCGACGGGGCGAAGCAGAATCGGGTCCACAGCCGCCGCCTTCGGCGCGTCGATCGAAACAGGGGTCCCTTCAAGGTCCGCAAAGACCGAGAGCTGTTCCATGAGAATCCGCGCCGCATAGCGGATAGACTCTTCGGGGTCGACCGCGCCGTTGGTTTCAATATCGATGATCAGTTTATCAAGATCGGTCCGCTGCTCTACGCGCGCCGATTCCACCTGATAACTGACGCGACGGACCGGGCTGAAAGAGGCATCCATCAGAATCCGGCCGATACCCCTGTTATCGCCCACCGCTGGCCGAACATTGGCAGGAACGTAACCACGGCCGGTCTCGATCTTTATTTGCATGTCAAGCTGCCCGCCCGGAGCCACATGGGCGATAACGTGATCGGGATTGATTATCTCAACGTCGTGCGAAGTTTCGATATCGCCCGCCGTAACCACGCCCTCTCCCTTCTTGGACAGTTGCAGTGTCGCCTCGCTCCGGTTGTGCATCTTGAGCACGACGCCCTTCATGTTGAGGAGAATATCGACCACATCCTCGCGCACACCATCCAGCGTGGAGTACTCATGGAGAACACCGTCAATTGAAACCTCGGTGGGTGCCGCGCCTGGCATTGACGACAATAGGATACGGCGCAAGGCATTACCCAAGGTGTGTCCATAACCCCTTTCAAAAGGCTCCATGATCACCTTGGCGTGTAGCGGAGAAAGGGTTTGAACGTCGATTATCCGCGGCTTCAGAAGCGAGTTGCTTTGCATCTGCATTCCTTCAAGACAATGGCGCCCGGGGGCAAAATGCCCCCGGGCGCCTAATAATGGATTAACGCGAATACAGTTCGACCACGAGACCTTCGTTCAGAGACGCCGGCAGATCTTCACGAACTGGGAGCGCCTTCAAGACGCCGCGGGCCTCCTTCACATTGACTTCAAGCCATTCGGGGAAATTGCGCGATTCCGCAGCCTCAAGCGCAGCCTTGGTGCGAAGATGGGCTCGAGCAGCATCTGTTAACTGCACTACGTCGCCAGGACGAAGCCCAAACGAGGGGATGTTCACCCGCTTGCCATTTACCAGCACACCGTTGTGCCGGACAACTTGCCGAGCCTCGGCGCGCGAAGCGCCAAATCCCATTCGGAAAGCGATCGAATCGAGGCGAGATTCCAAGAGTTGCAGCAGGTTTTCGCCGGTCTGTCCCTTGCGGCGTTCAGCTTCAGCGAACGTCTTGCGAAACTGTCGCTCGAGCACACCGTAAATACGACGAATCTTTTGCTTCTCGCGCAACTGCTGGCCATAGCCGGATAGGCGCTGGCCGGATTTCTGGCCGTGCTGGCCGGGAGCATACGAACGACGCTCAATCGAGCACTTGTCTGTAAAGCACTTCTCACCCTTGAGGAAGAGCTTCTCACCCTCTCGGCGACATTGACGACACTTCGCGTCAAGATTGCGGGCCACTATCGACTCCTTTTTCTAGATTCTGCGCCGCTTCGGCGGCCGACAACCGTTGTGGGGAACCGGCGTAATGTCGGTGATGCTTGTTATCTTCACACCGAGGGCATTAAGCGCTCGCACTGCCGACTCACGCCCCGGACCCGGCCCCTTGATCCGAACCTCAAGGTTCTTGACGCCGCACTCTTGTGCTGCTTTGCCAGCAGCTTCGGCGGCCACCTGGGCCGCGAAGGGAGTGGATTTTCTGGAGCCCTTGAAACCGGCACCGCCAGAGGTCGCCCAAGACAAAGCATTCCCTTGACGGTCCGTAATGGTAATGATGGTATTGTTGAACGAGGCATGAACATGCGCTATGCCTTCGGCGACATTCTTCTTGATCTTCTTTCGGACTTTCGTCTGAGTCTTGGCCATATTGAATCCAGTCAGTCTTTCGAGAGCAAATCAGCCCAATTATTTCTTTGCGGCAGCGATAGCCTTACGTGGGCCCTTACGAGTACGGGCGTTGGTTCGGGTACGCTGCCCCCGGACCGGCAAGCCACGGCGATGCCTAACTCCCCGATAACAACCGAGATCCATCAATCGCTTGATGCTCATCGTCACTTCACGACGAAGATCTCCCTCCACGCTAAACTTGCCAACTTCTTCGCGCAACCGATCCATTTCTGCATCGGTAAGATCCTTGATCTTCGCCGCACGTTTTACTTTTGCGGCATCACATATCTTCTGCGCACGTGTACGGCCAACTCCATAGATGGCCGTCAGCGCGATCTCGGCGTGCTGCTGGTTTGGAATATTGACGCCTGCGATACGGGCCATATGTCTACCTATTTCTCGTCGCTAAAGTGAGCTATACCGAACCATTCGGCAATGAAAAAGCAAAGCCGTGCATTCTAACGGCTCGCTGAGGATTGATCAACCCTGGCGCTGCTTATGGCGAGGATCCGCGCAAATAATCCTTACGACCCCATGCCGACGAATGACCTTACATTTCCGGCACATACGTTTGACCGATGCGGTTACCTTCATTCAAATTCTCCGATGGCTGTACTCTCGTAATCTACTACTTGGCACGGAAAACAATCCGGCCCTTGGTTAAGTCGTAGGGCGTCAACTGAACGGT
>CALMPK010000172.1 GCA_937873575.1 uncultured Hyphomicrobiaceae bacterium
TGATCGTGGCCGGTACGCTGACCAACAAGATGGCGCCCGCGCTGCGCAAGGTCTACGACCAGATGCCGGAGCCGCGCTACGTGATCTCGATGGGATCGTGCGCCAACGGCGGCGGCTACTACCACTATTCCTACGCCGTGGTCCGCGGCTGCGACCGCATCGTTCCCGTCGACGTCTATGTTCCGGGCTGCCCGCCGACTGCGGAAGCCCTCGTCTACGGCATTCTGCTCCTGCAGCGGAAGATCCGCCGCACGGGCACCATCGAAAGATGAGGCAGCCGCCGTCGCCGGGCTCCTGGCCGGCGCCGGCAATCGCTCCCGGCCACGGTCCGCGACCTTTCACGCACACGGAAAGCACATGGACGAACAGCTCGACGATTTCGCGACGTACATCTCCGGCAAGATCTCCGGCGCGCTGCTCGACCGTAAGATCGCCTATGGCGAGCTGACGCTGACGGGTTCACGCAGCCAGATCACCAACGTGCTGAAGGTGCTGCGCGACGATGCGCGCTGCCGCTTCGAGGTGCTGATCGACATCACCGGCGTCGATTGGCCGGGGCGCGAGAACCGCTTCGACGTCGTCTATCACCTGCTTTCGCCGCGCACGAACCAGCGCATCCGCGTCAAGCTCGAGACCAACGAGACGGAGCCGGTTGCGACGGCGATCGGCGTCTATTCCGCGGCCGACTGGTTCGAGCGCGAGACCTACGACATGTTCGGCATCTTGTTCTCGGGCCACCCGGACCTGCGCCGACTGCTGACGGACTATGGCTTCCAGGGCCATCCGCTGCGCAAGGATTTCCCGGTCACGGGCTACGTCGAGGTGCGCTACGACGACGAGCAGAAGCGCGTCGTGTACGAGCCGATCAAGCTCAACCAGGAGTTCCGCAACTTCGACTTCGACAGCCCGTGGGAAGGCATCAACGTCCCGCTTCCGGGCGACGAGAAGGCCAATGGCGGCGCGGGCGGCAGGGCGTGAGGCGGGTGACGGTGCTCGGTAAGGCGTGAACGATGAAAGACACTCTGAAACCCGGTGCCACCTTCCAGTTCGCCTACAAGGTGCCGGCCGACAAGACGGTCCCCAATCTCTATCCCGAGGCGCACGAGTTCCAGCTCATGCCGACGGTCTTCGCGACGGGGTTCATGGTCGGTTTGATGGAGTGGACGTGCGTACAGATGCTGACGCCGCATCTCGATCCGGGTGAAGGCTCTCTCGGCACGCATGTGGACGTGACGCATGTTGCGGCGACGGTGCCGGGCCAGATCGTCACGGTCGACGCCGAGTGCACGGCCGTGAGGGGGCGCCGCGTTTCGTTCAAGGTTCGCGCCCACGACGGCATCGACAAGATCGGAGAGGGCCTGCACGAACGCGCGGTTGTGCCGTGGGACAAGTTCGAGGCCAAGGTCAACGAGAAGGCGAAGGCGGCGCGCGTCGGGCCGGTGGCACGGCGCAAGACCTGAGCCGCACGTTTCGAGTTCAAGGTTTCACGTATCGGGGAGCCCATGGGAGGCTCCCGCACGAGGCAAGCAATGGCTGAAGCAGACATCCGCTCGTTCAATATCAACTTCGGCCCGCAGCATCCGGCGGCGCACGGCGTGCTGCGTCTGGTGCTCGAGCTCGATGGCGAGGTGGTGAAGCGCGTCGATCCGCACGTCGGCCTGCTGCATCGCGGCACCGAAAAGCTGATCGAGCACAAGACCTATCTGCAGGCGATCGGCTACTTCGACCGTCTCGACTACTGCGCCCCGATGAATCAGGAGCACGCCTTCTGCCTCGCCGCAGAAAAGCTGCTCGGGCTCACCGTTCCCTACCGCGGCCAGCTCATCCGCGTGCTCTACTCCGAGATCGGCCGGCTGCTGTCGCATCTTCTCAACGTCACGACGCAGGCGATGGACGTCGGCGCGCTCACCCCGCCGCTGTGGGGCTTCGAGGAGCGCGAGAAGCTGATGATCTTCTACGAGCGCGCTTCGGGCTCGCGCATGCACGCGAAGTACTTCCGCATCGGTGGCGTCCATCAGGACTTGCCCGACGAGCTGGTGCGCGACATCCTCGACTGGTGTGATCCCTTCCTCAAGGTCTGCGACGACATCGAGGGGCTGCTGACCGACAACCGCATCTTCAAGCAGCGCAACGTCGATATCGGCATCGTCAAACTCGACGACGCTTTCGACTGGGGTTTCTCGGGCGTGATGGTGCGCGGTTCGGGTGCAGTCTGGGATCTGCGCAAGGCGCAGCCCTACGAGTGCTATTCCGAGCTCGATTTCAATATCCCGATCGGCAAGAACGGCGACTGCTACGACCGCTATCTTATCCGCATGCAGGAGATGCGCGAGTCGGTGAAGATCATGAAGCAGTGCGGCGTCCGCCTGCTCAGCGCGGAAGGTCGCGGGCCGGTGTCGGCCGAGAACAAGAAGGTCGTGCCGCCGAAGCGCGGTGAGATGAAGCGCTCGATGGAGGCTTTGATCCATCACTTCAAGCTCTATACCGAGGGCTTCCACGTTCCCGCTGGCGAAGTCTACGCCGCTGTCGAGGCGCCGAAGGGCGAGTTCGGCGTCTACCTGGTCGCCGATGGATCGAACAAGCCGTATCGCTGCAAGATCCGCGCTCCCGGCTTCCCGCACCTCGCCGCGATGGATTTCCTCACGCGCGGTCACATGCTTGCCGACGTCTCGGCCGTGATCGGCTCGCTCGACATCGTGTTCGGCGAGATCGACCGGTGAAGCGGCTGCTCGCCGCTGCTTTGCTCGGGCTCGCGCTTGCGGCCTCACTCGCTGGCAGCTCGAAAGCGGCAAGCTCGAAGGACGACTGGTTCGACGACGCGTGCGCGGAAAAGACGGAGGCGCGCTGGTGTGCGCCGACGCTGCGCGCGGGCGGCTGGACGCTCAAGTACCGCACCGAAAGTCCCAAGGACCTCGCGGGCGTATTCTGGGTGATCGAGGTGTGGATCAAAGGCCGCGACGCGCTCGTCTGCGAGATGAAGGGCGGTCGCAGCGGAATGCGCTCCAACGGCTGCTATTCCCTCACCGAGGTGCCGGCCGCGCGCTGATGCCTTCGCAGGCTACCGGCAACGGATTCGCGGTTCGGGGCTTTCCTGGCGGCCGCAGTCTGAGTTGGAGCGGTGGGCCGACAGCGGGCGCTAGAATGGCCCGCTCAAACGATCAAAGCTGAGCGACATGCTCGTTGCCGGTGCGCCGGGCGGCGATCTGCTTGCTGCGCCGACGCCGCCACAGTGCGAATAGGCCCGCGGCACCAGCGGCCTGGCCGAGCAGCGTCACGCCGAGTGCCGGAAGCGGGGCGCCGCCCCCGCCGACGTTCGGGTTTCCGCTGCCGGCCCGACCACCACCGAGGCCATAGGCGTTGCCGTTTCCGTTGCCGTTGCCGAGGCCATAGGCATTGCCGTTGCCGTTTCCGCCTGGAGCGGCGTGCACATCGGACACGACCAAGCAGAAGATCAGCATGCTGATTGACATCAGCGCTGATATGCTCATTCGACTCACATGGAACGACACGGGCTAACTCCTCTGCTCCGGCGAGAGAAACTATCAGGGGCAACTTAACGAAAGCTTCATGGGTGGGCGCCCCGTCAGCGTTGCCAAGCTTCGACGGGCGGCCCGCCGCAGCCCGGGTTCCCTGACGCGGGTGCCGGGGAGATCGCGAGCACGGGGATCACCGAGTTGGAAGCCGCCGTCATCCGCCCCCAGAATCCGCCGATCGCATCCCAATGGCGGGCAAAACCGCTCGGCCGCTCCACAACCGCCTGTTGGATGAAGGCGGCGTCGCCATCGTGCTGGAGCCGGAAGAACTCGGCTCCCTCCGCATTGCCACCCATCACTGCGACGACGACGGGTTCGCCGCATCCGGCCCGCTCGAACGCCATCGGTGCGTAGAGATTGTGAACTTCCTCGCGCGAGCCAGCCGCGAGTGCCCATCCGTGGAACGACATCACCCGCACGACGTAATCATGCGCGGCGGCGGCACCCGGATCGCCGCGTTCTGCATATCGACCGACCTTGAGCGCGACGCCCACGGCGAGCGCCACGACGATGGCGGCGAGTTTCCATGCATCGCGGCTCATGGACGGCTCGCCGAGGCTGCGAGTGCCAGTACCGCGACGACCTGGAAGAGATCGAAGATGTTGGCGCCGATCGGTCCATGCACGAGGGCATAGTTTTCTGCGGACCACGCCATGGCGGCGAGACGCACGAGGTTGGCGACGGCATAGAGTGCGCCGAGGGCGGCGCATGCGCCAAACAGGCGTTTCGGGGTCACCGGGCCGAGCAGCAGCGCGACGGCGGCGAGGGCGACCGCCGACTGGGGCAGTGCATCGGCCGTCGTGCATTTGGTCATGATGATGAGGTTGTGCGTCGTCTGGTCGCCGACGACGTTCGCGATCTGGACGATATCGGGCCGGAACGGTGCCAGCGCCTTGGCGACGAGGAAGGCTTCCGCCGTGGTGATCGGCAGAGCAATCCACTTCAAGACGACCGAGGACCACAGCGACGCGATGGCAAGCGCGAGGAATATCAGTGCGCCGGCGCGACGCTCGGAGGTCGTCTGCGTGGCCTGGACGCCAGCATAGATGGCGAGTGCGAGCCAGGCGACGGCGCTGCTCGGGACCAGCACGAGCGCGATCGCCAGCGCGTCGAGCCAGGGGCCATGAGGGCGAGTGGCCACACCATCTCCGAGGCTCAGGCGCGCCGCGACGCCCACAGCGACGAGCTGGAATGGATTGATGCCGAAGGTGATGGATGGTGTCGCCTCGGGGCCGAGGCCAGTCATCAGGCTGACGACGAGGGCATTCACCGCCGCCCCGATCATGATGACGGCAGGCAGGCGGGCGGACGCTGCCGCGAGGGGGAATGGAGCAGTTGCTGCCGGCATGCTCAGATCCTCCGCAAGGCCGAGCCATGATTATCTGGTGTAGGCAGGTAAACGGCCGGTTAATCGGTCATGCTGCGATCCAGCGCTTGGGAGCGAGATGCGGCAGGGAGGGCCAGAGTGCGCGGAGGGCCAGAGTGTGCGGAGGCCAAGAGTGCGCGCGGTCACAGTATGGCGGGGCGAGGTTTGCTAACCGCTTGACCGGTGGCGCGCTGGCGGCGTTTTTTCGATTTTCAGCCGTACTGGCGCAAGCGGCGCCGTTGCTTCAACGCGGGCAGGAGGAACTGGGACGTGGGCAAGCCTGAGATCGCCATCCTCGGAGCGGGGTTCGCCGCGCTGACCGCCGCGCGGACCCTGCGTCGCAAGTTGCCGCAGGCCGAGATCACGCTGGTGGCGCCGAAGGCCGAGTTTCAGTACCTGCCGAGCCTCATCTGGGTGCCGACAGGGCTGCGCCACCGCAGCGATATCGTGATGCCGCTGGAGAGCTTCCTGAAGCGCAACCGGTTGGGCTTCAAGGCGGCGAGCGTAACCGGCATCGATGATGGTGGCCGCACGGTTCACACCTCCGCCGGTCCGGTGCGCAACAATGCGCTGGTGATCGCCACGGGCGCGAGGTTCATGAAGGGGCTGGCCGGCATCGAGCACGCTTTGACGCTCTGCGAAGGCATCGACGCCGCCGAGGCGATCCGTGCCCGCGTCGACGCCTTGCCCAAGGGCCGTATCGCGCTTGGTTTTGGCGGCAACCCGAATGAGCCGACCGCCATGCGTGGCGGCCCGATGTTCGAACTGCTGTTCGGCCTCGATTCCTGGCTGCGCAAGGAAGGGCGGCGCAGCAACGTCGAGCTGACGTTTTTCAATGCCGCTGCCGAGCCGGGCAAGCGTCTCGGCGAGAAGGCGGTGACGGGGCTGCTCGCGGAAATGGCGCGGCGGCGCATCGACACCCACCTCGGTCACAAACCGCTCGGGTTCTCGGATAAGGGCGTGGATACCGAGGGCGGCCACGTCAATGCCGATCTCATCCTATTCATGCCCGGTCTCACCGGGCCGGCATGGGTCAAGGATACGGCGCTGCCGAAGTCCGCAGGCGGGTTTATCAAGGGTGATGAGTATTGCCGCGTTCCAGGCTTCGAGCGCACCTACGTTGCGGGCGACGCCGGTAGCTTTCCCGGTCCCGACTGGCTGCCGAAGCAAGCCCATATGGCGGACTTGCAGGCCAAGGCCGCGGCCGAGAACCTCGTCGGCGAGCTTTCTGGCAAGGAGCCCCGGCGCACGCCGAGGCCGGAACTCATCTGCATCGTCGACACGCTCGATTCCGGTATGCTGGTGTATCGCGACGTGAAGCGATCGGTGGTGCTGCCTGGCAATCGCATGCTGCACTGGTCGAAGCGGGCCTTCGAGCGGCACTATCTGCGGGCTTTTCGGTGAGTTGAACGTCCACCGGCCTCATGGGGGAAGTCCTCCGGCTCGGCCCGAGGGTCAAAGTAGGGCGTTCGCGTGAAGCGGCTGGCAACGCCGAAGATGGATTTGCATGCGTGCTCAGTCATGGGCCGAGATTGCATTTCACTCTTTCGCGGGAAGTGCTCCGCGCTTCCATCTCGACCGAATGCACCCTAAATGCCCGGGTGCGCCCCTCCCGCGGTTGAGAGCAGAAGCGATGCCCGAGACGAGCCCCGGCCCAACGAAGCCCGCGAAGCATCGCCACCTGCTATGGCTCTCCGTCGGCGCGGGGCTGCTTCTGGCGTTCATCGGCATCAGGTTTCTGATTGTTCCCCGTTCGGCGGCCAACACGTTCGGCCTGGCGCGAGAGATCGCCGGCTATGAGCTGCATCACATCGTCGGATTGCGAGATATGTGGCTCGGGCTCCTGGCGGTCGCGCTGGCCGCGACGCGGGAGTGGCGGGCGCTGGCCCTGTGGTTCGGGCTCGGCGCACTCGTCTGCTTCGCCGACGCGTCGATCGCCGCGGGCTCGAGCGGGAAGGTGCGGGCGATCGTCTTCCACACCGGGGCCGGGATCGTCTGTGCGTGGATGGCGATCGCGATCTGGCGGCGGTTCGGCAGGCCCCATCCTTAACCTCGAGCAACCATTGCGTCTGGCTTCGGCCAAAAAGCTCTGGCAAGACAATTGGAGGCGGACGCAGAGCGCGACGGGCATTTCGGCCGCGCTCGCGGCCAGGGAGTAGCCGCCGCCCGAGTGGTCAGCCGAGGCAAACCGATGATCGACAATCTCTTCCTGCTCGCCATCGCCGCCTTCGGATGGGGCCTGAGCCTCACCACGTACCGCCTCTTCGCCCGCCAGAACGGCTGGCCCATGGGCGCCTTGCACGCCGACCTGCCAGCCATTCCGATCCTTATCGGCCTTTTCGCGCTGACGGCCGGCCTTTCCTTCGCCGCGGCCCGCGGGGCAGCCTTCGGCGGTTGGATCATCATTCTGTTCGGCATCCTCCTCGCCGTGTTCTGGACCGGCTTCCTGCGTGTCGGCTCGCAGATCGCGCTGTTCCTCGCGCCCGTCGCGGCGGCCCTGCTGATGATCGGCTGGATGCCGCAGATGCTCGGTTACGAGCGGCCCAAATGGGCGACGGCTCGTCCCGCCGACGTTCTCCTGCATCGCCAAGGCGAAGCTCATCCGGATTCCGACGGCCGCTGATTGGTGTCAGCCTCCCTCGACTGGAGCACCCCGTCCAGCGCTCGGCTGGCCGGTACGGCGGGCGTTGTGATGCGAGGGCCACGCCGCTTCGCCAAAAATCTAATGCCGGCTAAGACGAACTGCTGCCTTTGGCGGACCGGACCGAGCTTGCTTTGAGACGTGGTTGGACGTAGTGGATCAATGTCCTGCGCTGGGGGAGGTGCGGGACCGGCGAGTTGCATTGCGCGCGCCAGCGCGCAGGTCCGCCCGGTCCATCGGTCTGCCGCACTCCCCGCCCGGTATTCGAAGTCCGAGGAGCCGATTGATGGCCGTTCGCCGCCTGCACCCCGACCAGCCTTCGAGCTTTGCTTTCACCCCGGAGAACGTCGCCTGGATCCAGGAGACGGTCGCGAAGTATCCGCCGGGCAAGCAGGCGTCGGCGGTCATTCCGGTGCTGTGGCGCGCGCAGGAGCAGCACGGCGGCTGGCTGCCGGAGCCGGCGATCCGCCTCGTTGCCGAGCTGCTCGACATGGCCTACATCCGCGTCTACGAGGTCGCGACCTTCTACACGATGTTCCAGCTCGCCCCGGTCGGCACCGTCGCGCACATCCAGGTCTGCGGTACGACGCCGTGCATGCTGCGCGGGTCGCTCGATCTGATCGAGGCATGCAAGCGGCGGATCAACCCGGACCCGCACCATCTCTCCGCGGACGGCAAGTTCTCCTGGGAGGAGGTCGAGTGCCTCGGCTCCTGCGCCAATGCCCCGATGGTCCAGATCTGGAAGGATACCTACGAGGATCTGACGCCGGAACTGCTGGAGCGGGTCATCGACACGTTCGCCGCTGGCGGAACGCCGAAGCCCGGTTCGCAGACCGGGCGCACGGCATCGTGCCCGGCGGGGACGGCGACTTCGCTCAAGGACCCGGCGCTCTATGATGGCTCGGGCCTCGGCGCATGGCAGCGCCGGTTCGCCGATCTCGAGGCCGCCGCCAGTCAGCTCGCCGGCACGGCTCCTGCCGATAAGCCGAAAGGGTGACGGCAATGGCGGCAACGAGCTTCCATAATTTACCCGATTGCGCCCCGCGCGCCGCCGTCTTCGGTTCCGCCGCGGCCGGATGCGGTGCTGTCGGGCTCGTCAAGTGCAGCTATGCCACCGTCGCGAAGAGGCAGGTCTGATGCTCGCAGACAAGGATCGTATCTTCCGCAACATCTATGGCTTCCACGACAGCGGCCTCGAGGCCGCGCGTCGCCGCGGTGCCTGGGACGGAACCAAGTATTTCATCGACAAGGGGCATGACTGGATCATCAACGAGGTCAAGAGCTCGGGCCTGCGCGGACGCGGCGGCGCCGGCTTCCCGACTGGCCTCAAGTGGTCGTTCATGCCGAAGAACGATCCGCGTCCGAGCTATCTGATCGTCAACGCGGACGAGTCCGAGCCTGGCTCGTGCAAAGACCGTGAGATCCTCCGCAACGACCCGCAGGTGCTGATCGAGGGCATGCTGCTGGCGTCGTTCGCCATGCGCGCGCACACCTGCTTCATCTATTTCCGCGGCGAGTACATCCGCGAGCGCGAGCGCTTCCAGCGCTCTGTCGACGAGGCCTATGCCGCACGCCTGATCGGCAAGAACAACATCCACGGCTGGGACCTCGACATCGTCGTCCACCACGGCGCCGGCGCCTACATCTGCGGTGAAGAGACCGCGATGATCGAGTCGATCGAGGGCAAGAAGGGCCAGCCGCGCCTGAAACCGCCGTTCCCGGCCGGTTGTGGCCTCTACGGCGCGCCGACCACCGTCAACAACGTCGAGAGCATCGCCGTCGTCGGCGAAATCCTGCGTCGCGGCGGCGGCTGGTTCTCGGCACTCGGCAAGCCGAACAACACCGGCACCAAGCTGTTCCAGATCTCCGGCCACGTGAACAATCCGTGCGTCGTCGAGGAAGAGATGGGCATTCCGCTGCGCGAGCTGATCGAGCGCCATTGCGGCGGCGTGCGCGGCGGCTGGGACAATCTTCTCGCGGTCATTCCGGGCGGCTCGTCGGTGCCGTGCATCACGGCCGATGTCTGCCAGGACATCACCATGGATTTCGACGCACTGTCGAAGGCCAAGTCGGGCCTCGGCACGGCGGCGGTGATCGTGATGGACAAGTCCACCGACATCATCAAGGCGATCAGCCGCCTCTCGTACTTCTACAAGCACGAGAGCTGCGGCCAGTGCACGCCGTGCCGCGAGGGCTGTGGCTGGATGTGGCGCGTGATGGAACGCATGGTGAAGGGCGAGGCTCGAAAGAGCGAGATCGACATGCTTTGGGATGTCTCCAAGCAGGTCGAAGGCCACACGATCTGCGCGCTGGGCGATGCGGCGGCTTGGCCGGTGCAGGGTCTCATCCGCAACTTCCGTCACGTCATGGAGGAGCGGATCGAGGACTACGCCAAGGCGCATGCCGAGGCGGCGGAGTAGCGCCCGCGAATTAATCGGGACGGTGAGTTGAACGGACGGGAGTGCCCCGACGCAGCGGGCCAAACCGGACGGGCGGATCAGGCGAGCGAAGCAGAACATGCCAAAGAAACTGATCATCGACGGCGTTGAGATCGAGGTTGCCGACGGCACCACGCTGCTGCAGGCGTGCGAGATGGCCGGCTCCGAGATCCCGCGCTTCTGCTACCACGAGCGCCTTTCGATCGCCGGCAATTGCCGCATGTGCCTGGTCGAGGTGGTGGGTTCGCCGAAGCCGGTCGCGAGCTGTGCGCAGACGGTGAACGAGCTGCGCCCCAACCCGGACGGCTCGCCGAACGTCGTTTTCACCAAGAGCCCGACGGTGAAGAAGGCGCGCCAGGGCGTGATGGAGTTCCTGCTCATCAATCATCCGCTCGACTGCCCGATCTGCGACCAGGGCGGCGAGTGCGACCTGCAGGATCAGGCCGTCGCCTTCGGTGTCGGCAGCTCGCGCTATCACGAGAACAAGCGCGCGGTCGAGGACAAGTACATCGGCCCCCTCATCAAGACGACCATGACGCGCTGCATCCATTGCACGCGCTGCGTCCGCTACATGACGGAGGTCGCGGGCGTCGAGGAGCTGGGGCTCGCGGGCCGCGGCGAGGATGCCGAGATCACCACCTATCTCGAGAAGGGCATCCTCTCGGAGATGAGCGCCAACGCCGTCGATCTCTGCCCCGTCGGTGCCTTGACGCATCGCCCGTGGGCGCACAATGCCCGCCCGTGGGAGATGAGGAAGACGGAGTCCGTCGACGCGATGGACGCCGTCGGCAGCAACATTCGCGTCGATACGCGCGGCCGCGAGGTCATGCGCATTCTGCCGCGCAACAACGACGTAGTGAACGAGGAGTGGATCTCCGACAAGACGCGGCACGTCGTCGACGGCCTCAAGACGCAGCGCCTCGATCAGCCCTACGTGCGCAAGGATGGCCGTCTCGTTCCAGCGTCCTGGGACGAAGCGCTCGCCGTCGTCGCCGACCGCCTGAAGAACACCGCGCGTGAGCGCATCGGCGCGCTCGCCGGTGATCTCTGTGGTGCTGAGGAAATGTTCGCGCTCAAGGATCTGCTGGGCGGGCTTGCCGTGGTCAGCATGGATTGCCGCGCACCGCACGAGGCGCTCGATCCTGCACTCGGCCGCGCGAGCTATATGTTCAATCCCACCATCGAGGGGATCGACGAGGCGGACGCTATCCTGCTCATCGGCACCAATCCGCGCCTCGAAGCGCCGGTCCTCAATGCGCGCATCCGTCACCGCTGGCGGCAGGGCGGTCTCGAGATCGGCGTGATCGGTGAAGCCGCCGATCTCGGCTATCCCTACGTTCACGTCGGCGATGGCCCGGATGCGATCGCGCAGCTCATCGGCAAGGGAGCGGCCACCGCCGCGCGGCCGATGATCATCGTCGGACAGGGCGCGTTCGCGCGTGAAGATGCGGCGGCAGTGCTGGCATCGATCGCGAAGGCGGCGCAGTCGCTCGGCGTCGTCAAGGACGGCTGGAACGGCCTCGCAATCCTGCACACGGCAGCGGCGCGCGTCGCCGGCCTCGACGTCGGCTTCGTGCCGGGCGCGGGCGGCAAGGCCACCGCCGCCATCGCCGCGGGTAGTGTCGATGTGATCTACAACCTCGGTGCGGACGAGTTCGACATCGCGCCAGGTCCGTTCGTGAT
>CALMPK010000173.1 GCA_937873575.1 uncultured Hyphomicrobiaceae bacterium
GGGCGGCGGCTCACGGACGAGGGTATCCTGGTCATCAAGGCGGAGCAGTTCCGTACGCAGGAGCGCAACCGCGAGGATGCGCGCCAGCGCCTCGCCGAGCTGATCCGCGAAGCCGCCGTACCGCCGAAGCCACGCATCAAGACGCGTCCCACGCTCGCTTCGAAGAAGCGGCGTCTCGAAGGAAAAACCCGCCGTGGCGAGGTGAAGCGGCAGCGGTCGTCGCGCGGATTCGAGTGAAGGTGCGGAACCCCGCCAGCGCGGGCCAGCGCACGATCACCATCGCTGTTGAAATCGGAGAATGCCCATGGCGCGGCTTGCAGCCAATCTCAGCCTGTTGTTCACGGAGCTGGCGTTCCTCGACCGTTTCGCGGCCGCGGCCGCGGCCGGATTCAAGGGCGTTGAATTTCTCTTTCCCTATGCCTGGCCCGCCGCCGAGATCAAACAACGCCTGGACGACAACGGCCTCGAAACCGTGCTGTTCAACATCTCACCGGGAGACTGGGACGCGGGCGAAAGGGGACTTGCGGCGATAGAGAACGGGGAAGCACGTTTTGCGTCCGCCCTCGCGCAAGCGCTCGATTACGCGGCGGCACTCGGCGTCAAGCGCTTGCACGCGATGGCGGGCCTCGCTCAGCACGGCGCGCGCAACGAAACGTACCGGGCGAACCTCGCGTACGCGGCGGTCCAGGCGGCACCGTTCGGTATCGATATCCTGATCGAGCCGATCAACACGTTCGACATGCCCGGCTACCACCTGACGCGCACGGCCGACGCGGCCGCCGTGATCGCCGATGTGGGTGCCGCCAATCTGCGCCTGCAACTGGACCTCTATCATCGCCATCGCATGGAGGGTGAGGCGCTCGCTGCGATCGAGGAGTTCTCGCCGCTCGTCGCGCACTATCAGATCGCGGGGCCGCCCGATCGCGGCGAGCCCATACCGAGCGAACTCGATATTCCGAGGCTCATCGCCGCGATCGACGCCACGGGATACATGGGCTGGATCGGCTGCGAATATCGCCCGCGTACCGGCACGTCGGCCGGCCTTTCCTGGCGCGATGCGCTGGGCGCGGTTTGAGGCATCACCGCGCTTTCGTGGAACAGGACACGCCATCCTTCGAAATCGCGCGTGACATTCCGGCTCGAGAGTTCAAGGCGCAATTCGCGTTTACGACGGAAGCGCCGCGCGCTTCACCTCTCCACCGATGATCGCAATCTAGAGTGCTATCGACTTCGATGAATCGCCGTCGCGCTACATCAAAGTCGTCAATAGCTCTCTGAAACATGAGTCTAGGGTGCGATTCACGCTCTCGATGGAAGCGCCTGGCGCTTCCATCTCAACCGATCGCACCCTAGCGATTGGTCAGTTTGAGCTCGATGCGCCGGTTCTTGCGCAGGCTTTCCTCATCGTTGCCCTGCTCGATCGGCTGGAATTCGCCGTAACCCGCCGCGACGAGGCGCTTGGCCGGCACGCCGCGCGAGATGAGGAACTTGACGACGGAAACAGCGCGCGCGGTCGAAAGCTCCCAGTTGGACGGGAACTGCGCCGAGGCGATCGGCCGGATGTCGGTGTGGCCGTCGACCTGCAAGGCCCAATCGATCTCCGGCGGAATTTGCTCGGCGAGTTCGTTGATCGCCTTGGCGAGCTGATCCATCGCCGGCAGGCCCTCGGGTGACATGGTCGCCTGACCGGACGGGAACAGCACCTCGCTCTCGAAGACGAAGCGGTCACCGACGACGCGGATGTCCTTGCGCTCACGCAGCAGCTCGCGCAGTCGCCCGAAGAAGTCCGAACGGTAACGCTGCAGCTCCTGAACCTGACGCGCCAGCGCCGCGTTGAGTCTGGTGCCGAGGTCCTTGATGCGGTCTTGGCTGTCCTGATCCTTTTTCTCGGAGGCCTCGAGTGCGGAGTTGAGTGCGGCGATCTGCTTTCTGAGGGCGAGGAGCTGTTGGTTGAGCAGGTCGACCTTCGCCAGCGCTTCGTCGGAGACCTTCTTTTGAGACTCGAGATCGGAGTTGAGAGCGGCGATGCGGTCGGTCTGCGCTTTCGCCTGCTCGTCGCCGGAAAGGGCGAAACCGGAGATCCGGGCATTCTCGTCGCGCATGCTCGACAGTGTCGCCTGGAGGGCCGCGATCTCGTCGGCGGCCGACTTCGACTTGCTCTTCTCGAGCGACAGCAGGCTGGTCAGCTCCGCGATCTGGCGGTCGAGCCTGCGCAGCGCGTCGTTCTTGCCGCTCGCTTCCTGGCCGGCGAAGTACTGCGCGATCATGAAGATCGACATGAGGAACGTGACGACGAGCAGCAGCGTCGAGAGCACGTCGACGTAGCCCGGCCAGAACTCGCCGTAATCGGCGCTGCGCCGGCCCTTTCCGCGCGCCATCGGCTCAGCCTCCCTGCCGCCCGAGCGCCTGTGACAGGTCTTTCAGAACGTTGGCGACCTCGGTCTGCTGCGCGGCCTGCTCGTCCACCCATTCGCGCACGACCTGCTGCTCGGCGCGCATCTGCGAGACGAGCTGGTTGACGCCCTGGGCGAGATCGCGAACTTCCTTCACGGCGGGTGCAGGTTGGGCAATGGCCGGGGTTTCGCCGAGCTTGGCGGCCAAATCCTCGAGAACGCGCTGCACGTCGAACAGCGTGGTGGCGAGCTGGCGGTTGACGGCTTCGCTCGATCCGGTGCTGCCGGGCGTCAGCTCGGTGATGCCCGAGAGCCATTCCTCGAGCTCGTTGTAGAAGCGGTTGTGAGCGTGGCTCGCCTGCAGTTCGAGGAAGCCGAGGATCAGCGATCCGGCGAGGCCGAGCAGGGACGACGAGAACGCCGTGCCCATGCCCTTCAACGGCGCGGCGGGGCCGCTCTTGAGATCGTCGAACAGGACCGCCGTATCGCTGCCTTTCGTGTCGATGGCGCTGATGACCGTGCCGACCGACTGGATGGTGTCGAGCAAGCCCCAGAACGTGCCGAGCAGGCCGAGGAAGACGAGCAGGCCGACGAGGTAGCGGCCGGTGTCGCGCGCCTCGTCGAGCCGGGAGGCGAGCGAGTCCCGGATGGCGCTCATCGACGCCGTCGAAAGCATCAGCGATCCGGTGCGGTCGCGCAGCATGGTCGCCATGGGCAGCAGCAGGCGCGGATTGTGCGCCATGGCGATGCCCGGATCGGCGATGCGGAAATCGTTGACCCAGCGGATCTCGGGGTAGAGCCGCACCACCTGGCGGAAGGCATAGACGATGCCGAACGCGAGCACGGAAATGATGAGACCGTTGAGACCCGGGTTGGTCATGATCGAGCGCAGGAGGGGTTCGTGCAGGATCGCGCCGATCAATACGACCAGCGTCAGAAAGATGAGCATCCGGATCAGGAAGAGCCCGGGCGGCGTGAGCGTCCGGTGCAGAACGGCGGTATCGCCCGGCCGTTTGCGTGCCATTGAACCTCCTTCCGCGAAACGACGTCTCGCAATTTTCGGCGGAGCTTAGTGCCCTTCCCGATAAGAGCGAAGCGGATTTTCGAAAAGAAGCGCGTCAAAACAGAAGGCTAGAGGACCGGTCGTCCGCCCGGCCACAGTCCGGGCCGAGGGACGAGAACGCTCCGCGCCGCCGGCGCAGTTCTTATGCGAGTTCGATGCGCCGTCGTTGTGTTCGCCTCTTTGCCCCGATTGCCCTTCGGATGGAGGGACGCCGGGAACACGGAACTGTTAGAGGCGATGTGCGGCAATCTGGCGACATCCGATCGAAGGATGTGATGGTTGTTCGGTTCGATCGGGCTCGGCCGACGCTATTCGGTGGCGGGAAGCGGATACGGCTCGGGCGGGGGATCGCCGACGAGCTTCAGCATCGCCTTGTGGACCGCGAGATTGCCGGCCAGCACCTCGCCGCGCTCCAGCATCTGCTCGCCGCCTGAGAGGTCTGAGCAGAACCCGCCCGCCTCGCGCACGATGACGATACCAGCGGCCATGTCCCACGGCTGGATGTTGCGCTCCCAATAGGCGTCGAAGCGACCGGCCGCCGTCCACGCGAGATCGATGGCGGCGGAGCCGGTGCGGCGGATGCCGGCGACGTCCTGCATCGTCTCCTGCATCTCGTCGAGGAAGCGCTTGTGCCCCTTGCGGCCGCGGTGGGGAATACCGGTCGCGACGACGGTGTCGCCGAGCGACTTGCGGGCGGCGACGCGCAGGCGCCGCTTGTCGTTGAGGAACGCACCCTTGCCGCGCTCGGCGGCGTAGAGCTCGTCCGAGATGGGATTGTAGATCACGCCGGCGACGAGCTGGCCCTCGCGCTCGAGGCCGATCGAGATGCAGAACAGCGGGATGCCGTGCAGGAAGTTTGTGGTGCCGTCGAGGGGATCGACGATCCAGCGGTGTGTGCTGTCACGTCCGGGCAGCGAACCGCCTTCCTCCATCAGGAACCCGTAGTCGGGGCGGGCCTTGGAAAGCTCGGTGTGGATGATCTCCTCGGCGCGAAGATCGGCGGCAGAGACGAAATTCGCCGGCCCCTTCACGGAAACCTGGAGGTGTTCGACCTCGCCGAAATCGCGGGCGAGGCTGCGGCCGGCCTTGCGGGCGGCACCGACCATAACGTTCATGAGGGCTGAGGCGGGCATGGGGCTCTGCGCATCTGGGGTGGGGGCGGCCGCTGGAATTGTGTGCGTCGCGCTCGGGGCGCGGCGCCGGCCCGACCGGAAGATGAGGGCACTAACGCCTTCCCGCTCCCCTGGCAAGGCGGACGCTTGCCGCGGCGGGCGCCGGCTCTCTATTCACCATACCTGTGGCGCAACGTGAATCAGCCGATGTCCTGGCTCATGACGGCGAAATCGCGGCTCGTCCGGGTGTCGGGATGGAGCGGTAGGCGACTGCCGGCGAACAGGGCCGAGCCAACTGCTCCGAGACCGGCCGGCGCTAGAACACTTTTCGATTTTGCGCTCGGCCAGCTACGGCAGCCCGCGCTGGTCGCGCCACTGGGCCGCCTCGGCCTCCGCCTTGCCGCGCTCGACCTTCGGCAACTTGGCGATCA
>CALMPK010000174.1 GCA_937873575.1 uncultured Hyphomicrobiaceae bacterium
ATACCCTTACCCCGACGTCCCGCCGTCGGCGGGCTGGCGCGAAGCGCTTTCGTGCAGTGACCCGCTGCGGACATCGGTGCACTTTGCAAGGCGTTGACCGACTACGTCCGCTGCTGTTTGATGCGGACGAAGAGCGCGAAGCACGGGATCGTCGAAGACATCAGACACAGCTAGGCGTGAACCGGGCTTGCGCCCCAGCCGGCCTAGGTGGCGGTGCCGCTCGCGAAATAATCTCCCTGAAATTATCGCGACTTCCGACCCGGATCAGGCCGGTTATCTCAACTGCGGCGACTGGGTGGAGCCCTGCTCGTCATGCACGGCGACGAATTCGACGTGCTTGTTCCATTAGGTTAGGCGACCTGCGAGCGGGCGGCATCGGACGGACTGAGGGAAGCCCGTTGAACAAAAAAAGGAAAGGGTGCCGAAGCAACCCTTTCCTCGCCAACGTGACACACTGCGCGCCACGGCAGCCCTGAACGAAGAGGCTATGGCACACGAAACGATCCCGCTCAACCCGTTATCGCGCAGCGTCACCGTCACGAACGCAAATTGTATCTGTCACTGTTGTGTAACACGCGTCTGCTGTAGACTCTCATGCTGAGGCCAGTGTGGACTTCATTGGGCGCAACGGCAGCCCTGAACAAGCATCCGCTCTGATCTCGATGGGCCTACGCTCCTCAGCTCTTTCGCCCCGAATTCCGGTAGCGGGTGTATTCCGCTGCTGACGGGAAGTTGCGTCAAAGAGCGGAGTATCAAATGACAAAAACTATGACAGTCGGCTTGCTGGCTGCGATGAGCGCAGGGGTGGCACTCGCGTTTTGGCATCCGGAGCGGACGGCAGAAATACTGGAGTCGATCAGCCAGCCTACCGCCGCTGGGTTCCGCCAAGGCGTCGCGTTGGCTTGCGATGTGTACTCGGACTTTCGAGAATGGCGCGGCCTGGCGCCCGCCAATTGCAAGAATTATACAGGTCATATAACCAACGGATAACGAGCTTTAGTTATCTGCGCTTTTTTGTGTTCGCGGCCCCTCGGGCAGAGGCCGCGAGCACCCCCATTCAGCCCAGACCTAAGCGGCGGCGCTGTGCAGGCTCAGTCACCGCCACTTCGGGTCGGTCTCGTTGTTCCTCCATTCTCGGTGACTTTCATCTATCCAAAGAGAAAGCTGACGAACCGCAAGCGTCGGTCGCGGGTGAATGCCATTTCTCAAAATGGCCCCCAAGGCCGACACGCGGCCCCTTGCCTCAAGGCCACTTCACCAGCGGCGGCATGGAAGAAAGGATGCTCTCGATGTTGCCGCCGGTTTTGAGGCCGAAGATGGTGCCGCGGTCGTAGAGCAGGTTGAACTCGACGTAGCGCCCGCGCCGCACCAGTTGCTCGTCGCGGTCGGCCTCGGTCCAGTCCTTGGCGAAGTTGCGGCGCACGAGGCGCGGGTAGACGTCGAGGAAGGCAAGCCCGACGTCTTTCGTGAACGCGAGTGCCGCGCCAAAGCCGCCTTCTCCCGCCTCGGGCGTGAGGTAATCGTAGAAGATGCCGCCGATGCCGCGCATCTCCTTGCGGTGCGGCAGGTAGAAGTACTCGTCGCACCACGCCTTGTAGCGGGAGTAGTCGGCGACGGCGTGCTTCTCGCAGGCGGCCTGCATCGCCGCATGAAAATCCAATGTGTCCTTATCGTCCTGTGTGCGCCGGCGGTTCAGCACCGGCGTTAGGTCGGCGCCGCCGCCGAGCCACCACTTGCTGGTCACGACCATGCGCGTGTTCATGTGCACGGCCGGCACGTGCGGGTTCTGCATGTGGGCGATGAGCGAGATGCCGGAGGCCCAGAAACGAGGGTCTTCCTCGGCGCCTGGAATCTGCTTGCGGAACTCCGGTGCGAAGGTGCCGTGCACGGTCGAGGTGTGGACGCCGACCTTTTCGAAGACGCGGCCCGACATCATGCTCATGGTGCCGCCGCCGCCGGGCGAGCCATCGGAATCGGTACGCTGCCATGGCTTGGCGAGGAAGCGTCCGGCCGGCCGCAGCGAGTAGTGCGCGCCGGACGGCAGATCGTCCTCGACCGCTTCGAAGGCGCGGCAGATCCGATCGCGCAACTCCTCGAACCAAAGGCGTGCGGCCCCTTTCATCTCGTTCAGTTCGGCATCGGCGGGCAGCGGCATATTGTAGGACCTCGGGGGGCTCGCGGGTTGCAGGAAGCCGGGCTATTCACCATGTGACGTGCGGAACCCGCAAGTCCGTTCTCGGTCCGGCGTGCTTCGCGTCGCGACACGCCCCAGTCGAATTCGGCGGTTAGGGTGCACCCCACGAGACCGACGCGCCGCGGACCGCCCCCTGCAGCTTGCGACCGCCACTCTAGGTTCGTGGTGTGGAAGGACTGTTAGACCGCTCGCCGCCATCGCGAGCCCGGGCGGTCGGGGTTTCGCGCGTTCGGCCAGGGATGCAATGGAAGCTCACGGCAGGGGCGCTCTCAGCCGGTCGGGTAGCCCGGGCATGAGGGGGCCCGATCGGAGTGTGCGTTTGCTGCGCGGTCTGAGCGTCCCGACGTGCTGACGCGACAGATGGAGGGCGCCGGCGCGTTCAAAAGTCACGCCTCGGCGAGGGACTGCCGGCCGCCGGACGATGGTTTCGACGAATGACGTATTCAATGCGCGGCGCGCGGCACCGGCCGCTGCCGCGAATGATGGACAGGCATGATGATCGATTGGATGTTCACCTCGCTCGAGAAGTACCGGCAGCCGTTTCCGCCGGAACCGCCGTCGAAGCCACCGGCGCGGTTCTGGCCGTTCGTGCTGCACTACACGCGCCCGTTCCAGTCGCTGATCGTGACGGCGGGACTTCTCGCCGCGCTGATCGCGCTCCTCGAGGTTTCGCTGTTCTCGTTCATGGGGCGGCTGGTCGACTGGCTCGCCTCCGCCGACCGCGCCACGTTCTGGCAGACGCACGGCGCGTTTCTCTCCGTCATGGCGGTGCTGGTGCTCGGCGTTCTGCCAGCGCTGTAGCTCGTCTTCCAGGCCGTCGGGCCCCAGGGCATCCTGGCGGAATTTTCCCAGCGCGCACGCTGGCAGGCGCACCGCTACGTGCTGCGCCAGTCGATGACATACTTCCAGAACGACTTCGCCGGGCGCATTTCGGCGAAGGTGATGCAGACGTCGCTCGCCATCCGCGAGGTGGTGATGAAGCTGACGGAGGTGATGGTTTACGTCGCCGTATATTTCCTCGGCGCCGTCGTCAGCTTCGCCGCGACCGATCTGCGTTTGAGCGCGCCGCTGATCGTCTGGCTCGCCGCCTACATTCTGTCGCTGCGGTTCTTCATTCCGCGCCTCGCGGTCATCTCGAGCGAGCAGGCGGATGCGCGCTCGGTGATGACGGGGCGCATCGTCGACAGCTACACGAACATCGCGACGGTGAAGATGTTCGCCCACGCCGAGCGCGAGGATGTCTACGCGCGCGAAAGCATGCTGACCTTTCTCACCACGGCCTATCGGCAGATGCGCCTCGTCACGCTGTTGACGTTCACGCTGAACTCGCTCAACGCCGCGTTGCTGTTCTCGGTGTCGGCGCTGGCGCTGTGGCTCTGGTCCATCGAAGCCGTGACCGCGGGCGCTATCGCGCTGGTGATGGGCCTGGTGCTCCGCATGCAAGGCATGGCGCATTGGATCATGTGGGAGGTGGCCGGCCTCTTCGAGAACGTCGGTGTGGTCGAGGATGGCATCGAGGCGCTGTCGCGCGATCGCGATGTCGTGGATGCGCCCGGCGCCGCCGCGCTCACCGTCGATGCAGGTGAGATCGTCTACGATCAGATCTGCTTCAACTATGGCAAGGAGCTTGGCGAAACGGAGCCGGGGCGACCGCGAAGCGGCGTTATCGACAACCTGAGCCTGCGGATCGTGCCGGGCGAGAAGGTCGGCATCGTCGGTCGCTCGGGCGCCGGCAAGC
>CALMPK010000175.1 GCA_937873575.1 uncultured Hyphomicrobiaceae bacterium
TCTTCTCTGAGAACCTTATAGGCCTCAGGCTGGGTGGATGCCGTCCACAGCATCAACAGCAGACGTGTGATCCGAGAGGCGAAGGCCAAGCGGGGACGAAATCAACATCAACGGCGCCAATCGCCCGCGTCCGCTTCCATGCTGTTACCGACGAGGCTGAGGGTCCGAAGGTCCTGAGGATGAGTGAAGCTCCGTGGTCGAGTTTGACGGGCTGACTTCGTTCGTCATGTGGATAACGGCCGCCGGCCTTTGCCCAAAAAATCCGGTCGGCGTAGGTTCTCGAGCGCGAATACTCGGGCAAGCACGTTATCTTGCTCGCAAACTGGAACATGCCATGCAAACGACAAGCTTCAGTCTCGGCGAGATGCTTCGACGCGTGAAAGAGAAGAGCCTGACGATTCCACAATTTCAAAGGTCGTTTACTTGGCGCGAGTCGCAGGTCAAGCTTCTGGTCGACTCGCTCTCAAGATCTTATCCGATCGGCTCTCTGCTCCTCTTGGCAAAAAAGCCCAACTTGCCTCTCGCTTCTCGTAGCATTGAGGCGGTCATACGCGAGGGCTACCCGCCCGACGATCTTCTAGCGAATGGAGAACCACAGTCAACGGAAGTATTTTATATACTTGATGGGCAGCAACGAACCACCTCGATTGCTCGTGTCTTTCTGAATGCTCATCCGCGAAAGACTTACTATTTCGACTTGAAGAAGCTGCTTGCCGTCTTCAAGGAGGAAGAGACTTCATGGGTCGTGACGAGGGCGCGTGGCAGGAGTGATCCGGATCGGAAAGACAATGGCCGACTCCTGAGGTCTGACATTATTCTGGATCAACGCAAAACAGACGTCTTTGTCAGTGAATACGTGGAAGACTCAGGTGATTTTCCTGAGTATGCAAATGATCGAACGTCTGCGCGAAACGCGGCCGCTTTCATCAAGGGTGTATTCGAAAGCATACGAAATTACCAAATACCGATCGTTGTTTTGGATCGAGATTCCGGCGTCGAGTCTGTGTGTCGCGTCTTCGAGACGATCAACAGCACGGGCACGCGCTTGACAACATTTGACTTGGCGGTCGCTAGATTTTTCCCAGAGCCAGACCTCCGCAATTTATGGCTGGAAGCTCGCGAGACGCACTCGATCTTGAAAGACTTTGACGTTGACGGCGAACGAGTTCTCCAAGCCCTGCTGCTGATGCGAGCTGGCCGTGAAAATCGATACGCTGAACCGGCAAGGAGTGACCTTCTGGCACTTCCAAAGAGCGCTATTGAACAAGATTGGGGCGTTGCCAGCACGGCGCTAGCTAATGCTTACGGTTGGGCGAAGTCGCAAGGCGCGCGACCAGAAACGCTTCCCAACCACGGACTTGTCGTGGCGATTGCAGGGTATCAGGGCCTTGCAGTGATGCAGAGAGCGAAGGCGCCTGACGGGGAGGAGGCGCTACTCAGGCGTTGGTACTTCTGCAAAGCGCTTCAGGCCGGAGCGCGTCAAGCCGCCAACTACAAGATTGGGCAGGATTTTTCGGCGCTCGTGAAATTTCGCCGCGACGGGACAGTTCCTGAGTTCGAAGAAGTTGTTCTGAGCATTGATGGAATAGTGCGGTTAAGGCGAAATGATGTGAGATACAAGGCTTTGCAAAATCTTATGGCCACCACGATCCGTCAAGATTTGGTCACTGCGCGGATTTTGGGTCTAGAATCGAAGCTGCATGATCATCATATTTACCCTCGGGCCGCGCACAAGAGGCACGGTCTGCCGCTTGACGAACTAGACAGTATCGCGAACCGCATCCCGGTGCTTGAGGAAACGAACCTCCGCCTCAATGAGGCCTATCCGAATAAATATCTAATCGAAATGCGCGACGTTGCGAAGTCAAATGGCACGATGGATGAGCTCGTGCGTCGGCTTGAAGATTGTCTCATTCCCGGCGATGTGACTAATACGCAGTGGCCAAGTCAACTTGAAATAGATGCATTCGCGATTTTTGCAGGAGCCGTGCTGAACTCATACTCAAGCGCGTAAAGCAGGTGGTGGGAGACTCTTTGACGATTGGGGAGCCTTCGGACGATGATCGAGCAGAAGAAGATGACGCGCCCTAATAGCGGTGCGCATATGTCAGCTTCCGATGAACCGCGGAAAGTGGGAGAACGTTTCAGTTCCTGACGGTTTGGGTTATTTCCGACGCCGCACCAACGCGCATTGTCCGTCTGCCACCACAACCAGCCGCCCCAGGCGGACCAAACGGTGGTGATCGCCACGCTCAGCCCGCCGCGCCGGCAACCGACTCTATTGCCTGAGAAAAGTTGGAGCGGGTGATGGGAATCGAACCCACGTATTCAGCTTGGAAGGCTGCTGCTCTACCATTGAGCTACACCCGCGTCCGAGGGCGATGCCGCACCGCGTGGGCGGTCGGCCATGGCCATGTCTCGGGCCACGTCTTGTGCCATATCCGGCACCCTGCCCGAGGCCGCCGAGTGTTAAACGCTTTCGCCGGGCATGGGAAGGGGCGTTGGTGCAAGCCATTCATCCCTGCGTGCATCCCTGCGGGGGAGGGTAGATGGTCGCCCATACCCCGGGGGCATTCGAGTGCGCCCGGGTGGGGCGAACACATCGAAGCCGCGGCCACTTCATCGAGGACGGGAGGCCGCGGCGCGCCGTTGCCGCCC
>CALMPK010000176.1 GCA_937873575.1 uncultured Hyphomicrobiaceae bacterium
AGCAGATAGGTCCAAAGCTCGGAGCCGTAGAGGTTGCCCATGTCCTTGTAGTGCGGATTGAGGATGGCGCCGGCGCGCATCCAGACTTCGTCCGCCGCCCGCGCGAGAAAGACACCGCCCGCGCCGGCATTGCCCGCAATCGAAGAGATGACGAGGTGGCTCGTCGCACGCACGATGGCTTCAGCGAGGTCGTCGATGGCGTTGATGTTGTCCCATGAGGCATCCGCGGCGCTGGACGCGGCCTCGATCTCCGTCAGATCGAGACCGTTCGACCAGAACTCTGCACCGCCAGCGAGAACGATCACCCGCGTCGGCCGCGCCAGCGCCGCCTCGAAGGCGGCAAGCAGGCGGCGGCATGCGCTCACACCCATCGCACCGTTGTGAAACGGGAAGTGCAGATAGCCGACGCCGTCGCTCTCCGCGTAGACGATGTCGCCCGGGCCATCACGCCAGGGAAGGTCGTCGCAAGCTTTGGCAAGAACTTCCGCCGCTGGCCGCTTCACCGCGTTCTCGACACCGGCCAGCCGCACGTGGCCGATCCAGACCGCGCCATCGCACGTTGCGCGCGCGATGGCCGTGGCCGAGCGCGCAATGGCCGTGCCCGGCCGCGCACCCTCGTTGCCGAATGCGGCCGGGCTCGCGTTGTAGAGGAACACGTCGCGGCCGAACATGTGATCGCGTACACCCGGCGTCCCATCGGCAGAGGCAATCTTACGCAACACGGTTGCCGTGTCGTCACGGGCCCAGTCTATGGCGCGGTCGGATCGCGTGACACTGCCACGCCATCCGTGCACGAAATTCGCCGCCGCCGGCTCCGGCTCGAAACGGCCGGCCTCGAGCTCACCGATCGCCTCCATCACCGCCGCGACGGCCGCCTCCGTCACTTCGTTGCGATAGATGCTCGACTTTGTCGCCGCGCGCATCGGGAACGAGCGCCAGGCCCACACCGGCCCCGCGTCCATCTCCTCGCGCGCCTCGAGCACGGTGACGCCCCACTTTGCCGCACCCTCGAGAATGGCCCAGTCCAGCGCCGCCGGCCCGCGGTCGCCCGGCGGTCCTGGATGCACGACGAGGCACCGCGTCGCGCGCCAAACGGACTGGGAAATCGCGCGCTTCAGAAACGGCGCCACGATCAGATCGGGGGCGAACAGGCGCACCGCTTGCTCGGTCACGGCGTCGTTGATGTCGAGCTCCACCGAAACGTCGTGGCCTCGCTCACGCAGCTCCACGTGCAGCCGCTGGCTGAGTGAGTTGAAGCTGTGACAAAGCAGAAGGACGCGCATGGTGCGGTCGACCTCTTCAGCAAATTCGGGGCAACTGCTCGCCGGCTAGCCAATCGACGAGGCGCGTGCCACCGAAGCCCGTGCGCATCTGCACGAGGTTGTTCGCATCGTCGGTGACGACACCGATGCGAGCAGCTTCGCCGCCGAGCGGATGCGCCCGCATGACGGCGAGGAGGCGTTCTGCGTCGTCCTCGTCGCATATGGCGATCAGCTTGCCCTCGTTGGCGACGTAGAGCGGGTCGAGCCCAAGCAACTCGCACGCGGCCTTCACATCGGCGCGGAGCGGAATAGCGGCCTCCTCGAGCCGCATGCCGACGTGCGACTGGTGCGCGATCTCGTTGAGCGTAGCGGCGAGCCCGCCGCGCGTCGGATCGCGCAGCACGGACAGGCCCGGCGCCGCGTCGAGCATGTCAGCAACGAGCCCATGCAGCGCCGCGGTGTCGGAAACGATCTCGGTCTCGAACTCCAGGCTCTCCCGCTTCGACAGAATGGCGATGCCGTGGTCGCCGATCGACCCCGACAGCAGGATCACCTGACCAGCGCGCGCGCGGTCGCCACCGACCTCGACCCCGTCCGCAACGACGCCAAGACCCGTCGTCGTGATGAAAACCCCGTCGCCTTTGCCCTTCTCGACCACCTTCGTGTCGCCGGTAACGATCGCAACTCCGGCCTCGCGCGCCGCGCGCGCCATCGAGGCGACGATCCTTTCGAGATCCGCGAGAGCAAACCCCTCCTCGATGATGAAGCCCGCCGTCAGATAAAGCGGGCGCGCACCCATCATCGCAACGTCGTTGAGCGTGCCGTGCACCGCGAGACAACCGATGTCCCCGCCCGGAAAGAACAGCGGCGAGACGACGTGCCCGTCCGTCGACATGACGAGGCGGCCGCGGGGCACCTCGATCAACGCCCCGTCATTACCGGCATCCAGGATCGGGTTGGAGAGATGGCGTCGGAATACATCGCGGATCAGATCGACCATCGCCCGCCCGCCGCCACCGTGCGTCATGTCGACAGCAGCGGTGCGTCCCTTCGCGGTCGTTTCCATCATGTTCATACTGCTACCTCCGGCACCACCGTCCGCACCTCGCCGCCGACGGAACGGAAACGGCCGTAGGTCCAGTATGCCGCGCACGCGCCTTCCGACGAGACCATGCACGAACCCATCGGGTTATCTGGTGTGCAGACGGTACCGAACAGTTTGCAATCGGTCGGCTTCTTCACGCCCCTGAGAATCGCCGGGCATTCGCACGACTTCACCTCGCGCGACGCCTTCTCGCTGATGGCGAAGCGCCGCTCGGCATCGAATGCCGCGTATCCTTCGCGGATCTTGAGCGCGCTGTAGGGAACCGTGCCGAGCCCGCGCCACTCGAACGACGCCCTGAGCTCGAAGACATCCGCGACCAGCGCTTGCGCCTTCACATTGCCGTCCCGCGTGACGACGCGGGTATACTCGTTCTCGACATCGTGGCGCCCCTCGTTCACCTGGCGGATCAGCATGAGCGTCGATTGCAGCACGTCGAGCGGCTCGAACCCCGCGATGACGACGGGCTTCTGGAATTCCTCGGCGAAGAACTGGTAGGGCTCCGACCCGATTACCGACGAGACGTGGGACGGGCCAAGGAATCCGTCGATGCGGACGGTGCCGAGATTGCGCACCTCGGGCGATTGCAGGATGTGCTGAATCGCGGCGGGCGTCAGCACGTGGTTGCAGAACACCGAGAAGTTGGTGAGGCCCTCGGCCGCGGCCTGCCGGATCGCGACGGCCGTCGGCGGTGTCGTCGTCTCGAAGCCGATGGCAAAGAACACGACCTCGCGCGATGGGTTCTCGCGCGCGATCCTCAGCGCGTCCTGCGTCGAGTAGACCATGCGAATATCCGCGCCATCGGCCTTTGCGCGGATCAGGCTGCGCTGCTTGGTGCCCGGCACGCGCATCATGTCGCCGTAGGAGCAGAGAATGACGCCATGGCGTTCGGCGAGTTCCACTGCGTCGTCGAGCCGCCGCACGGGCAGCACGCAGACCGGGCATCCCGGGCCGTGCACGAAACGCACGTTGGCCGGCATCAGGTCCTGCACGCCATAGCGGAAGATGGCGTGTGTATGGCCGCCGCAAAACTCCATGACGTGATATGTGCGATCAGGTTGCGCCTCGCGGGCGATGGCGGCGGCGAGCTTGCCCGACAGATCGCTGCGTCGATATTCGTCGACATACTTCATGACACGTCCTCCGCGATCTCCTCGATCTCGCTTTCGAGAACGCCCGCTTCCGCCATCATCGCGAGCGTGCGCGCCGCCTCCTCCTCACTCACCTTGTGCAGCGCGTAGCCGACGTGCACGAGCACGTAGTCACCGACTTCGACATCGTCGAGCAGCGCGATCGATATCCGCTTTTTGATGCCCTCGAGGGCGACAGTTGCCATGGCGCCATCCTCGAGCGCCACGACGCGAGCTGGAAGTGCGAGACACATCGGACCTACTCCCCGGCGACCGCATGGGCGATGTCGACACCCGCGAGTTGCATCGCCCGCGCGCCCTCGATCCACGAGACGAAGGCCGCGAGCCCTTCGCCTGAGCGCGCCGACACCTTCAGGACCTTCACCCCGGCATTCACCTTGCCGACGTTGGCAATGGCCTGCTCGACGTCGAAATCGAGATGCGGAAGAAGGTCGGTCTTGTTGACGACGACGAGGTCGGCCCCCGCGAACATGTCGGGATACTTGAGCGGTTTGTCCTCACCCTCCGTCACGGAGAGAATGACGACCCGCTGCGCCTCGCCGAGATCGAATGCCGCCGGACACACGAGATTGCCGACGTTCTCGATGAAAAGCACCGAACCGCGTGGCGGCGCGAGGGCGTCGAGCGCGTGCCCCACCATATGCGCATCGAGGTGACAGCCCTTGCCCGTGTTGATCTGGATCGCTGGCGCGCCAGTGGCTCGGATGCGCGCGGCATCGGCATCCGTCTGCTGGTCGCCCTCGATCACGGCCACGTCACGGGTCGCTTTCATGACTTCGATGGTCTTGACGAGCAGCGTGGTCTTGCCCGAGCCCGGGCTCGACAACAGGTTCAGCGCGACGATACCGAGCGCCCCGAACCGCTGGCGGTTGGCATTCGCGTAAGCCTTGTTCTTGGCGAGGATGTCGGTTTCGATCTGGATGAGACGCGTTTGACTCATGCCGGGAACGCTGGTGCCGGCCGGGCCTTGGCCATAATGGTGCACGCGACGGTGCAGCTCGCTATGCGCCTCGTGAGCGTGATCGTGATGATGCGCGGAGCTATGATGGTCACCGTCGCTGCCATGATGGTGATGATCGTGACCATGCGCATGCCCGTGCTCAACGCCGTGCTCGTGAGCCTCCCCGTGCCCCGTTTGAGCCTTGCCACCGATGCGAACCTCGCCTTCGCCGCAACCGCATACCGTGCACATCAGTCGACCTCCAGCTCCTTGATCCGCAACTCTTCGCCCGCCGTCACCTGCAACTGATGCGATCCGCATCGCGGGCACGCATCGAAGCGCCGCGCGATCGGCACGGTTTCGGCGCACTGCATGCACCACGCCGCGGCGGGGCACTCGACGATGTCGAGAACCGCCCTCTCCGCGATCGATCCCCGCATCACGACATCGAAGCCGAAGCGCAGGGCCTCGATCTCGACACCCGAGAGCGGGCCGATCTCCAGGCACACGCGCCCGATGCGCTGGAACGCATGAACCGCCGCCTGCTCCTCGAGCGTCCGACGGATACTCTCGCAGATGGCCATCTCGTGCATCAGGCCACCCTCACATCGAAGCCGACGCAAGGATCGATCGCGCCGACAATGAGGTCTGCGACCTGCCGCGCGTTCTCCCCGTAGCGGTCGGCGAGCCCCGCCAGCGCCCGGCTCGCGACGCCGTTCGGCGCAAAGTTCCAGCGCGTCGGCGGCACGATGCGATAGCTCGCGATCCGCCCTTCGCGAAGCTCCACCTCGTGGATGAGCGCGCCGCGCGCCGCCGCGACCATGACCCGCGCGAAGCCGCCACCACATTGGGTTACCGGCGTCTCTGATGGTCCATCGAGGAGCCGCCGCATGCGAGCCGGCAACTCCGAGAGCTCGATCAACCGCGCCAATATCCGTTGCTTGAGCCCGGGCCGCCCGGCGGCGAGGCGCGCGTCGGCGCGATGGCGTGACAGCATGGTCGTCTCAGGTGCCGTTGGAGCGACGCCGTCCGAAGCGGCATTGCCTTCGAGCGTATTCGCGACATCCGAGGGACACTCGTCCTCGAGCGCGATGAGGGCAACGGCGCCTGTCGCGTCCCATCCATTCGCGGCGATCCTCGCGAGCAAACGCGACGCTGGCGTGGGCGCGGCCTTGCTCCAGTCTTCGAGGTCTGCTTGTCCTTGCCGCCTGCGCCATGCCTCGAGCGGCTCGCCGAAGACCAGCGACTGCAAGCACGCCTCAGCCTCCGCGACGACGCCGAGCGCGGCCAAACGATCCGGCGTGGCGACCGTACCGATAGTCATCGCTCGTTCCGCCCCGAACAACGCGCGGCTCAATTCGGGCACCACACGCATCAACGGTCTCGCATCGGCAAGGGCTGGCAGTTCACCGAGGTACTTCGGCCAGTCGAGCGCGACGCGAAGGGCGTTCTCGCGCAGAGTTTCCATCTCGGTGAGACACTGGCGAGCAGCCACCGTCTCGCGGTTTGCGACGATACCCGACGCTGCCTCGAGCGCCGCCACCGCCGCATGGCACTGCGCGGTGCCGCAAACCGAATAGAGCGCGGGCATCACCCGGCTCGCTTCCTCGGCGGTCTTGCCCGACAGCAGTCGGCCGACATCGCCCGGCGCGATGG
>CALMPK010000177.1 GCA_937873575.1 uncultured Hyphomicrobiaceae bacterium
GAACTCGGTCGGTGTCGATGTGAATACGGCGTCGGCGCCGCTGCTCGCCCGCGTCGCCGGCCTCAACGCGACGATCGCGCAGAACATCGTGCTCTATCGCGACGAGAACGGCGCGTTCAAGAAGCGTTCGGAGATCAAGAAGGTGGCGCGGCTCGGGCCGAAGGCGTTCGAGCAGGCGGCCGGGTTCCTGCGCATCATGAACGGGGCGAATCCGCTGGATGCGAGCGCGGTGCATCCCGAAGCCTACGAGGTGGTGGAGCGCATTGCCGAAGCGACAAAGCGGCCGATCAAGTCGATGATCGGCGACCGCATGTTCCTGAAGACGCTGTCAGCCAGAAGTTTCGCCGACGAGCGCTTCGGCATTCCGACCGTAACCGACATTCTCGCCGAGCTCGAGAAGCCCGGCCGCGACCCGCGCCCCGAGTTCAAGACGGCGGAGTTCAAGGAGGGCGTCGAGAAGCTGTCGGATCTGACGCCCGGCATGCTGCTCGAGGGCGTCGTCACCAATGTCACCGCGTTCGGTGCGTTCGTCGATATCGGCGTGCATCAGGACGGGCTCGTGCACGTCTCCGAGCTGGCCGACCGCTTCGTCAAGGACCCCCGCGAGGTGGTGAAGGCGGGCGATGTGGTGAAGGTCCGCGTGAAGGATGTCGATCTCGAGCGCAAGCGCGTCGCGCTCACCATGCGATCGGGACCGATCGAAAAGCAGGGCGACGCGCGGCCGCCACGGGGAAGCGCCCCGCTGCACACGGCGCGACCGCAGGCGGGCATGCAGGGTGCGCCGCGTTCGGCGATGACGGGCAAACCCAAACAAGGCGGGCAAGAGGGCGAGTCGGCTCTCGCGGCGGCCATGCGCCGGGCGCGCGAGCAGGGAAAGTCCTGAACGTTTCCCGAGAGCGCTGGCGCGACCGCGATGGATGGCGCCGGGTGCGCTCAGCACCCCTCGCCGCGGTCGAGGATCGCGAGCGATCCGCGCAGTTTCACCGTGCGGCCCTTGATGTCGATGCGCGACGGCTTGACCGTGAGGGCAAAGCCTTCGCTCGCCTCGCGGCGCGTGGCCGCCTGCGACCTGCCGATCTTGGAAGCGTCGACGGGGCGGACGTTGCTGGGTCTCAAGGGGGGCAGCATGGGTTCTCCGCGTTGCGGCCGGTGACGCTCGGTTCGAGCACCTCGCGTGGATTAATCACTCGCGGACGAGATGGCAATTGCCGTGCCACATGGGCGCATTCTGAGCACCAAGGTGCACAAGATTGAGCACAAAAGGAATAGTCGTTCCGCCGCGCGGGCGCGGCCTGAATGGCATGCCGTCAATCGCACAAATTTTGTGCTGAAAGCCTCAAATCTAGGCTCGCATATGGCTCTGCAATGACTACGGCGAGGGCGTCTGCCCGGCCTTTGTTCGATGCCGATGGACTGCCATCGTCTCGGGTATCGGCGCGCTCGCGATCGACCAGAGGCGCCGCGAGCGCCGAACGCCACACGTCGAGGCTGCGAACCATGGTTTCAGTGAACGCGTGAGGCGCATACATCCCGACCGACCGCGCCCCAAGTGGCTATCCAACCGTCGACCGGCCAAGCGCCGGGTGGGGTGGTTGTGTCGGACGGCTATCGGGAGGGGGAAGACGCCGCGAAAGCGGATGGTGCCCAGGGGCGGAATTGAACCACCGACACTGCGATTTTCAGTCGCATGCTCTACCAACTGAGCTACCTGGGCGTAACCGCGCGGCAGGTCTGGCCTGCGGCGAAGTTCGGCCCTTATAGTGAGTTGAATCGGGCCTGTCCAGCGCCCTTGCGAGCTGGCCTGGGGCGACGCCCGTGGCGAGTTCGAATGGGCATCCGGAGCCCGCGGTCGGACCGTGCGGACGGGGGTAACAGTGGCCATCTCCAAGCCGGGCCAACGCGCCGAGGACATCGGACGCGAACTGGCCAAAACCACGAAAGCACAGTCCGACGCCTCCGATCCGGCGGCGTCCGCATGGGTCAGCGCCAACGCCGGAACCGGCAAGACGCACGTGCTGACCCGCCGCGTGATGCGGCTGCTGCTGGCCGGCACCGCGCCCGATCGCATCCTCTGCCTCACCTATACCAAGGCGGCGGCGGCGGAGATGTCGACGCGCGTCTTCCGCGAACTCGGGTACTGGGCAACGTATTCCGACGAGAAGTTGGCCGAGCGCCTGGTCATAGTTCTCGGTCGGGACGCCACGGCGGAAGAAGCGGCGCGGGCGCGCACGCTGTTCGCCAGCGCCATCGAGACGCCGGGTGGCCTGAAGGTGCAGACCATCCATTCCTTCTCCGAGCGCCTGCTGCAGCGCTTTCCGCTCGAGGCCGGCGTGCCACCCGGCTTCACCATTCTCGACGATACGACGGCGCGCTCGCTGCTGCGCGAGGCGATCGACGAGACGCTGACGCGGGCAACGCGAGAGCCCTCGTCGCCGCTCGGTGCGGCGCTGCGTCTCGCAGTCACCTACGCGGCGGATGATGGCTTCGACGAGATTCTGATCGAGGCCCTTTCGCAGCGCGACGCGCTCGAATTCGTCATGCGCTTCACGGGGGAAAGCGCGGCGGAGGCAGGTCACAAAGATCCCGTGCGGCGCATCGAGCCGCATTACCGCACGGCCCTCGGCATCAGGTCTTCGGCGACGGCCGAGAGTATCGATGCGGAGCTTGCCGCGGTCGTGTCCACCGCGTTCGCGCGTCAAGCCGCGGATGTTCTCGCGCGGGGGGCGAAGACCGACGTGCGCCTTGGCGAAGAGCTGGCCGCCGCTGCGGCCGCCACTGATGCCCCGACGCGAATCGGCGCGCTGCGCGAGGCCTTTCTGACGAAGGACGGCAGTCCGCGTTCCGACCGCTTCATCACCAAGGCCGTGCGCGAGAAGGAGCCAGGACTGGCGGATGCGCTCTCCGCCGCACGCGACCTTTTCGCCGCGCTCGCGACAGAGCGAATAGCGATCGATACCCTCGCGGCCACACTCGCACTCATCCGCATCGCCGATGGCGTCCTCGATCGTTACGGCAAGCTGAAGGCGCGCCGTGCTGCGCTCGATTTTGACGATCTCATTCGCCACGCGGCGAACCTGCTGACCAGGGGCGGTGCCGCGCCATGGGTGCTCTACAAACTGGATGGCGGCCTCGATCACATCCTGGTCGACGAAAGCCAGGATACGAGCCCGGAGCAGTGGCGCATCATTGAGGCGCTTGCCGCCGAGTTCTTCTCGGGCAGCTCCAACCACGAGATGCAGCCGACGCTGTTCGCGGTGGGCGACGAGAAGCAGTCCATCTACAGCTTCCAAGGCGCGCGGCCGGAGGAGTTCGCGCGCATGGGTGCCGCGTTCGAGGCGCAGGCCAAGGCGGCGCGGGCCGCGTGGCGCAGGATTCCCTTGCATCTCTCGTTCCGCACGGTCGCGCCGGTGCTCGAAGCCGTGGACAGGGTGTTCGAGAATTCCGCGCGCACGCCGGGACTGACGGCGGCATCCGACGGGGTGGTGCATATCGCGAGCCGCGTCGGCGAGGCGGGGCTCGTCGAGATCTGGGATACGGAGAAGCACGACGGCGGCGATGCTATAGACGTCTGGCGGCCGGCCGAAGAAGAAGGCGGCACGAGTCCCGTGCGCCGTCTCGCCAACCGCATCGCCGAATCCATCCAGCGCATGCTCCACGGCGGTGAGCGGCTCGCATCCGAGAACCGAGCCATCGAGCCGGGCGACGTTCTCATTCTGGTGCGCAAGCGCAATCCGTTCGTGCAGCCGATGGTGGCCGCGCTCAAGGCGCGCAAGATACCCG
>CALMPK010000178.1 GCA_937873575.1 uncultured Hyphomicrobiaceae bacterium
GCATAAGGGCGGGGGCGCCGGGCCGGCGGGTGGGAGAGCGGGAGCGTGGCCGTGCGCTGAGCGCCGTGGCCTTCCAAGGTCGCAGGCAGCGGCCCGCCGTTCACCTTGTCCACCGCGACCGGGTAGCCGATCTGGTTCGCTGCAATGAACTCCTCGACGTCGGACGCCTTCTGCTTGTCGGCTTCCTCGAACACCGTGTTGAGGCCGATCACCGCAACTTCGTCGCTGGCGAACTGCTGGTTGAGGCGGGCGAGCTGCGGCAGCAGGTGCCGCGACGAGCCGGGGCAGTGAAGCTGGAAGGCTCCGAGCACGACCACCTTGCCGGCCAACTCCTTGAGAGTCGGCTCGCCTTCGGTGTTCAGCCAGCGGGAGACGGAAAACTCCGGCGGCGCTTCGGGATTGAACATCGGGGGTCCTTTCGCGGATCAGGGGGTTTGAAGTCCATATAGCGTGTTTGCAGCGCTACCGAAATGCCTCCACAGCGCCGCATCGGTGCACAGTCGTGCGCGAGCTGGAGCCCAGCATCCCTTGCCCGCTTGACAACCCTTCCGCAGCGTTCGATGCCTGCGGCCCCCGCGCGACGTAACCCGATCAGGATCGCCTCAAATGACCATGCTGCCCGACGCCCGGTCCCGCCTCATAGCGATTGTCCGTGAGCGCTCGTATCGCTACGGAACCGAAATCACCCTCGCATCTGGGCGAAAATCTTTGTTCTATTTCAACATGAAGCCGACGATGCTGCATCCGGACGGCGCCCGGCTGATCGCGTCGCTGATCCTCGACCGGCTTGCGGACGACGGCGTCGAGGCGGATCTGATCGGCGGGCTCGAAATGGGGGCCGTACCGCTTGCCGCAGCGGTCGCCGCCGTCAGTTCCCTCGAGGGACGGCCGATCGGCGCGTTCTTCGTGCGCAAGCAGGCCAAGGAGCACGGTACCAAGTCGCTGGTGGAGGGCCTCGCAGCCGGCGAGACCATGGCCGGCAAGCGTGTCGTCATCGTCGAGGACGTCACAACCACCGGCGGATCGGCAATCAAGGCCGCTGAAGCGCTGAAGGCCGAGGGGGCCGAGATCGTCCGCGTCGTCACCGTGCTAGACCGCCAGGAAGGCGCCGAGGAAGCTTTCGCCGCTGCTGGCCTGCCGTTCGCCGCGATCCTCAAGCGCGAAGACTTCCGTTCCGAGGGCTGAGCCTCACGAACGCGGTGTCGCGCGAATGCGGTTGCGAACGCCTTGTACGTAAGCGCTGCTACCGAATGAGCCCCCGACCTCAAAAGGATCACTGCTCAGAAAGGAAAACCCCGGTGCTGCGAGAGCACCGGGGTTTCTTATCGTGTCGTGAATGGGCCGACTTACTCGGCCGCCTCGCGCTGCACGCCCGGGCCGGCGGCACGAACGTCGGCGTCGACGTGCGCCTCGAACTTGGTGAAGTTCTTCGCGAACATATCGACCAGCGTCGCCGCCATGGCGTCATAGGCCTTGGGATCGGCCCAGGTGTCGCGCGGGTTCAGGATCTTGGAGTCGACGCCCGGCAGCGCCAGCGGAACCTGGAAGCCGAATACCGGATCGGTGCGCATCGGCTGGTTCTTCAGCTCGCCCGAGAGAGCGGCGTTGAGCAGGGCGCGCGTCGCCTTGATCGGCATGCGCGAACCGGAGCCGAACTTGCCGCCCGTCCAGCCGGTGTTGACCAGCCAGCAGTCGACCTTGTGCTCGGCGATGAGCTTGCGCAGCAGGTTGCCGTAGACCGAAGGATGGCGCGGCATGAACGGCGCGCCGAAGCAGGTCGAGAACGTCGGCTGGGGCTCGTTGCCCATGCCCTTCTCGGTGCCGGCGACCTTCGCCGTGAAGCCCGACAGGAAGTGATACATGGCCTGCGACGGCGTCAGCTTGGCGATCGGCGGCATCACGCCGAACGCGTCGGCGGTCAGCATCACGATATTCTTCGGGTGGCCGGCGGTGCCGGTTTCAGAAGCATTCGAGATGAAGTCGAGCGGGTAGCACGAGCGCGTGTTCTCGGTCAGGCGGCCGTCGTCGAAATCCGGCTTGCGGGACTTCTCGTCGAGAATGACGTTCTCGAGCACGGTGCCGAAACGGTTCGACGCCTGCCAGATCTCCGGCTCGGCCTCGGCCGACAGACGGATCGTCTTGGCGTAGCAGCCACCCTCGAAGTTGAAGATGCCCTGCTCCGACCAGCCATGCTCGTCATCGCCGAGCAGGATGCGGTTCGAGTCGGCCGAGAGCGTCGTCTTGCCGGTGCCCGAGAGGCCGAAGAACACCGCCGAATTCGCCAGGTCCTTGGCGACGTTGGCCGAGCAGTGCATCGGCATGACGTTCTTCGTCGGCAGCATGTAGTTGAGGAACGAGAAGACGCTCTTCTTCGTCTCACCCGCGTACGAGGAGCCGGCGATCAGCACGATGCGGCGCGTGAAATCGCACGCGATCATGGTCTCGGTGCGGGCGCCGTGGCGCTTCGCGTCGGCCTTGAAGCTCGGGAAGTTGACGACCGTGAACTCGGGCGCGAACGAGGCCAGCTCGGCCGCATTCGGGCGGCGCAGCATGTGGCGAATGAACAGCGAGTGCCAGGCGAGCTCGGTGAACACGCGGGTCGACAGGCGGTGCTTGCCGTCGGCGCCGGCGAACAGGTCCTGGACGTAAAGCTGCTTGTCCTTGGCGTAGGCGACGAAGTCGGCGAGCAGGTTGTCGAACTGCTCGGCCGTCATGGCCTTCGAGTTGTCCCACCAGATCGCGCCATCCGTCTCGGTGTCGCGGACCACGAACTTGTCGTTGGGGGAGCGGCCAGTGTGCTGGCCGGTCTCGGCGACAAAAGCGCCGGTGGAGGCGAGCTTGCCCTCTCCGTTGCGAACGGCCGCCTCGATGAGGGCGGTCTCCAGCACGTTGTGATGGATGTTAGCTGCTGCGTTCAGCGGAAAATGTAGGATAGCCATGTGATTGCACTGCTCCCGACAGTGATCTGATCCCGAGGCGGCGCCGCATGCACGTGAGGGCGGCGTTGCCGTCTCTGCTCGAGTACTCGAGACCGAGCGCCATGCGCGGCGCGGCACGTTCGCTACAGAGTCACCACGGGAGGGCGATGAACGCCCCGGACCCGACCGGCGGCCTGCAGTCGAAGCCGGTTCAGTATGCCCCGAAGTTCGCGCATACAAGTGGTAGAAAGTCGAATTTCTGCTGCATCAACAGATTGCATTCCAGGCATGGTTAGTGCGCATGGCAAGAGTGCAATCGGTTGTTAGACGAACGTTTTAGAAGGTGCACGGTTCTCCCTCCCCGGCATGTATCGCCCCCCCTCACTTGATGACCGCGGCGCCTCCCCGCTCGCCAGCCGAGCCATCCGACCGAGTCCAACGCTCCGGAAGCTGCCTAAAATTAAGCCGTCCGGCGTAGAAGGAGCCCTTCCCGCGCCGATTTACGCTCCCTTCTCGCTTCCGCCGACCTCATTGCGGCTTGCTCCAACGGCGCCTGTCGCCTATTCAAGCCCGGTTCAGGTAATCTGCACGAAGGTCGCGCCCGCCACATTCGCTTCACGAACCCACCATAAGCCGGGCCGGAATGGGGCCCCCTTGGGGATCGCGGCAGGGCTGAGAGGCACCGATGAGAGAGAAAAGCACGATCGCGCTGGTCGACGACGAGCGGAACATTCTGACCTCGCTCGGAATGGCGCTCGAGGCGGAAGGTTACAAGGTCCGCACCTATTCCGACGGCGTACAGGCGCTTGAGGCGCTGACTGAGGAACCGGCCGATCTCGGCATCTTCGACATCAAGATGCCGCGCATGGACGGCATGGAGCTGCTGCGCCGCATCCGTCAGCAATCGGACATGCCGGTCATTTTCCTCACCTCGAAGGACGAGGAAATCGACGAGCTGTTCGGCCTCAAGATGGGCGCCGACGACTACATCGCCAAGCCCTTTTCGCAGCGCCTCGTCGTCGAGCGCGTGCGCGCGATCCTGCGCCGCAGCGCCTCGAAGGAGGGAGCGCCGGTCGTGATCGAGGCGGCGCGGGTTCTCGAGCGCGGCAAGCTGAAGCTCGATCCGGAGCGCCACACCTGCCACTGGGACAACAAGGCCGTCACGCTCACGGTCACGGAATTCCTGATCCTGCAGGCGCTTGCCCAGCGCCCCGGTGTCGTGAAAACCCGCGACGCCCTGATGGATGCCGCCTACGACGATCAGGTTTACGTGGACGACCGCACGATCGACAGCCACATCAAGCGGCTGCGTAAGAAGTTCAAGGTTGTCGACGACGACTTCGACGTGATCGAGACGCTCTACGGCGTCGGCTACCGGTTCAAGGAAGCCTGAGCGTCGGCGCGCCTCTGGTCGCGCTGAGGGAAGCCCGGGAACATCGGCCCGGGAACCACCGTTGGGCGTGCGACTGTGGCTCGCCCGGCGCACCTCACGCCTTACCACGCCATCCTGTCGGGTTCACCCCACGGTTGCCGGAATCATCCGGCGGAGTGAGAGCTCCTCCCGGTGCCTCCGGTGCCTCCGGTGCCTCCGGTGCCCCCGTCGTCACCGCCGGCCTACTCGCCGGCCGGCACGATCCGGCGCAAAGCTGGTAGACTGGCGGGGGCCAGGCCGAAAGCGGCCCGGCCCGGCGGGAGAGGAGCAGAACCCCGGGGGCCGACGGGGGCGAGGAGTACCTTGTGCATCGGGGCCGAGCATTCATCCGCCACGGAGCGCGCCAAGCCGGCGCCTGCGGGCGGTGGCGTGCTGGGTGACCTGCCTCGGCGCCTCGCCTCGCGGGAAACATGGATCGCGGTCTGGCGCGCCATCACGGCCTGGTGGTGGCGCCAACCCCTGGTGCGGCTCGTCTCGGCCTCGCTCTGGCGGCGCATTCTCGTATCCAACCTCGTCGGTCTCGCGATCCTGCTCGGTGGTATTCTCTATCTCGGCCAGCACCGAGGCTGGCTCATCGACGCCAAACGTGAATCCCTGCGCGTCCAGGGCGAGATCATCGCCGCGGCTATCGCCGCCAACGCGACGGTGGAGACGGAGCGTCTGACGCTCGATCCCGATAAGCTTCCCGAGACGGCGACCAGCCGTATCCCGTTCCGCGACGACGGCTTCGCCGCGCTCGAGCTTTCGATCCGCCCCGAGCGCGTCACGCCCATTCTCCGGCGCCTGATCCAGCCAACCGACACGCGCGCGCGCATCTATGCACGCGACGGTACGTTGATCGTCGACACGGCATCGCTGCTGACGCGCGGAACCATCCTTCGCGATACGATCACGCCGGACGGTCGCGGACACATCAAAACGAAGAACTTTTGGACCCGCCTCACCCACTGGCTGATCGACAAGGAACTCCCCGTCTACCGCGAGATCGGCACGGGACCGGGCACCGCTTACCCGGAGGTGCGCATGGCGATCGCCTCCGGCACCACGACGCCGATGCTTCTGCTCAACAACAAGGGTGAGCAGATCGTTTCGATGGCGGTTCCGATCCAGCGCATGAAGGCTGTTCACGGCGTTCTGCTGCTTTCGACCCGGCCCGGCGAGATCGACGAGATCCTGGGAGAGGAACGCAATGCCATTCTCACGCTGGCGATGATCGCGCTGCTGGCGACCATCTCGACCTCACTCTTGCTCGCGCGCACCGTCGCCGGCCCCATGCGCCGCCTATCCGACACGGCGGAGATCGTTTCGAACAACATCAACGCTCGCCATAACCTGCCCGATCTCGAGGATCGCCGCGACGAAGTGGGCCAGATGGCGCAGGCCTTCGTGAAGATGACGGGCGCGCTCTACCGTCGCATCGAAGCCAGCGAAAAGTTCGCCGCAGACGTCGCGCACGAGCTCAAGAATCCACTGACCGCCGCGCGCTCGACGGCGGAGGCCCTCGCCTACGCGCGCAACGATACGCAGCGAAATCAGCTCGTCGAACAGATCCAGATCGAGTTGCAGCGGCTCAACCGCCTGATTACCGACGTTTCCAGCGCCTCTCGCCTCGATGCCGAGCTCGCTCGACAGGAGCTCGAACCGGTGCCGATGCTGGCCCTCATCGAAAACGTCTCGGCCATCTTCGCCGACAAGGCCGAGGATCGTTCGATCCGATTGGTGCTGGACTTGCCGCGCGAGGCTCACCCGAGCGCCTACACGATCCAGGGCAATGAGGGCCGTCTCGCACAGGTGCTGACAAACTTGATCGACAACGCGCTATCGTTCTCGCCGAAGGGGGGCGCTGTAGCCCTCGCGCTGCGCCGCGAACGCGACGATGTGGTGCTGACGGTTACCGACGACGGCCCCGGCATCGACGAAGACAAGCTCGAGACGATCTTCGAGCGCTTTTATACCTACCGTCCGACGGCCCACTCCAGCCGCGGCAACAACTCCGGGCTCGGTCTCAATATCTCGCGTGAGATCATCGCCGCTCACGGCGGCTCCGTGGTGGCCGAGAACCGCTACAAAGAACCGGGCAATCAGAAGTCCGGTCGGATCGGCGCACGTTTGATCGTGCGTTTGCCGATGAACAATACGCCTAGAACCAAGAGCCTGAGAGCGCGCTGACTTGGCCGACGAGGTCGAAGCCCTGATTCACGCCACCGCCGTTGCGCGTGGCGGAGCCTGCGTGCTCCTGCGGGGAGAAAGCGGCTCGGGCAAATCCGACCTCGCTCTGCGAATTCTGGCGCTCGGCCCGACCAGCGGACTGCCGATTTTCCCCGCCAACGGAGAGAGAAATTCCGCCGCAGACGCCAGCTTTCGTCTCGTCGCCGATGACCAGGTGCGCTTGCGCCGCGAGGGGGAGGGGATTTTCGCACGCCCGCCGGCCACGATCGCGGGCAAGCTCGAGGTGCGCGGCATCGGGATTGTCGATTTTCCTGCGGTCGCATCGGCCAGAGCGGTGCTGGTGGTCGAGCTCGTCGCGCCCAAATCCGTACCGCGAATGCCGGAACACCACTCGGCGGAGATCCTCGGCGTCGTTTTGCCGCTCATCCGGCTGGCGCCATTCGAGCATTCGGCGCCGCTCAAAGTTGCCCTTGCGCTTGCTTCCGCGGCAACAAGCATCTCGTCAGAGGTTAGCTCCGGCGCATCGCGCTCGCCATCGGATTGATCGCGCATTGGTGAAGCCGGAAGCCAGCACCGAGTTATCCAGTCGACCAACCTCCCTGCGTCTTTTTATTGGGGGGCGCTCGCCACGGCGAGTGCAAGTCAATCGCGAATTGGCTGTCGCGGTGATTACGGGATACGAGGCCTCGCCCGGTGATCCCGATGTGCACTCCCCGCGCGAGGAGGGGCAATTCCCACGAGGGGCCGGGCACAGCTCAAACGGGAGCAATGCGGAATGCCAAACGCAAAAAGACCGCCCCGGTTAAGGGCGGCCTTCGGCGTTCCAATTCATGTAGAGGGCTATGACTTCTTTGTTTCCAGAGCTCACACGGCTCGGCAGACCTGGCGACGACCTACTCTCCCGCGTCTTGAGACGAAGTACCATCGGCGCTGGGGCGTTTCACGGCCGAGTTCGGAATGGGATCGGGTGCAGCCACCCCGCCATAATCACCAGGTCGGCGGAGACGTGTGAGACTTCTGGTTGGTCTTTCCGTGTTCCTACGCCCATCGACGACACCCTTTGGAGATGTCGCGTGCTTCATTCACCCGCGCGCTGTAGAGCGCGAACAAGGGAAGCATTCGATGAGCATTGCTAAATGAGAGCGTTCAAGCCTATCGAGCTATTAGTACCGGTAAGCTGCATGCATTGCTGCACTTCCACACCCGGCCTATCAACGTGGTGGTCTTCCACGACTCTCGAGGGAGAACTAGTTTCGAGGTGGGTTTCCCGCTTAGATGCCTTCAGCGGTTATCCCGTCCGCACATAGCTACCCTGCTGTGCCGCTGGCGCGACAACAGGTCCACCAGAGGTGCGTCCATCCCGGTCCTCTCGTACTAGGGACAGATCCTCTCAATTCTCCGACACCTACGGCAGATAGGGACCGAACTGTCTCGCGACGTTCTGAACCCAGCTCACGTACCTCTTTAAATGGCGAACAGCCATACCCTTGGGACCTGCTCCAGCCCCAGGATGAGATGAGCCGACATCGAGGTGCCAAACGATTCCGTCGATATGGACTCTTGGGAATCATCAGCCTGTTATCCCCGGCGTACCTTTTATCCGTTGAGCGATGGCCCTTCCA
>CALMPK010000179.1 GCA_937873575.1 uncultured Hyphomicrobiaceae bacterium
ACGCCGGCCAGCGCTCGCGGAAACATGTTCATGCCGGCGTCCGAGAACCTGCACAAATGCTGACATTTGGTCGTTGGTAGCGCGACTTCGGGGCGTGCAAAGAAGAGCACGGCGTAGTACGTATGCAACTGTCCTGCGACCTGCCCCTCGCGAGCGAGCACAAATGCCATTGATCTTCTCTAATGGCCCTTCCGGGGATTACGTCAAAAATCCGTTTGATAACTTACTAGCTCAGGCTAGCACCCTTTTTCTTGCCGCACCTTATTTCACCGAACACTCCGGCATCGTTGCGGCTGCTCGGACGGGTAAGCACGTCGATTTAATTATCGGCCTCAACCCGGCAACCAGCCCCGCCGCGGTTGGAGCCGTCCTCGCAGAGTCTCAGATATCAGTCCGATATTTTACCAATAGATTTCATGCCAAGATATATTTGTCCGATAAAGGTGGCCTTCTCGGTTCAGCCAACCTGACGGATGGTGGTTTGCTTTCAAACCGAGAGGCAGTATGTGTCTTTGATCCAGAGAAAGACGGCGAAAAAATTGACGAATTGCGTACGCTTTTTGCCGAGCTATGGGATTCTGCTGCTGTTTTGACCGATGATGTAGCGCGGCGGTTTTCAGCAACGATTGGAAACATAAAAAGGCAGGACTTCAATCCTGATGCTGAAATAGTCCAAGCGCTCGGCGTAGTCGAGCCTATCAACATTAGCGTCAGTAGCACCAGGAAATCCAAGAAGCGCGTGTTTTTGGACGATTTGCAGCGTCGCATCTACGAGCAATACCGTCCATCCTTTCTTGAGGTGAACGAATTCCTAGGGGATGACTACCGACGCCCCGAGCTCAAATCGATGGGTCCTTACGATGAAACTAATCGTTTTCTGAATTGGGTTCGACTGGAAAAGGCGCCCGGCGATGAATGGCAAAGCGCTCCGCTGCTCGCAGAGCGCGCCGCTAGAAGCGAAAGGCTCAAGACACTAGGTATCGAATGGCTCGGCGCTGACAATAGCCGCGTGCCTAAAAGTTTTGAGACATGGCTCTCAGTTGTGGAAGAGAGTTTTGGCGACAAGAATCGACTGGCCGGCGCAAACAAAGAACAGCTGACTCAAGGCTTGCTTGCGTTGCACGCCTTCACCGAGCAGTTGAGATTTGTTAAGGGTGGCCAAGAGCAGCTTCCAATAGAATTTTGGAAGGAAAACAACGACGACGTTGGTCGTGTTTGTTCGACTTTGTCGCATTTGATCTACGGAGCAGGCGACTTCGTCAATCGTCTTCATGACACTCTGTACGATCCCCGATATAAACTGCGTCTCTTCGGCATTTTCTGCTGTCTCGAGCTTATGGGGACAGTTCAGCCAGATATCTGTCCGCCTGTGAATGGACGAATAGCGAAGGCGCTGCGGTTCATTGGTTTTGACGTCCGCGCGTCCTGATAGATTGTCCGCTCCGGGTCATAAGCGATCCTCGCTCGGGGGGAGTCCGTGCGACAGTGCGCAATTGGCTTCGCGCTCGTCCTGGCTTCCGCGCACCATCTAAAACGGCGCCACCTTGAGCCCCCGCCACCGCGCTTCCTTCGCCCTTCTCCCGGCCCCCTCCCGCGGCTATAGTCCGCCGCCATGACCGATAGCTTCTTCGGGGACGAGGAGATGGGCGCCAAGAAGCCCTACGTCGTCCTCGCCCGCAAATACCGCCCGGCGGCATTTCCCGATCTCATCGGCCAGCAGGCGATGGTGACGACGCTCGAGAATGCGTTCGCGTCGGGACGCATCGCCCAGGGCTACATGCTGACCGGCGTGCGCGGCGTCGGCAAGACGACGACGGCGCGTATTCTCGCGCGTGCGCTCAACTATGAGCCGGGCGGCCCGACCACCGACATGCCGACGCTCGGCGTGCACTGCGCCGAGATCATGGAGAGCCGGCACCCCGACGTGATCGAGATGGACGCGGCGTCGAATACCGGCGTCGACAACATCCGCGAGATCATCGAAAGCGCGCGCTACAAGCCGATGTCGGCGCGCTACAAGGTGTTCATCATCGACGAGGTTCACATGCTGTCGAAGGGCGCGTTCAACGCGCTCCTGAAGACGCTGGAGGAGCCGCCGGAGCATGTGAAGTTCATCTTCGCGACGACCGAGATCCGCAAGGTTCCCGTCACCGTGCTGTCGCGCTGCCAGCGGTTCGACCTGCGCCGCGTCGACGTTCCCGAGCTCGTCGCCCACTTCACGCGCATCGTCGCCAAGGAATCCGCCGAGGCCGAACCCGAGGCGCTGGCGCTCATCGCGCGCGCCGCCGGCGGATCGGTGCGCGATGGGCTCTCGATCCTCGATCAGGCGATCGCGATGGGCCAGGGCGCCGTGACGGAACTGTCCGTCCGCGCCATGCTCGGCCTCGCGGACCGCGGCCGCGTTTTCGATCTGCTCGAAGCGCTGTTCTCGGGCAAGGCCGGTCCGGCGCTCTCTTTGTTTTCGGGTCTCCTGCGCGACGGTGCCGATCCCCTCCAACTGATGGGGGATCTCGCCGAGGCCGTGCATATCTCGACGCGCATCAAGGCGATCGGCGCCGACGCGGCATCCGAGGGGCTTTCGGCCGAGGAGCGCCGCCGCGCCGCGCGCATCGCCGAAAGCCTGTCGATGGCGCTGCTCGCGCGCGCCTGGCAGATGCTGCTCAAGGGGCTGGACGAGGTCGGCCGTGCCCCCAATTCCTCGGCAGCAGCGGAAATGGTGCTGATCCGCATTTGCTATACGTCCGACCTGCCGAGCCCCGACGAGATCATCAAGGCGCTGGGCGGCGGTCTCGACGGCAATCCGCGCCGCGCCGCGCCGCCGGCCCGCACCGCGGAGGAGGGCGCGCGCGCTTCGCTCGCAGCGCCTACCGGGAGTGGCGCAACGGGTGGACGGCGCGAGCCCGCGGCCCGCTCCCCGGCTTCCGTTTCAGCGGGTGACGACGATGCGGACGACGACGCGAGCGACCGCTTCGACGAGGTCCCTCCCGCTTACGACGAGACGGAGTTCTACGGCGGCGACGAGGCCACATACGCGGCCGGCGTCGCAAGCGGGTATGCCGATCCCAAGAGCTTCGAAGAGGTCATCGCGCTGCTCGGCGAGCATCGCGAGGCGCGGCTCAAGTTCCATGTCGAGGAGCACGTCAGCCTCGTCCGCTTCGATTACGATTCGGGTGCGATCGACCTGTTTCTGCTGCCGGCAGCGCCCCCCGAGGTACCGAACGAGCTGCGCGAGAAGCTCAACTCGTGGACCGGGCGGCGCTGGGTCGTCGTGTTGTCGAAGACGATGGGCGAGCAGCCCTTCGGCGAAACCAGGCGCCAGCGCGTCGCCGCCGAAATCGAGGCGCTCAAGTCGCATCCTGCGGTGAAAGCCGTGCTCGATGCGTTCCCGGACGCACGGATCGAGGACGTTCGCAACGTCGCGCGCGCTCAACCCGGCAAGACCGACGAGAGCGCCGCCGGTTGAGTGGTCCCGGGCCTCGCCTTGGCTGTGGGCAACATTGCGGGCGGTTGCGCAAATCGGGCTTGCGCTGTAACCCGGTTCGCGACTTCGCCGGACATTGATGAGAGAGACGCCGATGAAAGACCTGATGGGCATGATGAAGCAGGTGCGCGACATGCAGGCGCGCATGCAGAAGGTGCAGGAGGAACTCGAGGCGCTCGAGATCGCCGGCAGCTCGGGGGGCGGGCTCGTCGCGGTCACGCTTACCGGCAAGGGTGATCTGAAGCGCGTGCGCATCGACCCGGGCCTGTTGAAGCCCGAGGAAGTCGAGATCGTCGAGGATCTCATCGTCGCCGCCATGCAGGATGCCAAGGGCAAGGTGGAAGCGGCGGTTCAGGAGCGGATGCAGTCGGTGACGGGCGGTCTGCCGCTGCCGCCGGGCATGAAGCTGTTCTGAGAAACAGTCCGCGGCGTCGCTTCTTCGCCTGGGGGAATTTCATGCGCAAGTACGGTGGCGGACGCCGCAGACCCGGCCAACGCAGAAAGCAAAATACCCTTCCGCTGGAACAGGGGTCCGCCGCGGATATTGCGCTTGCCGTCGCGCCTGCTGGTTCGCGAACCGCTGCCGCCGGTTCATGGTGGACAACGGGTCCGCGCCCCTTCCTGGCGCTCGCCGCGGGACTGATCGCGCTCCAGGCGCTGGTGCTGCACCTGATGGGGCGCCTCGCCATCTGCAAGTGCGGCACCGTCAAGCTCTGGCACGGCGTGGTGCAGAGCTCTGAGAACTCGCAGCACCTGACGGACTGGTACACGTTCAGCCATGTCCTGCACGGGATCATCTTCTATGCCGTGCTGACGCTGCTGCTGCCGCGCGCTTCGTGGGCGGCGCGACTTGCCGCTGCCGTCGCCATCGAGGCCGGCTGGGAGGTGATCGAGAATACCGACATGATCATCAACCGCTACCGCACCGCGACCATCTCGCTCGACTACTTCGGCGACAGCATCGTCAACTCGGTGATGGACAATGTGGCGATGGTCGCGGGCTTCCTTCTCGCCCGGGTTTTGCCTGTCGCGGGCAGCGTTCTGCTCGCGCTCGGATTCGAAGCGTTCATGCTCTGGGCGATCCGCGACAACCTCACACTCAACGTGCTGATGCTGGTTTGGCCGGTTGACGCGGTTTCGAAGTGGCAGGCTGGCGGGTAGACGCCGGTCCGTGACGCGAGGCTACCGGCGCGAAGCGGCGCAAGCTGCGACCGCCGCCCGGCACAAGCGCGCCGTACCGCGAGCGAAGCGAGCAAGCACATGTCGAAGAAAATCGCAGGGCCCGAGATCGAGCGCATGGTGCAGTTGCTGGCGCGGCTGCCGGGACTTGGTCCGCGCTCTGCGCGCAAGGCGGCGCTGGCGCTCATCAAGCGCCGGACGGAGCTGCTGATGCCGCTCGCCGATGCGCTGGGCGAGGCAGTTCGCAAGATCGTCGTCTGCCCCGATTGCGGCAATGTCGATACGCTTTCGCCCTGCAGTCTCTGCCAGGACCCGCGCCGCGATCGGTCGATGATCGTCGTCGTCGAGGAGGTCGGCGATCTGTGGGCACTGGAAAGGGCCGGCGTCGTCAACGCCAGCTACCACGTTCTCGGCGGGCATCTCTCGCCGCTCGACGGTATCGGCCCGGACCGCCTCAACATCGCGCGTCTCGTCGAGCGTGCCGCCGCGCCGGACGTGAAGGAGGTGCTGCTCGCCCTCAATGCCACCGTCGAGGGGCAGTCGACGGCGCACTACGTCGCCGAGCAA
>CALMPK010000180.1 GCA_937873575.1 uncultured Hyphomicrobiaceae bacterium
AGGAATGCCGGAAAGTGCTGCCGGTAGAGCGCGGCGATCTGTTCAGCGGTTGCCATCATCATCGTCCTTGGTGTCTGAGCTGAAGAGGGCCGCGAGCAGCGTGGCATCGGTATCGGTTGGCGCGAACGGCTCGACCTCGCGATGCTTCTCGAGATGCGCGAGGACCAGCTGCAGCGGCTTTGCGTTGCCCTTGATGGCAAGGTTGACCAACTGCTTTACGAGAGCCTCGCGTTTCGAGATGTGCTTCCGGCGACCGCTTTCCATCGTGGGGATCACCGCATCAAGTTCGGCGTCGATCAGTCTTGCCAGGTCCTTCGACTTCCGCGGTCGACCCTTTGCGTTGCCGCTCTGGCCGGGCTTGAACTGCGTGTGCTTCGGAGGCCGGCCGTAGCCGACCTCGTAGTTGCCTTCGGGCTTGTCATCGTCGTCGCGCATCAGACGGTCTCCTCGGCAGGAGCCGCGGCAAGCCGCAGGGCGGCGACCTCGTCAAACGATTGGCCGGTCGCCTCGAGCCCGGCAGCGAGGCCGCAGACCTTGACCATGCGGCGGACGATCACGTCGCAGTAGGCAGGATCGATCTCGATCGCGGCGCCGCGGCGGCCGGTGCGCTCGGCGGCGACCAGTGTCGTGCCGGAGCCGCCGAAGGCGTCGAGGATGAGCCCCTTGCGCTTCGAGCAGTCGAGGATGGCGTCGGCGACCAGCGCGACCGGCTTCACGGTCGGGTGCATGGCGAGGTCGTCGTCGCGCGTGGCGCTGAACGCGTTGGCGCCGGCATACTGCCAGACATTGGTTCGGTAGCGACCGTGCTTGCCGAGCTCGACATTGTTGATGTGCGGCGCGCGGCCGGACTTGAAAACGAACACTAGTTCATGCTGCGAGCGGTACAGCGAGCCCATGCCGCCGTTCGATTTCGCCCAGACGCAGAGGTTCTTCATCTCGGCGTAGGTGCCGCGGGCGGCGGCGAGCACCTCGCCCTGGTGCCGCCAGTCCATGCAGACGAAGTGGATCGCGCCGTCGATCGCGTGGCCGGCGAGGTTGGCGAACACGCGCGCGAGGAAACGCGTGAACTCGTCCTCGCTCATTTCGCCGGACGCGAAGGCGAACTCGCGGTGCCTGGCGGCGCCGAGGCCCGAGACGTGGCCGTCGATCTTCACGTTGTAAGGCGGGTCGGTGAAGACCATCTGCGCCCGCTCGCCGGCCAGCAGCTGGGCATAGGTCTCGGGCGCGAGAGCGTCGCCGCAGATCAGGCGGTGACGGCCGATCTGCCAGATGTCGCCCGGGCGGGTGACCGCGATGCCCATTGCGATCTCGGGCACGGCGTCGGCAGGGTCGGCCTTGGCCTCGGTATCCTGGCCGGCGCCGAGCAGCAGGTCGACCTCGCCCATCTCGATGCCGGTCAGCGTCACGTCGAAGTCGACATCGATCGTGGTCAGGTGCTGCAGCTCGATGGCCAGGATCTCGCGGTCCCAGCCGGCCTTCTCGGCAAGGCGGTTGTCGGCGAGGATGTAGGCGCGCTTTTGCGCCTCGGTCAGGTGCTCGAGCCGCACGCAGGGCACGGTGTCGAGGCCAAGTTTCCTGGCGGCCTCGACGCGGCCATGACCGGCGATGATCTCGGCGTGGCGGTCGATCAGGACGGGGTTGTTGAAGCCGAACTCGCGGATGCTGGCGGCAATCTGCGCGATCTGCTTCGGGCTGTGGGTGCGGGCGTTGCGGGCATAGGGCCGCAAGGCCGATAGGGGGAGTTGCTCGATAACGAGCGGGGGCTTGGACATCGGTTGAACCTCCTTGAATTGAGTCCAACCGGCGACCTGGGAGTGGTCCCCCGACGCTCCTTTCATTTGAATGGGAAATGGATTCTGGGAAGGTTCGTGATGCGCCTTGAGGGTCAATCACCGCCCGCAGCGGGAGGGGCGGAGCCGTCGTCATTCTCGTCGGCGAGTTGATGCCTGATCTTGCTGACAAGGTTCAGGATGCTGCGGTCCGACTGTTGCTTCAGCGTTGGAAGCCGTTTCCGGATGTAGGCACATGCGATCGAGCTTGCAGTCGGAAGCTTGCGCGCATCGTCGTAGCGACCTCGCTTCAGGCCGCGCTCTCGGAGCTGGGCCCGTTCGATTTCGGCGTCCTTCAAGGCTTCGGCGTAGGCGCCCGGCAGCATGATGAGCTCGACCTGATCACGAGACGCCTGGCGCTTCTTGGGCGCCCCCTGGCGGCGAACGCGTTTTCCGCGAAGTTGCTGGGTGACGGCGATCCGCAGGTTCTCAGGCAGCGGGTCGTCGCGAAACTCATCGACCAGCCGGGCAAGCTCATCGGGAGTGAGGGTTACCTCGCCGCCGGCACCCTCAACGGCCAGCTTGCGCAGCAGAGGTCCCGGTCCGCCGTTCATCCACGCCGCCATGGGATGGCCGCCCCGAAGCGCGCGCGGTGTATCGAATTCCAGGGGGCGAAGCTCGGTCCGGGGCTTCCGGGCGCGGGGTCGATTCTTCGAGGGCGGTTGGTTCTTCATGGCAGAGGTCGCTGATCGGCTTGTAGGGTTTTCGGAACCGTAGCCGATAAGGACCTCATATTCCCTTTACGAAGAAGCGGGGCATTCGCATCCTCTTTCCCCCCGGTACCGGTGGCCCGCCGCCCTGGTGATAGGCCGCACACAAATCTCGCCCTCCGGTCCGGGTTCGGGTATGCACGTGGAAGAGCCTCAGGGGACCTCGGCTCGGCAGGATGGGGATGGCCAACGAAGCTGACACGTGCCGCAGATTGATCACGCCCAAGCTGGTGACCGCCGGCTGGGACACGGATCCGCATGTCCTGCGCGAGCAGCACCCGATTACGGACGGACGGATCATCCCGGTGGGCAGCCGCTACAAGCGCAAGGCGCCGAGGAAGGCGGACTACCTCCTAAGCTTCAGGCGCGACACTGCGATCGCAGTCGTCGAAGCCAAGGCCGACGACAAGCCCGCCGCTGAGGGATTGCAGCAGGCCAAGGACTACGCCGAGCTGCTCGGCCTCCGGTTCGCCTACGCCACCAACGGGCACGAGATCATCGAGTTTGACTACACGACTGGCATTGAAACGCGGCTGACCGACTTTCCTGCCCCGGACGCGCTGTGGCGTCGCCACTGTCAGGCCGTTGGGCTTGTAACGCCGGAGGCTCAGGAACGGGCCTTGACGCCCTACAACCTCACGCTCAACAAGCCGCCTCGGTACTACCAGTCGATCGCGATCAATCGCGCCGTCGAGGCCATCCTGACCGGCCGCGACCGCCTCCTGCTGACAATGGCGACGGGGACCGGCAAGACTACGACCGCATTCCAGATCTGCTGGAAGCTCTGGACGTCGCGCTGGAACCGGAAAGGCGAGCACCGCCGTCCCAAGATCCTGTTCCTCGCTGACCGCAATTTCCTCGTCGATGGACCGATGACGGGGGACTTCGCGCCGCTCAAGGACGCTATTCACAAGATCGGCGACGGCCCTGTCTCTCTTGGTCGCGAGATGTACTTCGGCATCTATCAGGCGCTTGCCGAGGACGAGCGGCGCGACGGGCTGTTCCGGCAGTTCCCGCGCGAATTCTTCGATCTGGTCATCGTCGATGAATGCCATCGCGGCAGCGCCCGCGCCGACAGCTCCTGGCGCGACATCCTGAACTATTTCGCGCCCGCCGTGCATCTCGGGCTGACAGCCACGCCGCGATACGAAGGCAGCGTCGACACCTATGGCTACTTCGGCGATCCGATCTACCAGTACAGTCTCAGGCAGGGCATCGAGGACGGCTTCTTGGCGCCCTACCGCGTTCATCGCGTCGTTACCGAATGGGACGCGGCAGGCTGGCGACCGACGCAGGACCAAGTCGACCGCTACAACCGCCCCGTACCTGATGAGGAATACCAGACTAGAGATTTCGAGAAGGTCGTGGCGCTACGCGCCCGCACACTGGCCATTGCCCGGCACCTGACCGAGTTCATGGCCAAGACCGACCCGATGGCTAAGACGATCGTGTTCTGCGTCGACCAGGAGCACGCGCTCGACATGGCGGAGGCGATCGGCAATCTGAACGCCGATAGGCGAAAGACCCGCCCCAACTACGTCTGCCGCGTGACTTCGAACGAGGGCGCCATCGGACGCGGGCATCTCGCGAAATTCGAGCACGTCGAGCTATTGGACGACTCCCCGATCATTCTCACAACATCACAGCTGCTCACGACCGGGCTCGACGCGCCGACTGTCAAGAATGTGGTTCTGGCGCGTGTCGTCGGCTCGATGAGCGAGTTCAAGCAGATCATTGGCCGCGGCACGCGTGTGCGTTCCGAGTACGACAAGCTCTGGTTCAACATCATCGATTACACCGGCACGGCGACCGAGAAGTTCGCCGATCCGGGCTTCGACGGTGATCCCGTGCGCGTTGACATTACTAATGTTGACGTCCCCGTCGAGCCGCCGGAGCCGCCCGCCCCTGTCGATGGAGACGATGACGAGCCACCCGGTCCGGGCGATCCGCCGGGACCGCTCGACCCGCCGGGTGGCGACATGCCGCGCAAGTTCTACGTGGACGATGGCGAGGTGCGCATCGTCCATCATCAGGTTCAGGAGTTGGACCCGGACGGCAACGTGCTGCGCACGACGCGCTACGAGGACTATGCCGCCGGCCGCGTGCGGGTGCTCTGCCCCACTGTGTTCGATCTCAAGGCCAAGTGGGCCGATCCGCTCGGCCGCTCCGAGATCATCGAGCGGTTGAAGGATGAAGGCATCGAGTTCGACGCGCTGCAGGAGGCCCTGAACCAGCCCGATGCCGATCCGTTCGACCTCCTCTGCCACCTCGCATTCAACGCTCCGCTGCGCACCCGGCGCGAACGCGCGCGCATCCTGAAATCGCGCCGCAAGGACTTCTTCGAAAGCCACGGCCCGAAGGCGCGCCAGATTCTGACCGATCTTCTGGACAAGTATGCCGACCATGGTGACGCCGAGTTCGATATCGAGGAAGTATTCTCGGTCGACCCTTTAGCCCGGCATGGCACATTCGACGAGATTGCGCGCGAGTTCGGCGGTCCGGAGAATCTGGGCAAGGCCGTTCGCGACCTGCAGACCCTGCTCTATCAGGAGGCCAACTAGCGAATGGCGCGCAGACCGACCAGCAACGGTACGACACCGACCACGGCGCAGGCGCTCGGTAGCCTGTTGAAGTCGGCGCGCGACATCATGCGCAAGGACAAGGGCCTCAACGGCGACCTCGACCGTCTGCCGATGCTGACCTGGATCATGTTCCTCAAGTTTCTCGATGATCTCGAAGTCCAGCGCGAGGGCATGGCCAAGGCGAAGGCCGAGAAGTTCCGCGCGGCCATCGAGCCGCCCTACCGCTGGCGCGATTGGGCCGCGAAGTCCGACGGCATCACGGGCGACGATCTGCTCGCCTTCATCAACCAGGATCGGGACGTCCGCCGCCCGGACGGCAAGAAGGGGCCTGGTCTGTTCGCCTACCTCAAGAGCCTGACGTCCACCAACGGCGACAAGCGCCGCGACGTCATCGCCACGGTGTTCAAGGGCGTCCAGAACCGGATGATCGACGGCTATTTGCTGCGCGATCTCCTGAACAAGGTGGACGGCATTCACTTCACGGCCAGCGACGAGCTGCACACGCTCGGCTCTCTCTATGAGTCCATGCTGCGCGAGATGCGCGATGCGGCCGGCGACTCGGGCGAATTCTATACGCCGCGTGCCGTCGTCCGCTTCATGGTCAAGGTGACGGACCCGCGCCTTGGCGAAGCGGTGCTCGATCCGGCGTCCGGAACGGCGGGCTTCCTGGTCGAGGCGTTCGATCACCTGCGAGCCCAGGTGAAGTCGGTTCCGGACCGCAAGAAGCTCCAATCTGGCTCGCTGTTCGGCTGCGAGCCGAAGCCGCTGCCGTTCCTGCTCGGCCAGATGAACCTGCTGCTACACGGGCTCGACGCGCCCGAGATCGACCCCGGCAATTCGCTGCGCTTCAAGCTCGCGGAAATCGGCGAGAAGGAGCGCGTCGACGTCATCCTCACCAATCCACCGTTTGGCGGCGAGGAGCAGAAGGGCATCCAGGCCAACTTTCCGCCCGACAAACAGACCTCCGAGACGGCGCTGCTGTTCCTCCAGCTCATCATGACCAAGCTGAAGCGCAAGCCGAGCCTGAAGGACCGCCACGGCTCACGTGGTTTGGGCTCTGGGCCAGGGCCCAACGCCCGTGCCGCCGTGGTCGTGCCCAACGGCACATTGTTCGGCGATGGCGTGTGCGCGCGCATCAAGGAGGACCTTCTCAAGCAGTTCAACCTGCACACCATTGTGCGGCTGCCGAACGGCGTCTTCGCGCCCTACACCTCGATCCCGACCAACATTCTGTTCTTCGATCGCTCGGGTCCGACGGAGAGCGTCTGGTACTACGAGCAGCCGCTGCCCGAGGGCCGGCGCGGCTACACCAAGACGCAGCCTATGCAATTCGACGAGTTCGCAGATTGCCTCGCGTGGTGGGACAAGCGCGTCGAGAACGAGCGCGCATGGCAGGTGCCGGCTGCGGAGCTGCTGGCGAACGGCAGCAACCTCGATCGCAAGAACCCGCGCGCCAAGGTGGACATCGAGCACCTGCCGCCCGAGGAGCTGGTCGAGAGCATCATCAAGAAGGAGGCGCGCATCGCCGAACTGATGGCCGAGATCAAGTCCGCACTCGGAGCCCGCGCCTGATGGGCGCGGGGTGGGCCATGGTGCCGCTTGGCGAGGTGCTGCGCCTGGCGCTTGATCCTCACAGCGTCGATGCCTCGCGAAGCTACCCGAACCTCGGCATCTACGGTTTTGGCCGCGGCGTCTTTCAGAAGGCGCCAATCGAGGGCACGAACACCAGCGCCTCGACGCTCTACCGCGTGCGCGCCGGCCAATTCATTTACAGCCGCCTGTTCGCGTTCGAGGGCGCCTACGCGTTGGTGCCGCCCGAACTCTGCGGCAGCTACGTATCCAACGAGTTCCCCACATTCGACTGCGATCCACGACGCCTGGATGTCGGCTTTCTGACGTGGTTGTTCAAGCGCCCGACGCTATGGCGCGGCATTGCCGAGCGCAGTACCGGCATGGGCGATCGCCGTCAGCGGATCCACCCAGAGCAGGTTCTGGCAGAGGAGATCCCCCTCCCGCCCCTCGACGAGCAACGCCGCATCGTCGCCCGCATCGACGCCCTCGCCGCCAAGATCGCCGAGGCGCGCGGGCTGAGGGAGACCGCTCGGAAGGTACTGGATCGGTTTGAGGCAGCCGCAAGCGTAAATGGCTTTCCTACTCCCTCCAGCAAGAAGGTTGGCGACTACGTCCGGTTTCAGACCGGCTACGCCTTCAAGAGCGAATGGTTTGTGCCCGAAGGGATCCGCGTTGCCCGGAACGCAAATGTTTCGCATGGCGTCCTCGACTGGTCAGAGACCGCGCGCGTGCCTGCCGCCTACCAGACTGAGTATGCGCGGTTTGACCTAAAGCATGGAGACTTGCTCGTCTCGCTAGATCGCCCATTGATCTCTACAGGCGTGAAGGTTGCGCGGGTGAGGGAACAGGATCTCCCGTGCCTTCTACTCCAGCGAGTGGCTCGGGCAGTCTTCGTGTCCGACGAATTGGACCCAGCATACCTATTCGTCTGGCTACGTTCGGCAGCCTTCGCATCCGCTATCGATCCCGGGCGTAGTAACGGTGTACCCCACATCTCGCACAAGGACATCGAAGCCATTCCCTTTGCGGCGCCTAGCCGCAATGAGCAGCGCCGCATCGTCGCCGAGCTGGACGCGCTGCAGGCCAAGGTCGATGCCGTGAAGCGCCTGCAGGCCGAGACCGCCGCAGAACTCGACGCCCTCCTCCCCGCCATCCTCGATCGTGCCTTCAAGGGGGAGCTGTGACGGCCAATGCCGTGAGCGGCGATTGGGGCAATCCGCACACGGGCCCCGTCATCCAACGTATCGCCAAACTTGCGGGAATGGCTCTGGACGAGTGGCGACGGATTGAGCCCCGTCTCCCATCGTGGCCAGACAACATGCGATTGCTTTCGCATGTGCTCGATCAAGCGGCGGGTTCGCCGACTGTGCTGTTGTTCCTCGATGACGTCGTGCTGCTCCGCCATGAAGGGCATATCTCGATGACGTCGCAATCGATGTATACCCGCGCCACTCGCCAACGCATCCGCGGCAAGAACGAGATCGTCGACCCATCGGCAAGTCTGAACTGCGAGGAATTGCGCTCGATCTTCGTGACGCTCGAGGCGCTGGTCTACAAGATCGTGCACATTGAACTCGAGAAGCAGCGAACCGGCTACTCCCAGCGAGCCGAAGCCTATGACGCTCGACTGGACCGCATGGTGACGCAACGCCTCATCGATGAGTCCACTCGGGCCTTGGCGATCGAGGTCTACGAGACGCGAAACCAGTTCGCACACTCCCTCTTGTCAGTCGATAGGATCACTTACCGTTCAGAGCCGCTCGCCAATCGTTGGGGCGCGAGTGGGACCTCGGGGCAGCGCAAGTTCAAGCGCTACTTTCTGGCCGATGCCTTTGAACTCAGTGAGTCGCTTCTTGGTCGGTTTCGTCCAATCCAGAGCCAGCAGGTGGACGGCGATAAGTTCAAAGTCGCGATCAACGCCGCGTTGGCAGACAGCTGATGACCCTCGACGATATCATCCATGAGCTTCGCACATCGACCGGTGTGCCAAAGGAGGCGCTGCGCGCCGGCGTGGCGGAAGCGGTCGAGATGCGCGCGCGCATTGACGCCCTCGCGGCGAAGCTCGTCGACGGCGTTTGGCTCCTGCCCGAGGACGAGCAGCTGCTGTTCTACGGTCTGCATGTTCTGGCAGCCACGCGCGACACCGCGATCTGGCCGCGGCTCGCCGATATCCTGAAACTCCCGGACGCCGACGTCGATCGCACGTTCGGTGACGGCGCGGTCGAGACGCTCGCAAGGCTTATCCTTAGTTGCCATGCCGGCGAGCCGGCGGAACTGCTCGCGCTCGTTGCTGACGGGCAAGTCGGCTGGCACGCAAAGTGGGCGCTCTTCCAGGCCATCGCGCGCCTCGCAAGCGACGGCCGCCTCGATCGCGCGCTGGTCGCCGCCACTCTCGACAACTTCGAGCGTGAGGAATTGGCGGACGAGGACAGCCTCGCCTGGATCGGATGGGTCGATGCCATGAGCCACGCCGGTCTGACTGATCTCGAGCCGGCGCTACGGCGCGTCTGGCAGAAGCGCGTGTGCGCGCACCACTCGGAAGCCGATCGCGTCGAGACGCTGAGGATTCTGGCCGCGGCTGCTGCCGAACCGGGCGATGCGCACGAGCTTGACCGGGACGGCATCCGTGCCATTGACGATCCGGTCGAGGCGCTGCGGTGGGTGGAGTGCATCCAGGAGACGGGCGCGGGTGAAGACGAGACCACAAGCGATCCGCGCATGGGCCTCACCGAGGACGAGGTAGACTGGCTCGGTGGCTTCCTGACAAGCACCCAGGTGCCCGACACCGCCATGAGCCTCGAGATGGTCGACGGCTTTTTCACCGCGCTCATCGCCGGACCGGATGTCGTTCGCCCCTCGGCCTATCTCGACGCGATCTGGGGGGGTGTCGAGCGGGAAGCGCCGGCGTTCGACACCAAGGAGCAGGCCGAATACGTGATGGGCCTGCTGATGCGCCGCTGGAACGCGATCGCCGAGGGCATCATGATTGGCGACCCGGCCCCTGCGCTGATCATGGACTTCGGTGATACCCTCTCGGGACAGGACTGGGCCGACGGCTTCCTGCTCGGACTCGACTATCACGAGAGCCTCGCGGCGACGGGCAAGATCGAGAAGCACACCGACCGGCTGATCGAGCCCATTCTCGCCCTCGCTGGACCCGAGGTTTACGGCAGCCGAATTTCGGCGTCCCGACGTGAGAAGATCGTAAGCGATGCCCCGCCCCCACGTTGACAGGTCAGGCGGGGATCTTTGCGTAGGC
>CALMPK010000181.1 GCA_937873575.1 uncultured Hyphomicrobiaceae bacterium
CGCTTGATGTTGAATTGCTCCGTCGCGACACGAAGCTCGTTTATAAAGATCAGCGGAGACCCGGGACTGCCGCACTTGTATTGGCCGCCGCCTGCAAAACCATCGACAATGGCAAGACGAAACCGGGACTGTTGAGGAAGCTGGCAGCGCACGGTCAGATATCGCGCGACGTATTCGGCGATGACCTTGTGCTTGCGTCTTGAGTGCTCCTCAAGAACCGCGCCTGCGACCCATGAATACGGCTTTTTCGACATTCGCCTCCGAATGAATCCTGCTATCCAGAGGCGTCATTCTCAGAGCGCGAGCGAAGCCTTCGGCATTTCGTCCCAGACCTGATCGCGATATACGCGCCCATTGGCCTTTTTGGAACGACGCTTGTTGTCTTTCCCCCATGTCCCCCACTGCTTAAAGAAGAACGCGGTGTTGTGCATCGCACACTGATCGAAGATTTCATCGATCCAATCTTCACGGATCGGGCGAGCCGATCTTCCGCTTTCTCCGCCGACGATGGCCCAATGGATGTCGCGAAGATCGACTGACCCTACCGGACCGATCAGCGGCTCAAATGAGATGAAACGGATTGCAGCCGGGATGGTGCGCAAATGATCGATGCGACCCGCGACGTTGGCGCTCTCGACACTGGTGCCGAGCCATACGTTCGGCAGAACTTCGCCGATCTTGGAGCGAACCAGCGCCCCCATCCGCTCCGGACGCTTGGTAAGGATCTGATAGTGATGGTGGGGCGTGGCACGCATGACGGCCCAGACTCTCAGGATGAAGGCGTCCGTCACCCGATCATGAAACAGGTCAGACATCGAGTTAACGAAGATTTTTCGCGGCTTCTTCCAGCGCAGCGGAATGTCCAAGGCGGCCTTGTCTTCACGGACCACGCCGTTCCAAACGGTTCGTTTTCCGCTGCGTCGCGTGAGTCCTTTATATTTCGGAACATTCATCGCCTGAAGTCGTCTCGCCATTTCCATGGCATAGCAATTCGTGCAGCCCGCGCTGACGATGGAGCAGCAAGCAACTGGATTCCAGGTGGCGTCAGTCCATTCAATTTGCGTCTCGGCCATGACCGTTCCCACATCGTGCTGTCGATGACGTCGATTGTCGATCACAGTCAATACCAGCTTAACCGTTAATACCGGGTTGGAGGGTGCCGGTCACGGACGGCTATCAGGGATCGTGCGTCACGGGTCGCCATCATGCGCCGCAATCGCCTGAACCACGGCCATGTCGAGCCGTTCCGATTCCGACATAGAATCGGCCTCTGCCGCTTCTGACATTTCAAGTTCCTGATTGACGTTGCTCAGCCGATGTTCTTCTTTTGTCCTCATGAATCGCGGATTTACCGTCCTAGCGGGTCGAGCGGTTTTTCAATGCCACATCTATCTTAGCGTCGTGTCGTGCGTTTCTCTTTGGTGAAGCCCTTATCAGTGGCCATGAAGCGCTGGAGCATAGGCGCGATCAGCTTGCCCGGATCGGGAGGCATCGCTTGGCCCGAGGTCTGGGCAAGAATCTCGGCGTAGGCGACAAGATCGCGATGAACGGCAGCCGGCAACTCGACCGTGAGCTTGACCGGCTTGTCGTCAAGGAGAGCCGAGAGCCTGAGCTTGGTCATGACGGCTCCTTCGCGGCCCCATAGGGCTGCAATATTAGGTCGCGATTGACGATCACACGGACGGGGAAGCCCGGTCGGATCGTGAGCGTCGGCTGAATGTTGAGCTGGCGTCGGATGAGCTGACGGCCGACATCGGACGCCGTGTCCTGGCTGCTCTGGCGGATCGCCCGCGCGATCTCGTTTTCGTTGTTGCTCGATCCGAGCTCGGTGCCGACGCCGAGCAAGGTCGAGAGGATCGCCGCCTTGAAAAGCTGACCCCAATGATAATCGACGTCGTCCTCGAGCCCGGAATAGCCTTCGGCGTCGGCGCCCGGTTGCCTTTCCAGAACGATCGACGTGCCGTTCGGCATGATGATGCGATTCCAGACGAGCAGCACGCGCGACTGCCCGAATGCGACCTGGCTGTCGTACTGGCCGATCAGCCGCGCGCCTTGCGGGATGAGGAGCTGCTTGCCGGTCGGGGTGTCGTAAACCTGCTCCGTCACCTGCGCGGTGATCGTTCCGGGCAGGTCGGATTTGATGCCGGTAATTAGCGCTGCCGGAATGACGGTGCCGGCTTGCACGACATAGGGCGACACCTTCTCCTGCACGCGATCGGGCGTGACGGTGCGCCGATCGACGGCCGCGTTGACGAAGGCGAGCTTGCGATCCTGCATGTTTTGCGCCGCGCCCGGATCGAGCGGAGGCGTTTCGGTCGGCAGCGTGAGGCCAGTGGCCGGATCGACACGGCCAACGGCGGGCGCTGTCGCAGGCGCCTGCACGCCGCGGCTGTCGGTGAACACCTTGGCGACGCGCGCGGCTTCGATTTCGGCGAGACGGCGCTGTTCGGTGGGATCGGCGCGCGGCGTTCGGATGTCGGGCGCGACGACGGGTTTGCCTTCATCCTGCGCACTCAGAATCGGACGCCCAAGGTCGCCCGGCAGGGCCGGGCCGAGCTTGGGGATGCCGGTATAGTCCTTCGGAAGGCCGGCCAGCCCATCTGCCGGCGTGCGGTTCTCGGTGCTGTAGAGTTCGGTCGGCGATTGGTTCATGCGCCGGTTGGCATCGAGCGCCCAGAACAGCGCGGCCATGATGATGAGGGCGCTGACGCCGCCGAGCGTAATGAGCACTTTGCGCGACAAGCGCGTGACGCGCGGCTGCTCGGGCCGCAAGCGCAGCTCGGCCCGGATATCGCCGGGAGGCGGAGTCGGAGCGTCGGTCATCAGAACAACCTCGCGCTTCGTCCCGGCCGGCCGTCGGTGCGCACGATCCGCACGCGCTTCTCGCTGTCCTTGTCGCCCAGCCTGAGTTCGGCGGCAGCAAAGAGACGATCGACGA
>CALMPK010000182.1 GCA_937873575.1 uncultured Hyphomicrobiaceae bacterium
GGCGGGCGACGACCTCGCGTTTCGGGAAACGTCGCTGATCCACAAAGGTCAGGCGATGCAGCGCGCGGCCCTGCTCATCATGGTCGAGAGCGAGTTCCCGTTCCAGGTCTTCAAATCGCAGAACTTCGAGCCAACCGGCGCCAAGCTCGTCGTCACCGCCGCCGATACCGAGCAACGCATCGTCTACGAACTCAACGCGGAGCCGGCGGCTCAGGAGTATGCGGCTGCGATCGGCCTTCTGCCGGACGACCTCGGCCCCTTCAGCTTCGCCTCGTATCCACTCGTCGTTCGCGTCGGCGGAGATTATTACTGCCGTTCGATCCGCAACATGAACCAAGACGGCAGTCTTTCGTTCTTCTGCGCCATCGACGAGGGGCTTGTCTTTACGGTCGCCAACCCGCAGGAAATGACGCTTGCGACGATGCGCACATTGCAGGGGCTCGAGAGCAAGCTCGGCGGCGTCGACATGGTGATCGGGTTCGACTGCATCTTGCGCCGGCTCGACGCGGAGAACCGCCAGATCCGCAACCAGCTCGCCGATATCTACCGCCGTTTCCACGTCGTCGGATTCCATACCTACGGCGAGCAGTTCAATGCCATGCACTTGAACCAGACCCTCACTGGCATCGCGTTCGGTGGTGCAGCCGCCCGCTCGGCAGCGTGAGGAGCGCGACATGCGCAACGCCGAGGCGGCCAGGCCCGAGAAAGAGACCGAGAACGAGGCGCTGCGTCGCCGCATTACCAAGCTCGAGAAGATCAACCTGGCGCTGATGAACCGCGTCGAGCGCTCGCTCGATCATCAGGCCAACGCCTACTCGATCTTCCAGACCGCCATCGCCCTCGAGGGACAGGTCCGCGTCAGGACCGAAGAACTCAAGTCGGCGCTAGATCACCTCGAGAGCCTCAACGGCGAACTCACACAGGCCCGCGACGACACCGAGCGCGCGAGCAAGGTGAAGACGCGCTTCTTCACCGCCGTCAGCCACGACGTCCTCCAGCCGCTCCACGCCGCACGCCTCTCGCTCTCGGCGCTGATCGACGGCATCGCGACCGACGAGCACCGCCAGCTCGCCGAGCAGGTCGATCACGCGCTCTCCTCGATCGAGGAGCTGCTTCGCACCATGCTCGACATCTCAAAGCTCGAGGCCGGCGTCATTCGTCCCGCGTTGCAGCCGGTAGCACTGAAGCCGTTGTTCCACGCACTGACGCTCGACCTCAAGCCGCTGGTCGACGCCAAGGGGCTGACGCTCGGTTGCCGCTCGCGCGACCTCGCCATCGTCTCCGATCCGCTGATGCTGAGACGCATCCTCCAGAACCTGCTCGCCAATGCGCTGCATTACACACGTCAGGGTGGCATCCGCATCGCCGCGCGCCAGCGTGGAGATCAAGTCAGGATCGAGGTCTGGGATACGGGACCGGGCATCCAGGAGTCGGAGCGCGAGCGCATTTTCGAGGAGTTCCAACGCGGCTCGTCGTCGAACACCGCCAACCGCGGCGGTTTCGGCCTCGGCCTCTCGATCGTATCGCGCATGGCGCAGACCCTCGCACACCCGCTGGACCTCTGCTCGCGCGTCGGTTCCGGCACACGTTTTGCGATCCTCGGCCCGCGTGCTGTTCTTCCCGAGCAGCCGCAACCTATCGCCCCTGGCCTACCGCCGGCCGCCGACGCCATCGGTCTCGGCGCCACGCGCGTGCTCGTCGTCGAAAACGATCCCCACGTGTTGAGCGCGATGCAGGCGTTGCTCGCGAAGTGGTCCTGCGACGTACGCGTTGCGAGCGACCTCAAAGAGGTGGACGACATTCTCTCCGCCAACACCTTCCGTCCGTCGATCGTTCTCGCCGACTATCATCTCGACCAGGGCCAGCTCGGTACGACGGCGATCACGCGCATCAGAACGACGTGCGGCGGCGGCGTCCCCGCAATCGTGATTACGGCGGATCACTCGCCGGAGATCGCCGCGCATGCCGCGCAGCAGGGCTGCGAGATCCTCTGCAAGCCGGTGCGGCCCGCCCAATTGCGCGCGCTCATGTTGCATCTCCTCGGCTGAGGCCGAAACGCGCAGAAGCCGCCAGCATGCGACGAAAAAGGGCGCGGATCCCGCGCCCTTCCTCGATCGATTCCGCTCTCTCCGCCGCGATCAGTCCAGGCCAACGGTCTGGATGACGGCCGGGCCCATGATGACGATGAACAGAACAGGCAGGAAGAAGATGATCATCGGCACGGTGAGCTTCGGCGGAAGTGCAGCGGCCTTCTTCTCGGCCTCCGACATACGCATGTCGCGGTTTTCTTTCGCCATGACGCGGAGCGCCGTGCCGACCGGGGTACCGTAGCGCTCGGCCTGGATCAGCGCCGTCGCGACGGCCTTGACGCCCGGGATGCCTGTACGCTTTCCGAGGTTCTCGAATGCGACGCGGCGATCCTGAAGATAGGAGAGCTCGGCGGTTGTGAGCGAGAGTTCTTCCGCGAGTTCGATCGAGGTGCCGGCGGCTTCCTTTGCCACCTTGCCGAACGCCGCTTCGACGGACATGCCCGACTGCACGCAGATCAGAAGCATGTCGAGCGAGTCGGGGAACGCCTGTCGGATCGAGAGCTGACGCTTCTGGATACGGTTCTCGAGAAACACGTTCGGCAAGTAGTAGCCGAAGATGCCGATACCGACCGCGATGAGCGCCTTTACCGCCGGCGGGTAAGTGAGCTTGGCCAGCACGAACAGATAGAACAAGGCGGCGATGAAGACGATCGGCGGCAGCGCGACGCGGAAGAACATGTAGGCGACAAGATGAGCCTGACCGCGCAGACCGGCCATCTTCAACTTGTTGCGCGCCTCGTCGTTGTCGAAACGCGCACGCAGATCAAGCGCGTCGACGACCTTCTGCATGAAGCCCTTCGGCGCCTGACGCAGCTTGCCCCTGCCGTCCTTGATCGACATCTCCGAAAGACGCGCCGCCCGCATCTTGTCGCGCTCGATCGCCATCACCTTCATGCGCTGGCTCATGCGGTCGCGATTGAGCAGCGGAAGCGTGATCGTGAGCACTGTCGCAAACGCCGAGACCGAGGCGAAGAACGTCACCAGGAATTCGGGACGGACAATATACTGGACGATATCCATCATCGGCTTGGCCTCGGCTCCATTCGCGTCGCGGATACCCCGCGCTCACCGGATTGTCGTTGGGATCAGAACTTGAAGTTGATCATCTTTCTCATGACCATGATGCCGCAGAACATCCAGAACGCCGAGATGAGCAGCATGAATTGTCCCGTGGTCTTGGTCCAGAGCAGCGAGATATAGCCAGGCGACGTCAGATAGACGAGGAGGCCGACCACGGGCGGAAGCGCAGCGAGAACGCTGGCGGACGCCTTAGCTTCGGCCGAGAGCGCCTTCACCTTCAGCTGCAGTTTCACGCGATCACGAAGCACGCCCGACAAGTTTCCAAGCGCCTCGGAAAGGTTGCCGCCGGCTTGCTGCTGAATGGCGATGACGACGGCGAAGAACTTCACCTCCGGCAGCGGCATGCGGTCCATCAATCGATCGAGGCATTCGGAAAGCGGCACGCCGACGCGCTGCTGCTCGACGACTTCGCGGATTTCGCTGCCGATCGGTTCGGGGCTCTCGCGCGCGATGATGCCCAGACACTCGTTGAGGGGAAGACCGGACTTGACACCGCGCACGATGACGTCGATCGCATTGGCGAATTCCTTGAGGAACTTCACCTGCCGCGACTTCGTCGCCTGGGTCAGGTACCAGCGCGGCAGGCCGAACGTTCCGACGAAGCCAGCGATGGGGGCGGCGATCGGCGCGCTGGGGAACACGAGGAACGACACCACGGCCGCTATCACGCCGGTGATCGCGCTGGCGATATAGAAGTGCTTCGGCGTCGCATCGATACCGGCCCGCTGAAGCCGAACGCGCAGCGACAGCTTCTCGCTCGCCTTCTGCTTGTTCTCGATGTCCTTCAGCGTGTCCGCCACCGCCTTGCGCCGTGTCGCCGCCACGTCGTTGGCCGCGCGCACCGCGATTTTCTTGGCGCGATTCTCGGTGACGTTCGAGATGCGCTTCTCGGTCTTCTTCGAGCCGGACAGATACGGCTCGATCAGCGCGAAGACGATTGCCGCGAGAGCCACGGCGACGAGCAGGACCGCCGCCACCTTGACCAGATCGACATCACCCATTGCTCTCTCCCATCGGCGAGCCGTCCTCGTCCATGACTTCGGAGTTCGCCAGCGCTTCCGCCAGGCGCGCCTCTTCCTTGTAGTAGACGGCGCGGTCCCAGAACCGCGGCCGCGCAATGCCCGTCGAGCGATGGCGACCCTTGAGCTTGCCGTTCGCGTCTTCGCCGGTGATCTCGTAGACGATGAGGTTCTGAAGCGTGACCACTTCGCCTTCCATGCCGACCACCTCGGTGACGTGCGTCACCTTTCTCGAGCCATCGCGCAGGCGCGACGCCTGGATGATGATGTCGATCGAACCCGTGATCATCTCGCGGATGGTCTTAACGGGCAGTGAGAAGCCGCCCATCATGATCATGGATTCGAGACGGCTGATGGCCTCGCGGGGGCTGTTGGAGTGGAGCGTACCCATCGAGCCGTCGTGGCCCGTGTTCATCGCCTGCAGCAGGTCGAACGCTTCCGGTCCACGGACCTCGCCCACGATGATCCGCTCGGGACGCATACGAAGGCAGTTCTTCACGAGGTCACGCATGGTGATCTCGCCTTCGCCTTCGAGGTTCGGCGGCCTCGTTTCGAGGCGTACAACGTGCGGCTGCTGCAATTGAAGCTCGGCGGAGTCTTCGCAGGTGATGATGCGCTCGTCGTGGTCGATCGAGCCGGTCATGCAGTTGAGCAGTGTCGTCTTGCCCGAGCCGGTACCACCGGAGATCAGCACGTTGCAGCGGACGCGGCCGATGATCTCGAGAATCGTCTTCGTTTGCGGCGTGATAGAGCCGAACTTGACAAGCTGTTCGAGGCGCAGTCGGTCCTTCTTGAACTTACGGATCGTGAGGGCCGGGCCGTCGATCGCGAGCGGCGGAGCGATGACGTTGACACGGCTGCCGTCGGGAAGGCGCGCGTCGCATATCGGGCTCGACTCGTCGACGCGACGGCCGACCTGGCTGACGATACGCTGGCAGATGTTCATCAACTGCGCGTTGTCCGAGAAGCGCACGTTGGTCCGCTGCACCTTGCCGCTGACTTCGATGTAGGTCGTCGCCGCTCCGTTCACCATGATGTCGGCGATGTCGTCGCGGGCGAGCAGCGGCTCGAGCGGACCGTAGCCGAGCACGTCGTTGCAGATGTCCTCGAGCAGCTCTTCCTGCTCGGCGATCGACATGACGACGTTCTTGACCTGGATGATCTCGCTGACGATGTCGCGAATCTCCTCGCGCGCGGCGGCCGCGTCGAGCTTGGCGAGCTGGGTCAGGTCGATCGTGTCGATCAGCGCGTTGAACACCGTCGTTTTGACGTCGTAGTACTCTTCGGAGTGACGACGCTGCTGTTCCTTCGCTTCCGGTGCCGGAGCGCTCTGCGGCGGTGGCGTGGGGGCGGCCGGGGCCACCTTCGCCTTCGCCTCCGGAGCGCTTTGCGGCTGCGATGGCGCCGCGGGGCGCATGCCGGTGCTCGCCGGAGCCGGCTGCTGCGGCAGCCGGCGCGGGGTCGACGAAGGATCGGATGAACGCCTGCCGAACATCGGGGCTGCTCCTTAACGCTTCAGCTTCAGCTTCTCGAGGAACGGCGCGAGCGCCGACTTCTTCTCCACACGCAGCTCGCGCCGATTGGCGAGCGCCATGGCGATGTCGCGGAAACCGACCGCCGCTTTCGCCTTGGCATTGAGCTCCTCGATCATCTGGCCGTTGTTGGCCGCTTGACCGAAGGTCTCGCTATCGAAGTCGATGACAGCGAGCGCCTTGAGACCGATCGCCTGCTCGAACTCCTTGACGGAGATCTCGGGACGCTTCGGCATGCCGAGCGTGTTGATGACGAGCTGCGGCGGCTTGTCGTTCTTGCGCGACTGCTTGAGAAGATCGATCACGTTCTTGGCGTTGCGCAGGTTCGCGAGATCGGGCGATGCGGTGATCACGATCTCATCGGACTGAAGCAGGATGCGCTTCGTCCACGACGTCCACGAATGCGGGAGATCGACGACGACGTAGGGGACGTTCTGGCGCGCGACGTCCAGAACCATGTCGCAGGCATCGGCGGAGAGATCGTAGTCGCGGTCGAGAACGACCGGCGCCGCAAAGATCGACAGCCGCTCGGAGCACTTCGTCAGAAGGCGGTCCAGCAGCACCTCGTCGAGACGCTCGGGGCTCGCCAAGGCTTCGGCGATACCCTGAACGGGGTCCTGGTTGAAGTCGAGACCAGTGGTGCCGAAGGCGAGGTCGAGATCGGCGATGATGACGTTGCTCGACAGCACCTCCGACAGCGTCCACGCGACGTTGTGGCAGATCGAGGACGAGCCGACGCCGCCTTTCGCGCCGACGAACGTGTACACGTGGCCAACCGGATCGGCCTCCGGATCGTTGTAGAGGTTGGAGATGCCCTCCATGACCTGCATCGGATTGATCGGAGCGATGAGGTACTCGCTGACGCCGCGCTTCAGTAGCTCGCGGTAGAGCAAGACATCGTTGGTCTGGCCGATCACGATGACCTTCGTGCCTGCGTCGCAGCTCTCGGCGAGCTGATCGAGCTCCCCGATCAACTGCTGACGCGGCAACCGCGACTCGACGATGATCAGGTTCGGTGTCGGGCTCTCCTGATAATGCGCCACCGCTGCCGGCAGGCCACCCATGTGGATCGAAAGATGGGCCTTCGTCAGACGGCGATCCTCGGCCGCGACCTGGATCGACTGCGCGACGTCGGGTGTCTCGCAGAAACACTGGATCGAGATGCGCGGGATTGGCCGCGCTCGCTCCTCTCCGCTAGCATCTGCAGCGGTCGCGCCATCATAGTCGTCGTACTCGGCGAGTTCACGGCCAGCCATTACGTCGTCTCCTCGATTCGAAACTGGATCCCGGCAAGCATGGAGGTTAGTTGCCCTTCGTCTGGATCCGCTCGTCCTCTGTCTTCTTGGCGGTGGTCACGTCGCCCTTGATGTACTTGTCGTAGACCTGATCGCGACGCTCGGCGGAGCGTCCCGTAACGGTGCGCGGTCCGAGCAGGTCGGCGGGATTTGCAACGTGCATGGCGAAGTTGCGCTGAGTGGCACAGCCGAAGTTGGCGTAAGGCACATTGCCCGGGTCGCGCGCAATGTTCGTCGGCCACGCGCCGCACTCGGGTGCCTCTGCGACGTAGCGCAGGTAGGAGACGCGCACCGGCGCGGGGCCGTGCGCCTCCGCCGGATATGTTTCGACTGCAATAGCGGCTTCACCGAAGCCTTCGTTGGCGAGGATCGCGCGGATCTCGTGCACGGCGTTCATCGCCGCGACCTCGTTGCTGCCACCGCTCGGCGCAGCCACGACGAGACGGCTGTTACCGGCATCGGCGGCGCGGTAGCGCGCCGCGAAATCGAGGACGTCGGCGCGCTGATGCGGGGAGAGCCCCGAGCTGCCGCGTGGCACGTTCACGTTGAGCGTCGAAGGACGCTGGGAGACGAGGATGGGATGGCGCTGCGAGGGATCGACCAGCGACCAGCCGGCGACCTTCGCGCCCTCGTCGGTATGCTTGCACGCGGTTGCCATCATCGCGAGCACGGCGACGGCGGTGACCTTGACTGCGGCCGCGGCGAGCGATTTCGCTGCACGGGGGCCCTGATTGCACAGTCTTTGAATGGACTGGACGTTCATGTTCTCTCTCCACCACATGCGGCTAGTCGACGATGAAACCGTAGTCGCCCTTGAGATCGCCGGCCGGAGCGACGCTGCCGCGGCCATAGATCACGTTGAGCTGACCGAGCAGGTTCGCCTTGCGATCGGAGGTCGCGGCGAGGCCGTCGAGCGGACGGGCCAGCTCGCTCTTCGCCTGCGGCTTCACGAGGTAGGGCGTGACGATGACGACGAGTTCCGTCTCCTGCTTGATGTAGTCACGGCTGCGGAACAGCGTGCCGAGCACGGGCAGGTCCTTGAGCCCGGGCATGCCGTCGATGTTCTGACGCGTGTCGTCGGACAGGAGGCCTGCCATCGCCAGAGATCCGCCGGACGGAAGCTCGACCGTCGACTTCGCCTGACGCTTCTTCAGCGCGGGGATGGAGATGCCCGACAGCGTGACAGCGCCGTTGTTGGACAGCTCGCTCACCTCAGTCTCGATCTTGAGGCTGATGCGGCCCTCGGAGAGCACGGTCGGGGTGAAGGCCACGCCGACGCCGAACTCCTTGTAGGTGACGGAGAGCTTGCCGAGCGAGTCGACCACCGGCACCGGATACTCACCACCGGCGAGGAACTTCGCGGTTTCACCAGAGATGGCGGTCAGGTTGGGCTCGGCGAGCGTGCGGACCAGGCCGTTGCGCTCGAGCGCACGGATGGCCTGTGAGACCGTTACGTTCTTCGTACCCCAGCTGCCGTCGACACCGCTGTTGCCGTAGGCGTCGGTGCCCGGACCCTTGTTGTAGTTGCAGAGTGCGCCAGCGGTGCCGCAGGCTTGGTTGTCGTCTTTCTTCAGGTTGATACCCGGGATCGGAAGCGTGCCAAGACCAGCCGCGGCGGTCAGCGGCAGAGCGTTCTCGGTGAGCAGTGTCGTCGAGAAGTTGCCGGAGTTGATGGCTGCGCCGATGTTGATGCCGAACTGTTTCATCACCGAGCGCTGCACCTCAGCGACCAGCACGCGCAGCATCACCTGCTCTTCGGCCTCGACCTGCAGGAGATTGATGACGGACGAGTCGTAACCCTTGCCCTTGAGGTCCACCTTCGACTTCACCGTCGTGCCTTCGGCCGAGGTCGTCGATTCGGAGGTGAACTCGGCGGCGAGGAACTGGCGGGCGATGCTGGCGGCGCGCACGGAATCGGCCGGGATGCGGACCGAACCGGTGAGGATCGCCGCCTGGTTGAGCATCTCGACCTTGATCTGCGCGCCAGGGATGATGCGGTTGAGCAGGTCCTCGAGACCGGCGGTCTCGCGCTCGACATAGAGCTCGAACGGGGCGAGCTGCTCACCATATGATCCGAAGAAGAAGGCGTTCGCTTCGCCGATCTGGCGCGCGAGCAGGAACACGCGGTTCGAGCTCAGCACGACGGCGTCGATGGTCTTGGGATTGGACACCATCACATCGCGCACGTCCTGCGGAAACTCGATCAGCACGGACTTGCCGAGACCGATGCGTACATTCTTGGGGATGGGCAGCGGCCCGCCGCTGGGCATCCGCAACAGCGACTGATGCGCGGTGACCGGGCCGCGCTCGCCCGGATCGGCGGCTTCGACCCCGGTCACATGGCCGGCCAGCAAGAGCAGCGCCGCCATCGTGGCAATCGCGGCGCGGAGTACGCCCCCGAATGCATGGTTCGTCTTGATGTACATGGATCTCTCGCCTTCCGACGACTACGGTTGGACTACTCAGTTCACGCCGTACGCACGCGAACGGGTGCCGTAACGCAGGATACGGATGGCATTGCCACGTTCTTCATTGATGTTGACGCCGTTAGCCGGCCCGGTGCTTTCGCCGAGGTCGGCGACCGACCGCAGCGCAAGAGTGATGTCGCCCATCTGGTTGGCGAGCGCGAGAAGCTCGGCCTGACGCGGCGTGAGCTCGAGTGTCGCCGTCGAGGCATTGCCGTCGGGCGCCTTCTTGCCTTCCTTCGTCTCGATCTGCTGACCGATTGCGAGAACACGAACGTTGCTGAAGAGCGTATCGCTCACGTGCTGCTCGGCGCCGCCCTTGCTGCGCATGCGGCGGGTGAGGATGACGTCGACATGATCGTTCGGGAGAATGAGGCGGCCAACGGCCGTATCCTCTTTGATCTTGGTGGAGATGGCGCGCATGCCGGCCGGCAGGATCGCGGACAGGACGCCGCCGGCGCCCGCCTTGATCAGCTTGTGCGAGGTGATCGGCTCACCGGCGAGGAACGGCGCGCGGGCGATGCGCCCCGCGAGATCGCGCTGAGAGGCGGCGCCGCCGGTACGCGTGATGAAGCTCGATGTCACGGCCTCCTTCGGCCACGCCTGCCAGCGGAAGTGTCCATCGTTGACGATTTCGCCGAGGGGAATGTCGACTCGCGCGACAAGCACTTCCGTGGTGTTGATCGTCTTCTCGACCACCTTGGTCGGAGCAGGCTTGTTCACCAGGCCCTTCATCATCACGAAGGCGGCGAGCCCGAAAACGCCAGCAATGGAGATGCCGATCAGCTGAGCTTTTTTCATCGCACGAGCGGTCCTTATGAATGTGAGGCCGACCTCACCGTTCCGCTCAATCTGATCGAGAAACGTCAATACGAGGTTAAGCTGCGTTCCATTCTGGACGAGTTGCATGAGCCGTCATGCCGGCCGCCACGGTGGTGACTGGGCCCGGCGACGGCCGACGATCGCAAGTGCCGGATGCCGCTGCCGCGAATCGGGCTGGGCCAAGTGCCGGCGCCCGCGGACGTGCCGGCAAAAACGTGCCGAATACGAGGATCATCGCGGCATGCCGGCCGCGATGTATCCCTTCGCTTCAGTATGCAAGACCGTGGAACAGTTCGGTCCGTGGATAGAGCCACATCGCTGCCGCCGCGATCGCGATACCGTAGGGAATACCGGTCTCCTTCGCCTGCAACCTGAGCATCCAGCGCGGAGCCTTGAGGCTGCCCTCGGGGAAGTAGCTGCGCAGGAGAACGAAAACGAGCGCGAGAACGCCGCCAATCATCGCCACCATGAAAATGTAGGAAAAGAGGTGGCTGAAGCCGAGCCAGAGCGACGACGCGGCGAGCAGCTTGACGTCGCCGCCGCCGATGAGGCCGGCCGCGAAGAGCCCGAAGCCGACCGTCAGAACGAGAACGCCCGCGGCGAGATGCATGGCAAACGCGCCAAGGCTCAGGCCGGCGAGCGGCGTTGCCAGCAGGAAGCCGCCGAGCAGTAGCAGCGATATTCGATTCGGAATCGTCATCGTCAGCATGTCCATCGCGGCGGCGAAGGCCATCGCGGCAGGAAAGACGAGAAGCAGCGAGTAGTCGAACATGGCGCCCATCCCGGCGAGTTGCGAATTAGATGCTTGCTAACGTGTCGACGATGATCTCGAAGATCCGCACCAGCTCAGGTCCGAGCAACTGGAGCGTCGTTATGATCGACAGAGCGATGAGCGCCGTGATCAGGCCGTACTCGATGGCCGTTGCACCATCCTCAGACTTCCAGAACTTTCGCGCGAGTTGCTTCACGACGAACCCCAATCACTCACTCATTGCCTGGCCTACCGACACGCGGGGCCTCTACCGATACGTTCATTGCTAGCGGGACTTCCTATCGAGATCGTGAAGATCATCGAGCCGCGGCCGAGCTGCGCAAGAAGTGTTTCCGGAATGGCTAATCGGCACTTAAGGGGACCGTCGAGAAGCCGGTTCATCTTCGTCATCGTCGCGCGTGGCAGTACGTGAAACGCAAGACGGCGGGACGCTTTCGCGTCCCGCCGCCTCGTGATCTGAACCGGTCAGATTACTTCTGAGCGCTGTTGAGCGCCTGGAGGATGTCCTGGTACACGCGGTCCAGGTCGGCGCCGATGGCCGTGAGGGTCGTGATGATGACGACCGAGAGAAGGGCGGCGATCAGGCCGTACTCGATAGCGGTGGCGCCAGACTCGTCCTTGACGAAGCGAGCGAACATCTTCTGCATGACAAACTCTCCCATGAAGCAACTAGCTACTGCTGACCAGTCCACCGCCGGGTCATTCCGGCTGTCTGAACTGAAGTCAGACTACCCTCGCCCCATTAAGAAGGAGTAAAAGCCAAAGTTTTTTTCGTGAAACGATCTGGCAATTCTGGTAAATACTATACTAATACACCGCCCTAGAAAGATTATCCACAGATGTGCTCATTGCTTTTCATGTATTGACTGACTCCGCCACGCATTTTGCTGCGACACACTCGCGATTTTGTGCGTTAATCAATTACTTCTTCTGAGAAGTTCGCGTAGCTGGAAGGCGGCACGGATGCGCGAGTACTGGGGCTGAGCACAAGTCTAGACGGTCACGACGGCCCGTGGCGCCGCCATCGCGCCGGGCGAGACTGTTGCGTTTCTGCGCCCTCGACACTTCGGACACACCCCGCACACCGTCTGCCCCTACCGCTCCACAGTCCACGCCCACGGGCGAAAAGGCCCTTTGACCAGCACCGTCCAGAATCGAACGCGCGTTTGCGGTCCATTTACCTTTTCCTGGCCAAATGCAGCTCATGACCCATGCCTGGAGGAGCCGGGAATGCTGCCCCACTCGAACAACGACCAGAGGATCTCTGGAATGCTGCAAGCGGCCCTGCTCGCCGGAATAACGCTCATGGCGACTCTGGCTCTCGGCTCTCAGCAGGCGCGCGCTGCCGATCTCATCGTGCGTTACGATCAATCACAGATCCTGCGCCTGCCGCGCCCGGTGAGCGAACTCATCATCGGCAACCCGTCGATCGCAGACATCTCCATCCAGGGTTCCGACCTTCTCGTCATCACCGGCAAGACTTTCGGCGTGACCAACGTCATCGCCCTCGATGCCGAGCGCAACGTGATCCAGGACCAGCGCGTGATCGTGCAGCGCGACGAGCAGCGCATGGTCAACCTTCACAAGGGCGCGGTGCGCCAGTCGTTCACCTGCACGCCCACCTGCCAGCCGACCATCACCATCGGCGACGATCCCTCCTACTTCGACCTGATCACGAAGCACTCGGCGCAGAAGACGAAGTTCTCCGACAGCGGTGACTCGAGCGGCGGAAGCGGCGGCCAGTGAGGCGCAGCGAGACTTTGATGTCGGCGGAGCGGCTTCGCACACGAAAGGCCCTCCCTCCACCCTCTATCAGTCCGCTCGACCCATTATAGATGACTTGGGTCTCGCATCGGGGGCGATCGATACGCCCCTGATCGCGTTGCAGCGATCAACAGCGGCGCGGCGCCTTCACTGCTCGTTAGTTTTAACGGAGCAGCAACCACCTTTCGAAGTGTTTTCATCAAGAAGTCCTTTCTTTACGGCCTCCCGCCTAGCCTCGGGCACGTCTCCAATGCAAACCGAGGCTCCGTGTTCCCATGATCCATCGAGGCGACAGCGCCCCGCTAACGGCGAATAGAGCGGCGCCCCCCGCAGGCCGTATCTCCAAGCGGTTCATCCGCAACACGCATGGCTCGACGGCAATCGAGTTCGCCATCGTGCTCGGCCCGTTCCTGCTGTTCGTGTTCGGCGTCTTCGCTATCGGCCTGCATTATCTCGCGACGAACTCTCTCGAGCGTGCCGTGTTCACCGCCAGCCGCGCCGTTCGCACCGGCATCGCGCAGAAGTCGAACATGACGACGAACGAATTCAAGCAGATGGTCTGCACCGAAGCGGCACCGCACATCGACTGCGCCAAGCTCCAGGTTCATGTGCAGAACGCCGATACCTGGGACGAGATCAACCCGATCAATTGCGTCAACAACGGACAGCTCGCCAACAGCGGCTCCGGCAGCGATACCATCGGCGACAAGGCCGGCGGCGCCAGCAAGATCGTGCTGGTCACCGCCTGCTACGACTGGGATGCGGCCAAGAGCATTCCCTATTTCATGAAGGACAAGAACGGCAACAACCGCGGGACGGCCCTCGCCAGTGGCGGAATGCTGATGCAGGCCGCCGTCGTATTCCGCACCGAGCCCTACGAATGAGCCGCTACCGAACCCCGCGCCCCGCGCCTGTTTCGACTTCATGCCAATCGAGTGAGTGCCACATGTCCAAGTATGCTCATCTGATGACCTTGGCGTCGCGCCGCCTCCATCGTCTCTGGAGCGACCGGCGCGGTGTCGCAGCCGTCGAGTTCGGCTATATCGCGCCGATCCTGCTGCTGCTGCTGATGGGAACCTTCGAGGTCTCGCGCGCGATAAGCATCGATCGCCGCATCAATACGGTGAGCGCGAACGCAAGCGAGATCATCGCCCGCGAGGAGAAGATCACCAACGCGGACCTCGCGAAAATCGTCGAGGCGATGAAACACATCATGACGCCGTACGCAGACGACTCCCTGGTCGTTCGCATCATCGGCGTGCGCGCAAGTTCGTCGGACGCCAATGATACGCGCGTCGAGTGGTCCTATCAGTACGCCAACGGCGCCGCGAGCACGCCGCTTACGAAGTGCTCACCTTATGCGCTGGACTCTGGCCTCGTCGGCAAGAACGGCAGCGTCATCGTCGCGGAGGTCGGCTACAACTACGAGCCGGTGTTCGGCGAGTTCATCTATCGCGGCCTGGACTTCACCACGGTCGACAACTCCTCCGGCGACGACGCCGGCGTCAATCGCAACTGGAGCAGCCGCGCCGTACATGCGCCGCGCAAGAGCTGCGTCGACTACAACAACACCAACTGCGTGCTCAATTGCGCTGGCTAGCGTCGGCCCGCGTTTCTGCGGCCGGCGTGCTTTCATCCGGTCAGGCTCTCTCTTGCAGTGCCGCCTAATCCGATGACGCTCGAGGCGCGGACAACCGCACCCAGACAAACCCACAAACTGAAAAAGGCCATTTTTCTGAAATGGCCTTTTCGCGTTGAAACTGCGTCACCAAAATGACGCTCAGACCACTGGTGTGGAACAGAGATCCACGACACGGAATATCTCCCGCCGCTTGCGCGCCATCGCTATAATTCTATGTTGGGCGAGTTGAGCAATTGGATTGGGAAACACCATGGGTCGCCGGTCTGTCCACACACCGGAAGAGTTGCGTGAGCATATTCTGCAAGCCGCCACGGAGTTGATTGCGACGGGTGGGCTTGCCGAATTATCGGCCCGCGAAGTCGCGCGGCGCATCGGATATTCGGCGGGAACGATCTATAACGTTTTCGACAATCTCGACGATCTGATCCTGACCATCGAAGGGCGAATGCTCGACGAGCTCGACAGCAGGCTCGAGCAACTTCCCAAATCGACGAACCCCCGCCAAAACCTGTTGGATCTGGCGGAGGCGTATCTCTCTTTCACTCACACCAATCCGAAATTGTGGAACCTGCTATTCGAGCACCATCTGCCGCCCGGCGCCGATGTTCCGGCCTCGTATCGCGCCAAGCTCGACGGCCTCTTGGCGCGGATAGAAGTGGCGCTCACTCCACTGCTGCAGTCACGCGACCCCGCGGAGCTCAAGCGCGCGGCGCGCGTGCTGTGGGCCGGCGTGCATGGCATCACATCGCTCTCGACCGCCGACAAGCTGTCGAACGTCAGCACAGAGAGCGCCTGGCCGTTGGTGAAGGATCTGGTCGAGACCTACCTCGACGGCCTCGCCGCCCAGGCCTCGTCCTGATCGCCGGCTCGATCATCGTCCGGCGCGGCGCACCACCCCCGCACCTCGCCCGCACCTTCCGCGAACACTATTGCTGCGGCGAAGTCGGCTGCGGCGACGGCTGCTCCTCGGCCGGGCGTGACTGGGCTTCCGGCGCCGCATTCGCAGCCGGCTGAGCAGGCAGCGAACCTGTCGTGATGGTGCTGCTGTCCTGGGCCGCGGAGCGCGCGAGATACGGCGCGGGGATGACGCCGAACCACTTGTCGCGCGGCAGTAGCCGCTGATTGAGCCCCGCCCAAAGCTCGCGCTGCGAGATCCCCTCGACGAAGGTGCGCGTGGACGGTGTGATCATCACCGCGCCGACGACGGCCGCTGCCATTGCCGCAGATGCTGCCGGATAGCGCATGTCGAACAGCTTCAGCGCGGTGCCGAACGACTGCTTGACGCGGGTGTTCGCGACATCGACGGAATAGATCTCGTCGAGGATCAGGTGCTGAACGTAGCCGAGAAACAGGAACCCGGCGCCGAGCCAAGCGACGCCCTCGTGCCGGCCGAGAACGTAATAGAGCCCCGACGCGGTGAGGGCGGCGATGAAGGCGCCCGCAAGCAGCGAATGCCAGATGCCGCGATGCACCGACAGGCGATGGAAAAGGGCGTGTAACCCGTACCTTACCGCCACCAGGGTTCCGAGCCAGATCATCATCAGCTCGACCACGGAGTACTTTTCCGCGAACGCGAAAAGAACGACGAACGACGAGAAGATGCCAAGCCCCGACCAGATCATCTTCCCGGGACGCGAGTCCTTGAGATCGATGTCGGGGAGGATCGAGCCGAGCACGCCCGCCAGCGTCACCGTGACGAGGTTCTCCGGCGCCACCACGTCGGCCGCCATCGTCAGCGTCGCGAGCACGCCCGATTGCACCGTCCCGAATGCGATATGCGTCGTAAAATTGGCCATCGGACAAGGCTCCCCGCTCGGCGCATCCCCCGCCCGGTCCGGCCGACGCAAGAACATCGTGCAGCGGGGCCCGGCGCGCGTTATCTCATCCCGACACCGCATCAGATTCTCGGCGGCGGCGGGAGCCGGCCGCTCTCGTTGCATGTGGAAAACAACGCGCG
>CALMPK010000183.1 GCA_937873575.1 uncultured Hyphomicrobiaceae bacterium
CACGCGCCAGAGCCGGAGCAGGGCCTCCTGCGCCACGTCCTCGGCCTCGGCGTCGTCACGAAGCATGCGCCGCGCGACGGCGAGCATTCCGCCGAGATGGCGCGACACCAGGATCGAGAACGCGTCGCGGTCGCCGCCGCTCATGCGCGCAACGAGCACCGCATCGCTCGGCGCCTCCGCGCCGGCGCTGTTGCCGCCCCGCGGCCGTAGGTCTTCCCTTCCCGCCGTCACGCTGCTCCCCGCCATCGGGATCGTTCTTCCGCCGCCTGCGGCCGATTTTGCGGCTCGTTTCGAGGTCGCGGCGGACCGGGGTTCAAGCCCCAGGCCCGCCGCGACAAGTTCAGCGCCGTTCGAAGCCGCGCCAGCCCTTCTGCCAGCGCTCGGCCATACCCGGCGACATGTCTGCCGACGTGATCTTACCGTCACCGTCGAGGTCCAGCATCGCAAACTGCTTCTTCGGGCGTGCCAGGAACTCGTCCTTCGTCACCTTGCCGTCGCGGTCCTTGTCCAGGCGGGCGAACCGCATGGACTTGGCGTGCTCCATCATCGGCGCCATGCGGGCCTCGATGTCGGCAGCGTTGATCTCGCCGTCGTTGTTCGTATCGAAGCGTGCGAACCGGCGCTCGGCCCGCGCCACGAAATCCTCGACCTTGGCCTCACCACGGTGCCAGCCCTTGCCCCGGCCCCAGCCGTGGCGGCCCTCGCGGCCCTCGAAACCGTCGTCGTCGCGATCATCGCCACGATCGGCGGCCGCGGGGGCGTCGTCGTCGTCCGGCCCTGCGTCGCGGCCAGCAAATGCCGGCCGATCCGCCTTCGAGATCACACCGTCCCCGTTGACGTCGAGTTCGGCAAACCGCTCGCGGGCGCGGGCGCCAGCGTCATCCTTCGTCACCTTGCCGTCGCCATTGGCGTCGAACCGCTTGACGAGGACGCGCAGCCGGTAGTCCGCCTCCGCCTTCATCCGGGCCGTGATCTCGTCGGAATCGATCACACCGTCGCCGTTCTTGTCGAGTGAAGCGAACCTGTCGGTGCGGTCCTTCAGGAACTCGTCGAGCGTCACGGTGCCGTCCTTGTCGAGATCGCTGCCGAGCGCCCGCATCATGCCGCGAGGGCCACCCATGCCGCCGAAACCACCGAGGCCACCCATGTCGCCGTCATGCATGCGATGGAAACCCTTGCCGCCGTGATGACGGAAACCGCCTTCGTGCCATCCGCCCTTGGCGGAAAGAACCGAAGCGGTTCCGATGGTTGCAACCACCGCGACAACGGCAGCCAGCGTCTTGCGTTTCATGTCGTACTCCTCGCATTCGTTCTACGGGGTCTCTCCCCGTTCGATCCAAGAACGTGCGAGGCGACCGCGATCCGTCGCCGGGGGAGCGCGAGAAAAAGTGCGGCGAGCAGACTGGGCCGGGCGGGGACCAGACGATCAACTCGTCGAACAAGGCAGCAACGGCGGCCAGCGTTTCGGGGAGACGGATTTCGGGGGCGGCGAAGCTCGGAGCGTCACCGGCACGCGCCAGCAGCTCTTTGAGCCCGTTCGGCGCAGTCGCCGGCACGAACGTGCCCTCGAGACAAAGCCGCAGGATCTGGGTCAGGTTGTGGAGCAGGTCCGTCGCTCCCGTCAGAACCTCCGCATGTTCAGGCGCCAGCAAACCGGCGCCAGCGAGCTTGCGGAACACCGCGCCCGTATTCTGGTCCAGAATCTGCGGGTCGTCGTGGGCCATAACGAGTTGCAGATGCTGGGCGATGAACTCGAGATCGACGAGACCGCCGCGCACCTGCTTCAAGTCCCAGATGTTGCTCGTCCCTTTTTCCTTGGCGATGCGCTCGCGCATCTCGCGCACGTCCGCCGCGACCTTGCCGCGGTCGCGCTTGGAAAGCAGCACGGTATGAATCGCCGCCTCCACCTTCGAACGCAGCGGCGGTGGCCCGGTGATGGCGCGGGCGCGCGTCAGCGCCCTGTGCTCCCACGTCCAGGCTTCGTTGGTCTGGTAATCGAGAAAGCTCGCGAAATGCGTAGCGACGGGACCGCTCTGCCCAGATGGACGCAGCCGCATATCGACCTCGTAGAGCGCGCCCTCGGCGGTCTGAGCCGAAAGCGCCGTCACCAGCCGCTGCGTCTCGCGCGCGTAGTAGTGGCTCGGCGCCAACGCCCGCGCACCGTCGGATTGCAGGGCCCCTTCGTCGTAGTCGTAGACGAGGATCAGATCGAGATCCGAGCCGGCCGTCGTCTCGCGTCCGCCGAGCTTACCCATCGCCAGCACCACGGCGCCGCCGCCCGGTACATTGCCATGGGTGCGCGTCAACTCCATCTCGACGAACCCCTGCAAGACCGAGATCAGGCGCTCCGCCAGCATCGCGTAGGCCCCGCCCGCCTGGCTCGCGTTGATGGTGCCTGACAACACCCGCACGCCGATCAAGAACGCCTGCTCGCTGCCAACGACACGAGCGCGGTCGAGCGCGTCCTGGGTATCGCTCGCCATGCCGACTTCGGTCGAGATGATCTTGTCGAGTTCCGCAGCCGAGGGAAGCGCGTTGAACGTCTTGGGATCGATGACCGCATCGAGAAGCCGGCGGCGGCGCGAGAGGATGCGCGAGAGCCGCGGCGCGGTTCCCATGATGTCCGCGACCAGACGCAGCAATCCGGTATTGGCGCGCAGAAGCGAGAAGAGCTGCACACCGGTCGGCAGCTCGGAGAGGAAGCGGTCGAAACTGGCGATGGCGAGGTCCGGGTCCGCCGTCTCGCCAAGCGCGGTAATGAGCAGCGGCTGCACTTCGGTCAGCCGCTCACGCGAGCGCGCAGAACGCACCGCGGCGTAGCGACCGGCGTGCCAGCCCCGCACCATAGACAAGACGGCTGACGGATTCTGAAAGCCCATCCGCTGCAATGCCGCCAGCGTGTCGGGGTCGTCGTCCTCTCCCGCGAACACCATGTTGACGCCGCCCGAAGTCAGCTCGGGCATGTCCTCGAACAGCGCGGCATAGTGGGTTTGAACGGTCTCGAGTTCCGCCACGAGCGCTGCCGAAAATGCTTCGAGAGTCGCGAAACCGGCAAATCGCGCGAATGCCTCGAGCGCGACACCCGCCTCGGGCAACTGGTGCGTCTGATCGTCAGCGACCATTTGAATGCGATGCTCGATGCGGCGCAGGAACAGATAGGCCCGCTCGAGATCGGCGCGGACGTTCTCCTTGATCCAGCCGCGATCGACCAGGGCCCTCAGTGCTACGAGTGTCGGGCGGACGCGCAGATCCCGCTGGCGTCCGCCTGCGATCAATTGCTGCGTTTGCGTGAAGAACTCGATCTCGCGAATTCCGCCGCGCCCGAGTTTGACGTTGTGCCCCGCGACGCCGATGGCACCGAGACCGCGGAAGGCATGGATCTGCCGCTTCATCGCGTGAATATCGGCAATGGCGGCGAAATCGAGATGCTTGCGCCAGATGAACGGCGCCAGCTCGGCGAGCAGCGCGCCTCCGGCCGCGACATCGCCGGCGACCGCGCGCGCCTTGATGAGTGCTGCACGTTCCCAGTTCTGGCCAAAACTCTCGTAGTAGTGCAGCGCGGCATCGGTCGAGAGTGCCACCTGCGTCGCGCCTGGGTCGGGGCGCAGACGGAGGTCGGTGCGGAACACGTAGCCGTCAGCCGTGCGCTCGTGCATCATCTTGACAACGTCGCGCGTCATACGGACGAAGAATGCCTGCGGCTCGAGCCCACTACGCAAGCGCGCCTTCTCGATCTCGTAGAAGACGATCAGGTCGATGTCGCTCGAGTAGTTGAGTTCGCCCGCACCGTGCTTACCCATGGCCAGCACGATATAGCCCGACCTCGCCGCCGCCCCTGGCTCCTTGTCGATCCACTCGCCCTTCTCCGCCGCGACGCGGAAGAGATAGCGCACCGAGCCTTCGAGCGCGGTATCGGCCGTCGCCGTAAGCACCGCCGTTACGGTCATCACCGGCCACACGCCACCGATGTCGGCAAGCGCGGTCAGGAGTGCAACCTCCGACTTGAAACGGCGCAGTGCCCGCATGGCGTCGGCCATGGTCGCGGCCGTCTCGGTTGCCGTGAGCGTCGCCCGCGCCAGCGCCGCGAAATGCTCCTCCGGAACCGAGATCAGGAGCCGCTCGAGGCGGGCCGGATCGCGCAGCATGAGACCGCGGAGATAAGGCGAGCCGGACAAAGTTCCATGCAAGAGCGCACGGACTTTCTCCTGCCCGAGCATCTCACCGAGACGCAAAAGCCCCGCGTCCTCCGCCGCGCGGGCGAGCGAGGCGAGATCATCGGCCGCCGTCGCTCCGTCGTGGCAAGGCGCCTCGACGATACGACCAGCGAGCGTGTTGGGATTGGGCATTTCCGTCGGCATGATATTCCCCGCGTGCCTTTAGACGCGGGCGACGCTCCGACCAGCTCTTTCGGTGCGGAAATTTGTTCTGATCGCCGCTGCAACGGGAGACAAATTTCAGAACCGGTACACTGGGTTTCGATCGGTCGGGATCGAAGCGCTCCGCGCCTTCGTCGAAAGCGTGAATGGCAACCTGAACTCGTTGCTCAAAGTGCAACTCACGTCTTTGATCGATCGCGTGTGCGACTCTATCAAAGTCGACAGCACTCTAGACTATGGAGTGGGTGCCGGCTACGCCGGGGAGCGACGCGGCAAGACGAGCGTCACCTTGAGCCCCGGTTCATTGTCCTCGAGACGAACCGCGCCACGATGCAGGCGCGCCACGGCCGCGACGAGGCTCAGGCCGAGTCCGGTTCCCGGCAGCGAGCGGCTTTGCTCCAGCCGAACGAAGCGGCGAAGCACGCGCTCGCGGTCAGCGGCGGCGATGCCTTGGCCGTCGTCGGCAATCGTCACCGCGACGCTATCCGCCCCTTCCGCCGCAACAGCCACATGAACCAGCGTCGCCCGCCGCCGCGCCGCACCCTTGGCACCACCCGCATGAACGACCGAATATTTGATCGCGTTGTCGATCAGATTGGCGACGGCCTGTCCGACGAGGTGACGGTTGGCTTCGATCCTCTGCCCATCCTCGATATCGACCTGGAGCCGCAGCCCCGCCTCCTCCGCCACCGGCTCGTAGAGCTCCGCGACATTGCGCGCCAGATCGCTGACGTCGAGCTGCTCGGTCGTGCCTTCGAGCGCTCCAGCCTCGAGCCGCGCGATCAGCAGCATCGCATTGAACACCTTGATGAGCTCGTCGGCTTCCTCGATCGTGTGCTGGAGGCCATCGCGCAACGCCGTCTCTCCGCTGGCATCGCGCAGCGCCGCTTCAGCTCGGTTGCGGAGGCGATTGAGCGGCGTCTTGAGATCGTGTGCGATGTTGTCGGAAACCTCGCGCAGCCCGGCCATCAACTGATCGATCCGGTCCAGCATACGGTTGAGATCGATCGAAAGGTCGTCGATCTCGTCGCCAGTGCCGGTGAGCGGTATCCGCCGCCGCATGTCTCCCGCCATGATCGATCGTGCCGTTGCGCCAACGGCCTCGACGCGCTGCAGCACGCGGCGCGAGGCAGCGTACCCCGCCGCGAGGCCGGCGAGGGCCAGCGCCGCGAAGGCGAGGAATACTGTCATCCTGATCCGCTTCGTGGCGGCAATCTGGTCCTCGATGTCGCGACCGAGCACGAGCGAGCCACCGTCGGGAAGCCGGATGAGAATGCCGAGCGCGCGACGCATCTCGCCCGGCAATGTGGTGAGGGAATTCGCGGGACGGTATTCGAAGGCGCCGCCGCGCGGGTGATCAGCGAACGTCGCGGGAACGCGATCGAGATTGCCGGCGACACGGCGCCCGCTCGCTTCTGTGAGGATCTGCACGCCACCGGCGAAGGCGCGATCTCGACGCTCCACGATCTCGGCCAGGGCGGGCGAGCCCTTCTCACCCACGAGCAACCGATAGCTCGCCGCTTCGTTCTCGAGCGCTGCCGCGACCTCGCGCGTGACGACCGCATCGACGTCTCGGAACAAAAGCAAGGAGACGATCACCGCCGCGCCAACCAGCAACGCGACCGCCGCAGCGGCCATTCGGAACATGCCGCTCGACGCAACGGGCTGGAGCCGGTCAGGCATTTCCATCGCGGATCATGTAGCCAGCGCCGCGGACCGTATGCAGCAGCGGCGTTGCAAAACCCTTGTCGATCTTGCTGCGCAGCCGCGACACGTGCACATCGATGACGTTCGTCTGCGGGTCGAAATGATAATCCCAGACGTTCTCCAGCAGCATCGTGCGTGTCACGACTTGCCCGGCATGGCGCATTAGATATTCGAGCAGCCGATACTCGCGCGGTTGCAGGGGGATGCTCTCACCGCCACGCGTCACCCGATGAGCGAGCCGGTCGAGCACGAGGTCGCCGACAACGTAGCGTGTTGCTTGCTCCTCCGGCGTCGTCCGGCGCGCGAGCGCCTCGATGCGCGCAAGAAGCTCGGTGTAGGCATAAGGCTTCGTCAGATAGTCGTCGCCGCCGGCGCGCAGCCCTTTGACCTTGTCGTCGACATCGCCAAGCGCGGAGAGGAACAGCACAGGCGTCCGGTCGCCCTCGGCCCGTAGCGTTTTCACGAGCGCCAGACCGTCGAGCGCCGGCAGCATGCGATCGACGATCAGCACGTCGAAGCCGCCGTCGCGCGCCATCGCGAGGCCACTCTCGCCATCGCCCGCCGTTTCCGGCGCATGACCGCTCTCCTTCAGCGACTTGTGGAGGAAAGCCGCGGTTTCCCTGTCGTCTTCGATGACCAGAACACGCATGCGGTTGAATCGACGAGGTTGAGTGGAAGGGCGAGATCCCGGAGCGCCGCGCGGTTCCGGGCATTGCACTTCTAGAGCATTCCGCACGATCGCGAAACAGAGAGAGGCAGCCCGCGATTCTGAAACCGCGGGCTGCCTCCTCAAGTCCTGCCGCTCGATCAGCTCTTCTTCAGCTGCAGCGCAACGAACCGCTTCTGCTCGCCGGTTCGGATGTGGAGCAGCACCGCCTTGCGGCCAAGATCACGGGCCTTCTTGACGCCGGCCAGCACATCGGCGGCGTTCTTGACAGGTTCACCCTGGACCTCGAGGATCACGTCGCCGGTCTTGATGCCCTTCTGAGCCGCGTCGGAGGTGTCATCGACATCGGCGATCGCGACACCGTCCTTCACCTCAGCGCTCGCCGGAGCAAGCTTCAGGCCGAGTTGCTCGAGCTCCATCGGAGTGCCGGCGGGCTTGCCTTCCTCGATGCGAGACAGTTCGTCCTGCGAGGTCGGGAACATGCCCAGCTTGACCTTGACAACCTGCTCAGCACCATTGCGCCAGACTTTCACGTCGACGACCGTATCGGGAGCGTAGCCGGCGATCTTCCGGGCCAGGTCACGGCTGTCCTCGATCTTGTCGGCATTGACCGCAAGGATCGCGTCGCGCGCCTTGAGACCGGAAGATTCGGCAGGCCCCTTCGGCGTTATCTCGCTGACCAGCGCGCCGCTGGCCGTGGAGAGGCCGAGGCTCGCCGCGGTATCCTCATCGACATTCTGGATCTTCACGCCGAGCCAGCCGCGGCTGACCTTGCCCTGCGACTTCAACTGCTCGATCACGGCAACCGCCGTCTTGGCCGGCACTGCGAACGCAATACCGACGTTACCGCCCGATGGGCTGAAGATGGCAGTGTTGACGCCGATCACCTCGCCGTCGAGATTGAAGGTCGGGCCACCCGAGTTGCCACGGTTAACGGCGGCGTCGATCTGCAGGAAGTCGTAGGGACCCGAGCCGATGTCGCGCGTCAGCGCCGAGACGATACCAGCGGTGACGGTGCCGCCGAGGCCGAACGGGTTGCCGACCGCGATCACCCAATCGCCGACGCGGGCGGGGCGCTCGGTGAACTTCGCGTGCGGGAACGACTTGTTGCCCTTCATCTTGATGAGCGCGAGATCGGTACGCGGGTCGGTACCGACGAGCTCGGCTTCGACCTTCTCCTGATCGTCGAAACTGACCTCGATCTTCGACGCACCCTCGACGACGTGGTTGTTGGTGACCACGTATCCGTCAGCCGAGATGATGAAGCCCGAGCCCTGCGCAAGCTGAGGACGCTGCGGACGCTGCGGCCCCTGGAACTCCTTCGGCAGGTTCTTGAAGAGGTCTTTGAGCGGGTGGTCGTCCGGGAGGTCCGGAATGCCGCCGAAGCGACGGCCCGGTTGGCCGTTGCCGCTCGCGACCTTCTCGCTCTTGTCACCGTTGGTCACGGAAATGGAGACGACCGCTCCACGAACCTTGTCGACGATGTCGGCGAAGGTGAGGGGCGCGCGACCGTACGGCGTCTGCACGCCAGCGTCCGCCGGCTTGAGCTGGGCGAGCGCCGGCGTCGGGAAATCGATTGCACCGAGCGTCAAGAGCCCGGCGCTCAACAGACCCGCCGCGCCGAGGGCACCAGCGATGCCGCGGGATGTCAGCCGCCCCGAGCCCTTGGGCGCAGAAGCTGGCGTGGGATTTGCTGAACCGGCCCTATTGGACGCGTTCTGCATGTCGATCTTCCTCCTTGGAGAGCCGCAGAAAACTAGTGCGATCTCTACCGCGCGCGTCCTTACGGCAGCATGTCGGCTGCCTTAACGATCTGTAATGTTCGCGGGAGCCGCATGGGCGCGAAGGCTGACTTGGGGAAGACAGAGGGCCGAAGCCGACGGCCGTTCCGATGCCGCGAACCGTCGCGGGAGCATCGGCGCGGGCCCCGCAACGGCTTACGTAAGGCCGGCATAGCGGGGCTCGGCTCCGCTCTCGTATTCCTGACAAGCGGGATCGCCGAGGCCCAGGTCCGGTCTGGCATCGGCTCGACGTTCACCGTAACAGGGACGGCCCGGAGCATCACGCCCATCGCCATGTTCGGGGGTGATGAACGTCGGCCGCTCGACATGCATTCCAGCCTTCGACGCTTCATCGGGAGATTGCGTCAAGCTGATACGGGCAGCGTGTGTTCCGCGTTCTGTATCGCGACAAACGTCGTCGCAACGGCCGGCCATTGTGTGCAGTCCGTTCTCGATGGCGGGGGCCTCGACGCCTTGCGTTTCGCCATCGATGCCGACCGCGAAACCACCGGAGCACGCATCGCGGGGGCCGGCGAAGGGCGCGCGCCCTTCAATGTTTTGACAGGAGCCTCCGAGCTACGCACGCGCCCGCCGATCAACGCCGTGTCCGATTGGGCCTTTCTGCGTCTCGAGCGCCCGGCATGTCCGGCGGGAGGGCTGAAGCTCACCACGCTCCCGACCGACGGACCCGCCCCCCGCTCGCGCGAACGCCGCGTCTAACACGTCTCCTACCACCGCGACGTTGCCGACTGGCGGTTGATGATCGCGCGCCCATGCCGCGTCGTCACCAACCTGCCGCAACAGATCAGCGCGCTGCTCGAACAGGACTTCGACGATCCGCGCAACCTGCTTCTGCACGATTGCGATACGGGTGCGGCCTCCTCGGGATCGCCGCTTCTCACCGACGGCGACAACGGACCAGAGGTTGTCGGGATCAATATCGGGACCTATGTCCGCTCTCGCGTCGTCACCCATGACGGAGAGGTGGTGCAACGTCTGGCCTCGGAGCCGATCGCCAATACTGCGCTCCTTGCCGCATCTCTCGATCGCCGGCTCGCCGCATTCATTGCCACGGACGTCACGACGAGGCGGGCCGCCATCGCCAGGATGCAATCCCGCCTGCGTGCGATAGGTCTCTACGATGGAGCTGTGGACGGGACATTCGGCCTCGCGACACGCGGCGCCATTATGGCGTTCGAGCGCGGCCTCGGCGAGACCGAGACGGGATTGCCGTCTCACCGCGTACTTAAGCAGCTCGAGGCGCTGACCGCGGCCAGCAACGACTGACCTCAGCGCCTGCGGACATACGGTCTTGTGGTTTACGTCCGTGTGGGGCCGCTGCCGCGGTTCCCCTCATTCGCGCCGCGCAACAGCTCGGCGAGACGCTTCTCCTCGTCTGCCGAGAGACGTGAGCTCCCCGACGCCACCGGAGCGGTCGCCTCTCGCATGCCCATCGCCCGGCGGATCATCAAACCAATGAGCGCGAGTACGATCAGCGGTGTGAACCAGAGCAGCAGCGTGTGCGTGTTGAACGGCGGCTTCAGCAAGACGAAATCGCCATAGCGGGCGACGACGAAATCCTTCACCTCCGTGTCGGTGGCTCCTGTCTGCAATCGCTCCCGCACGAGGCGCCGCAGATCCTTGGCGAGCGGCGCATCGGAATCGTCAATCGACTGGTTCTGGCAGACGAGGCACCGAAGCTCTGCCGAAAGAGACCGCGCACGCTCCTCGAGGCGCGGATCGTTGAGCCGCTCCCTCGGATCGAGTGCCTGAGCCGCCGGCGTCAGCGCCGCCAGCATCGCCACGAGCAGAACGGCCCCCGCCACCGCTTTCGATCTGCCGTACAGACCAATGAGACCGCTCTCGAATGCTCCGCTTCTCATGCCGCGGCGCCCTGCCTGCGGCGTGCCTTGACCGGTGCTCCGACCCGCAGACGCCTATCGCTGAGCGAAATTCCGCCGCCGATGAACATCACCAGCGCGCCGATCCAAATGAAGCGGACCAGCGGATTGAAATAGACGCGGATGGCAAAGCCACCGCCCGCCTGTGGGTCACCCAGAACCGTATAAAGGTCACCCCGCCACGACGCGAGGATCCCCGATTCCGTGGTCGGCTGAGGCGGCGCATCATAGAGGCGCTTGGACGGGAACAGCGTCGTTATCTGGCGTCCGCCACTGAACACCGCGATCTCGCCGGTCTGCTCCTCGTAGTTCGGCCCCTTGCCGGTAACGTCTCCCTTGTATTCCATCGTGTAGCCGGCGAGCTCGAACCTGTCGCCCGGTTTGACCGCCAGGATGAGCTCCTGGCGATAGGCGCTCGTCGCCGCGATGCCGACGACCATCATGCCAACGCCGAAGTGCGCCAGCATGGTGCCGAACTGAGCGCGCGGAAGGTTGAGCAGACGGCGCTGGAACTCGCCGCGATCGACTTGGCCGAACTTGGCGCGATAGAGCACTTCCGACACGGCACCGAGCATCACGAATACGCCGAGTCCGATAGCGAGCGGGGCCAACCAGGGGCCGCGCTGCACGTAGGCGGCCGTCGCGACCAGCACCAGCAGCGCAACACCAGCAGAAACAGCGAGGCGCTGCGCGGCACCTGGAAGATCGCCGCGCTTCCACGCCAGGAATGGCCCGAACGGCAAGGCTATGAGCAGTGGAATCATCAGCGGCACGAACGTCATGTTGAAGAACGGCGCGCCGACCGAGATCTTCTCTCCCGTTATCGCCTCGAGGGCCAGCGGATAGAGCGTTCCGACAAGCACGGTCGCGCAGCTCACCGTCAGCAGGATGTTGTTCAGCACGAGGCTCCCCTCGCGGCTGATCGGCGCGAAGATGCCACCCTGCGCGAGTTCGCTGGCCCTCATGGCAAAGAGCGCGAGGCCGCCGCCGACGAACAGGATCATGATGGCGAGGATGACGACACCGCGCTCCGGATCGACCGCGAATGCGTGGACCGACGTCAGCACGCCCGAGCGCACCAGGAAGGTTCCCATCAGCGACAAGGAGAACGTCAGGATCGAAAGCAGGATCGTCCAGACCTTGAGCGATTCACGCTTCTCCATCACCAGCGCCGAATGCAGCAGGGCCGTGCCAGCGAGCCAGGGCATGAACGATGCGTTCTCGACCGGGTCCCAGAACCACCAGCCGCCCCAGCCGAGCTCGTAATAGGCCCACCACGAGCCCATCGCGATGCCGAGTGTCAGGAACATCCAGGCCGCCAGCGTCCAGGGGCGAACCCAGCGCGCCCACGCTGCGTCCGTGCGTCCCTCGATCAGTGCGGCGATTGCGAAGGAAAACGCCATCGAGAACCCGACGTAGCCGGCATAGAGGAGCGGGGGATGAAACGCGAGCGCCGGGTCCTGCAGGATGGGGTTGAGGCCACGCCCGTCGAACGGGGCGGGCGAAAGGCGGTCGAACGGGTTCGACGTGAAGAGAATGAACACGCCGAAGGCGACGCCGATCGAGGCCTGAACCGAGAGAACGTTTGCTCTGAGGCTATCAGGTAGGTTGCGGCCGAACACCGCAACGGCCGCGCCGAACAGCGCCAGAATGAGGACCCAGAGCAGCATCGAGCCCTCGTGGTTTCCCCACACACCGGAGACGCGATAAATCAGTGGTTTCGTCGAATGCGAGTTCGCGTAGACGTTGGCGACGGAGAAATCGGAGACGATGTAGGCGTGGGTCAACGCCGTGAACGCGATGAGGATCAGGAAGAACTGGCTGACCGCCGCCATTCCACCCGCTTCCATCAGCCGTACATCCCGGCGCCATGCACCGACGGCCGGCACCACCATCTGGAACAGCGCGACCGCGACCGCGAGGATCAGCGCGAAGTGTCCGAACTCGACGATCATGGCTGTAATCCCTTCGAGGGTCTCAGTTTGCGGCGGTACCGGGCTTGTGCGTAGCACTCGGCCCGAGCTTCACCCCTTTGGCCTTCAGCGCATCGGCCACCTCGGGCGGCATGTAGTTTTCGTCATGCTTGGCGAGCACCGTGTCGGCGCGGAAATGGCCACTCGCGTCAAGCACGCCCTCTGCGACGACGCCCTGGCCTTCCCGGAACAGATCGGGCAGCACCCCGCGATAGCTCACCGGAACCGTCTTGATCGTGTCGGTGACGGCGAATTCGACATCGGTTCCGCCGCCGCGCTTGACCGAGCCTTCCGCCACCAGTCCACCGAGCCGGATGCGCTGACCCTGCTTCACCTTCTGCTCGGCGACGTCGCTCGGCGTATGGAAGAACACGATCGAATCCTTGAGCGCGAACAGAGTCAGGATGGCTGCCGTGCCGAGCAGCAGCACTGCCGCGCCGATCAGAGTGCCGCGTCGTTGCTTACGTGTCATTTCACCGTCCCGCGATGCCGGCCACCAAGCCGCTCCATCCTTGAGAGTACTACGAGCCGAGCCCGAGGCTCCTGGCGAATTCATCGAGCGACTTCAGCGCCACTTCGTCACCAGCAAGCCCCTTTTTGGCCCGTTCGATCGCGTCGCGCGCATCGCCATCTCGCCCCAAGACCTTATAGGCGCGAACCAGCTTCATCCAGCCATCGAGGTCGCGGCCATCCTGTTCGAGCCGCGCCGCGAGACCCGCGACCATCTTCTCGATCATCTGTGCGCGCTCACCCGCCGACATGCGGCTTGCGGCCTCGATCTCAGCGCCCGAGGGGCCTCCCCCGCTTGCGCCTGCGGGTCCGTCGCCGCGCATGGGCGGCGCAACACCGGCCGGCATGCCTTCGGCCCGAGGCACGGGTTGCTGCGGTTGCGTCACGGCGGCCTGGTCGCCGCTGCCCTTCGCCTTCAGCTCTGCGACGTGCCCCTCGACGAGCTGGCGCCACGAAGCGTCGGGCTGAGCCGTTTTCAGCATGTCTTCCAGATCGGCGAGCGCGCCCTTCACATCGCCATCCTGCTCTCTTGCGATGGCCATCCAGAACCGCGCCTCGGGCCGTTCCGGTTCGACCGCTCTCAGACGTTGCAGGGCGCCGCGGGCCTCCGGCACGACGAGACCGTTCTCGGCGAGGATGAGCGCTTCGGCGAGGCCTGAGAGGCGTCGCGGGGTTTCGCCAGCCAACCGTATCGAGTTGCGGTACGCGACGGCCGCGTCGCGGAAGCGTCCGGCACGGACGTAAACAGGCGCCAGCACTTCCCAGCCTTGGACATCGTCGGGATGCTGGCGGAGACGGGCCTCCACGAGCCCGACGAGATCATCCACCGACTTCGTACTGGAAGCGGCGGCCTTGAGGCGTTCTGCGTGGGGGTGCCCTGCGAGCTGTGGCGAGCCGAGCGCCACATAGATGCCAATAGAGGCGAGAGGAACGAGCGCGGCGAGGATGAACGTCAGCTTGCCGAGGCGCGGGGCACGGCTTTCGTCGCCCTGGGCGGGGGAAGCACTGTCGGACGCGGCGCTTTCAGCCGCGCGTAGCAGCCGGCGGGCCAGTTCCGTGCGCGCCGCCTCGACCTCACTCGAATCGAGGAGGCCGCGATCCTTTTCCGCCTCGATCGCCCCGAGCTGCTCCCGGTAGACCCCGAGATCTGCTGTACCGGCGTCGACGGCATCGCTCGCCTTGCGAGCGAAGGGACGCAAGAGAGCGGCGATGACGCCGCCCGTGAGTACTGCAAAACCGATCCAAAGAAGCATCCACTGATCCCACATCGCTCCATGCGTGGAATAGTGGTGCGGGCGCGCGAATACAAGTACAGGCGTCCAGTCGGGGCCAACTGTCGCGCAGAATTGACGAAAATTTGTTTCGCCGCCGGGAGTTACCTGCCGTCCGGCGGCAAGCGGTGTCGACCGATCTGCGTTGGATCAGGCTGCGTTCCGCCAGGTCCCGTCCGGGTTGCGGCATGCCGTGCCGCGCATCACTTCCCGTCGTCCGTCGATAAAGATCGTGTGCGTGTAATCGCGGCAATCGGCATACCCGCGCTTGTACGGACGGCCGGGCACGACATCCCCATGGCGGCCGTTATCCGGGTTGCGCCAGCCCCGCGAGACTCCGGACTGCCCCTGCTCCAGCGCATAATATTCGGCCTCACGGGCATACATCCGGTCGCGCTCGTCGAGGGAGCGCCCGATCTCGTGGCCGACCACGCCGCCAATGAACGCGCCCGCAACCGTCGCCAGAGCGTTACCCGTACCCCTGCCGACTTGACTGCCGATAATGCCACCGGCCACGGCTCCGACCGCCAGCCCCGTGTCCGCCCTGGTCGGCCCGTCTGGGCCGCAACCTGCGACAGCGAGCACGGCAAGCATGGCGCCGAGATTGCGAATGGCTGCGAGCATCGTCGTTCTCCCGCTCGGCACCGGCCATTCACCCCTGTGGCGGTTCCGGTGCCCGCTGCACAGTCCCTTGTTTCTGATTCCGGCGAAAATTCGACTACCCAACGCGGCTATCCAGCGCCAACCCGACGCAGATCATGCTCTCGGCAAAACCAGACGCACCTTCAGGCCACCATGGCTCGACTGGTCGAGCGATACGCTGCCCCGATACATCTGCACCAGCTCGGTTACGATCGACAGACCGAGCCCGGAGCCCGGCTTCGTCTCGTCCAGACGCAATCCACGCTTCCCGATCCGCGCACGCTGCTCCGGCGAAAGTCCCGGGCCGTCGTCCTCGACCAGGATCTCGATCTCCGTAGAGGTCGCGCGCGCGGGTGCCGGTTTCGCCTCGATCGTAAGGAATACCTGCGACGACGCCCACTTGCAGGCATTGTCCAGCAGATTTCCGAGCATCTCCTCGAGGTCCTGGCGCTCTCCCTGAAAGAGCAGACCTGACTTTGCCACGTATTCTATCCGGACACCCTTGTCGCGATGAATTCGCTCGATGGCGCGGACGATCGGGTTGCACACCTCGTCGACATCCGTGGTCCGGCCGATCACGTTCACCCGCGCCGCCATCCGCGCACGATCGAGATAGAGCGTTACCGAGTCCCGCATGATCAGCGCCTGCTCGCTGACTTTCGCCGCCAGCCCCGACTGATCGTCCCGCGCTTCGTTCAGAATGACAGCGAGCGGTGTCTTGAGCGCGTGCGCAAGATTTCCGACCTGTGTCCTGGCGCGATCGAGAACGTCCTGGTTCGATTTGAGCAGAGCATTGATTTCGACCTGCAGGGGCTCGATCTCCGCCGGCAGGACACCGTCGAGCTTCTCCGCCTTACCCGACCGGATCGCCGCCAACCCTTCGCCGACGCGCTTCAACGGCAGCAAACCGAAGCGAACCTGGAACAGGGTCACGCCGACGAGGCCAAGTCCGGCAAGAGTGAGCGCGATCGAAAGCCTGGAGCGGAAATTGCTCACCAACTCGTCCAGCCAATCGAGTGGACCGGCAACGATGATCGAGTACTTCGGCCGGCCTTCCTCGTGTCCGAGCGACCCGATCAGCTCGACAATTCGAATTGGCTCGCCGTTCGGCCCCGGGACGTTCATCCAGCGCGTGCCCGTATCATCGGTCGGGAACTTGCGCTCATAGGGCGAAGGGAGCCGCGATGTCGCAAGGGAGGCCGAAACGAGCGTCGCCATCGCCGCATCATCGAGCGGCTTGATCTGCCAGTACCAGCCCGACTGCGTAACCTCGAACAGCGGCTCGTAGCGGTTGACCGGCGCTGACGGCGCGGATTCGCCAGTACCTAGACTGTCGATGGCGATCGCAGTCACGAGCTTGCGGAGCTGACCATCGAAGCTCGCCTGAACGTCTTCGCGGTACAGCGAGTAGATGATGAAACCAGCGATCGGCAGGACGATCAAGGTCCACGTCGCAGAGGTCGCGAATAGCCGGAATGCAAGGGACTTAAACCGCATCGGGCTCAGCGCTCAGGCGGTAGCCTAGACCGCGCACCGTCTGGATGAGATCCACCGGCAGCTTTTTGCGCAGACGGCCAATGAAAACCTCGATGGTGTTGGAGTCGCGGTCGAAGTCCTGATCGTAGAGGTGCTCC
>CALMPK010000184.1 GCA_937873575.1 uncultured Hyphomicrobiaceae bacterium
GGGGGGTGTTTTGCGCGCCGGGCGCGCGGCCCACCGCCGCCGCGGGCCCATCGCCCGGGGGCACGTCGGGACCGAGAATGGTGATCCGCCCGAACCCCGCCTCGCCAAGCACCGCGAGCGCCGCCACCGCGAGATCGTTGAAGACGCAGTAGCCAGAGCCGAAGTCGCGATGCGCGTGATGGGTGCCACCGGCGAGTTGCCCTGAGATGCCGTCGCGAAGCGCGGCCCGCGCCGCGGCGATGGACCCGCCGACGGTCGCGAGCGAACGCTCGACCAGAACGGTGCTCCACGGGACGCCGATCCTGCGCATGGCTTCCGCGTCGACTTCGCCCGCGATCATGGCATCGACATAAGCCGCGCCGTGCGCGAGCAGCAGGTTCCCGCGCGTTGCCAGTGGCGATGGAAGAAGCCCGGCTGAAGCGAAGATCCCTTCCGCGCGCGCCCGCTCCCGCAGCATCCGGTACTTCGTCGCGGGAAAGCGATGGCCGGGCGGCAATGGCAGATCCGGGGTATCGGGGAAGAAGAACGGCACCGGCTCAGCGCTTCAAGTTTCGCAACCACTGCATCACGTCGAGCAAACTGCGCGCGGCCGCCGCGACATAGGTGAATGCCGCCGCCCGAAGAATGCTGCGCGCGGCCCTCATGTCCGTCGCGTCGATGTAGTTGCCCGCCTTCAGCAAGGGCAACGCGCGGCGAAAACTCGCGTCGAACTCGACCGGAAGGGTGACCAGATGCATCAGCACCGTCGAGCCGAGGATGAGCACGCCGGCGACGATCTGGAGGAGCGCGACGCCCGGCGCTTTGACCAGCGCAAGCACGATGGGCGCCGTCAGCATGACCACCGAGCCGATCTTCTGTACGTTCTGCGCCTGCCGTGCCAGCCGCGTGCGCGCGGCGAGCGGCCGGTAGCCGGTCGCGTCCTGCATCGCGTGGCCGACCTCGTGTGCGGCGACGACGACGGCGGCAAGCGAGCGGCCGTTCATGTGCTGGGGGAGCAGCCTCACGGTCTTGGTGGCGGGATCGTAATGATCGCCGAGCTTCGTCTCCTCGACACCGACATCGTGCAGCTTCATGCCGTCGAGGACGTGGCGCGCGAACTCTCCGCCCGTGCCGGGTATATCGGCGCGGTTGCGGCCGTGCTGCTCGAGCACGCGCGAGACCCAGACCTGCGGCAACCAGGCCAAGACCAGGACGATGAGGAGGAGAACGAGGAGAATGCCCAAGGACCAGCTCACGACGTCGGCGGTGCCGCAGCCCATCTGACGGCGCAACATATATGGCGCGTGCCGGCTGCCCTGCAAAGGTCCGCCCTGCCGCCGTGCCTGTGGCGATTGAAACCAGCCGGACAACGCGAGGCGCGGCGTCATTTCGCCGGCCGTCTGGAGCAACACAGGCGCAACACAGACGAACGCAAAGTTCCGCGAAGGCAGACGGCGAGCCGACCCGATCAACTGGCCTTCGATACGTCCGACACCTCGCTCGGGAAGAGGGCGCGGATTGCCTTCAGCGCCTCGAACGGCCGATTGGCAGCGAGAAGCTCGGCGATGGCCGTCAGCCGGTCGGCCATCGGTGGCGCCGAATGGATGCGGCGCAGCTCGTGAAGATGGACCAGGCATGCCGCCCGCGACTCTGGCGCCTGGGCCGGGTCCGTCATCATCGATTGAACCAGGAAATAGAGGCGTCGGAGCGGTGTCTTCGCCGCTTCTTCGCTCAGGAAATGATGCTCGAGCAAAAATTTGACGTCGTTCAAAATTTCCAGCGTCACCTTTCGGTCGGCGCGCAACACGGCGCCGTTGACGAAGATCCGGTCACCGGACTTGAGGCTGATGCGTAGTGTGCTCGACATGGCGAGGGTCCCGGCGTTTGGACTGCACGGCTACTTGGCGCGAAATGCTTGCGTCGAATCGAGTGGTCGCGGCGAATGCCGCATGGCGAGGCATCAGATAATGAACGTGTCGTAGGTGAGGTCTGGGAAGCGAGCGAGGTTGTAGTGCGAACGACGCAACTCGACGGGCTCCTTGTCGATGGTCAGCGCAATCCTTCTGACCTCGAGCAACGGCTGGCCAACGCCGACGCCGAGTTCGCCGGCGAGGTCCTCGTCCGCCATGACGGCGGCGATCTTTTCGACCGAGCGTGTGACCAGCGCCCCATAGTCGGCCAGAACGCGATACAGCATCTGGCCGTAGGGAATCTGCGTCTCGATGCGCGGGAAACGGGCGACCGTGACGAGACTGACCTCGTAGCCGACCGGTTCACCCTCGATGGTCAGACGCTGGCGGATCTCGGTCACACCGACCGGCTCAGGGTGACCCAGAGCCCGCGCCTCGCTCACGCTGGCATCGCGCCCTGCGATCCCGTCGAGCTCATAACCGAGCCCGGTCGCGGGCCTTCCGGCGAGCCGCAGGCGGCAGAATTTGTCGTCGAGCGCCATGGAGCCGGGTCCAGCGACGAACGTGCCGCGCCCCTGAAGCCGCTTCAGAACCCCGGTTTCTTCCAGCCCCTCGATGGCGCGACGGATGGTGCCGATGCTCACGCCGAAATCGCTGGCCAGCATGAACTCGTTGGGTAGCGCGTCGCCGGCCCCCCATTCACCCTCGCCGATGCGCTTCAGCAAGACGTCCCGCACCTGGCTGTAGAGCGGCTTGGCAACAGCCATTCGAGACGGATGCGGTTCGGCTTTCATCGCCGTACTTCCCCCATGGCAGACAGATAACTTCTACCTTAGGTAGCACATAAATCGTTAATAATGAATAGGTGCGTTCAATTTTCGCCGAATATAGCGCGAACTCCTCCACAATAGTCGGCAACCACAGGATGAACCGCCATCATCCGCGTGCCAGCATCTCCCGCCGGGCGGCGACCGCCGCGTTGCCGGCATCGAGCGCAACGTCAGCTTCGGTCAGCACGGCCCCCTCGGCCACGTCGCGCACCAGGCGGACGCCATGCGCCAGCCCGATCGGCAGATAGCCCGCCGCAACCGAGGCCGGCGCCGGGCACTGCCGCCCCCAGACGGTGAAGCCGCCCTCGCCGTCCAGCGTCTCCCCCGCCACCAGCCGGCGTTTGGCGACCGCCACGACATCGGAATTGAACGCCCGGGCCGATCCCGTCGGCTCGCCGCGCAAAGCCACCGACGCCACGGAGATGCCGAGTTCGAGCCCGATCATGTGTGTCGGCCGGTAGAGCGCCGCGTAGGTGCCCGAGGCGTCATGAAGCATGTTGTATTCGGTGAAGCATCGGCGCGCGTAGGCGCTCTCGCTGGTCACGACGACGAACGTTCCCATGGCGATGTGGTGGGGCACGTCGCGTCCATCCCGGAACAGCGACGAGACGACCTCGGTGACGCCCGCCCGCTCGATCGTGCCGCCTTGCGACCGCGGCTTCAGGACCTCGGCCAGCTCGAACCGCGAGGCCGGGGGAAATCCGAGCCCGTCCGTCTGCGGCACCAGCCCGCAAGCGTTGCAGACAGCCGTCATTTCGATGGCCGACTTGGTGCCGTCGATGAAGGAGTTGAACATCTGCGGGTTGATGCTGCCACGCTCGACCCTGAGATAGCCGGCGAGGATCTCCCACACGGTATCGGGCGTCGAGGCATGGTAGCGCGGCAGGTAGCGCGTACCCTTGCCGGCGGCGATCACCTCGAAGCCGCAAGCCCGCGCCCAGTCGACGTGCTCGGCGATGAGCGCCGGCTGGTCGCCCCAGGCAAGTGAATAGACGACGCCCACGGCACGCGCCTCCGCCGCAAGCAATGGCCCGACGAGCGCGTCGGCCTCGACGTTGACCATGACGACGTGCTTGCCGTGCCGGAAGGCATGGCGCGCCAGTTTTACACCCGTGGCCGGATCGCCCGTCGCCTCGATTACGACCTCGACCCGCGGATCGGAAATCGCGGCCACCGCGTCGTCCGTCACCCACGTGCCGCCTGACGCGCAGGCGTCGTCGATGCTCGTGGCAGCGAAACGATCCGCCTCCCAACCCGCGGTTGCAAGCCGCTCCCTGGCCCTTTGCGGCACGAGATCGGCCAGGGCGGCCACGTGCAGGCCGGTCGTCAGGCGCGCCTGAGCCAGGAACATCGTGCCGAATTTGCCGGCGCCGACCTGCGCCACCCGCACCGGCTGCCCCGCGTTGGCCCGTTCCTGCAACTTGGAAAATAGGTTCAAGTCACACTCCCCTGTTCCCGCTTTGCGACTGAAAGGATCGCGACTAAACCTTGTCCAACTGCCCGCGACAAGACGGGTCAGCGGCGGCCGGAGCCGAACGGCACCGCGCATCTCGATTGGTCTGCCGGTCGCCACCTCGACCGCAGCCGCGGGAATGTGATGGCCACGCTCGACACTGATGGGGACTGATATGGACATGCGACGCCTGGGGAGCTGGGGACCGCTGGTTTCCTCGGTCGGGCTCGGAGCGATGAGCATCGGCGGCACCTACGGCCCGACGACCGAGGCCGAGACCATGCAGCTGCTGGCACGCGCGGTCGAACTCGGCGTCAATCACTTGGACACGTCCGACATCTACGGCATGGGCCAGAGCGAGGAGCTGATCGGGCGATTCCTTCGCGAGAGCCGCCCCCGCATACTGCTGGCCACCAAGGCCGCCATCCGCTACGTGCCCGGAACCGGCGAGCGGCGCATCGACAACAGTGCCGCGCACCTCAAATCAGCTCTCGAGAAATCGCTGAAGCGGCTGGGGCGCGATCACGTCGAGATGTTCTACCTCAATCGCCGCGAGATCGACCGCCCGATCGAGGAGGTCGTCGAGACGATGGCCCAGCTCAAGCGCGAGGGGAAGATCGGCGCCATCGGCCTGAGCGAGGTGACGCCAGAGACGCTGCGACGCGCCAACCGGGTGCACCGCATCGCCGCCGTGCAGAGCGAGTACTCGCTGTGGACGCGCGGCGTCGAGCACGAGATGCTCGCCACTTGCCGCGATCTCGGCGTCACTTTCGTTGCTTTCAGCCCCCTCGGCCGAGGGATGCTGACCGGCAGCCCGCTCGACCCGCAGGCGTTCGGCCGGGCCGATTTCCGGCGTGCCAACCCGCGCTTTCAGGAACCGGATTTCTCGCGCAATCGCGATGCCGTGGCGCGTTTCGTGGAGCTTGCGCGGAAGTTGGGTCGCGCGCCCGCGACGCTCGCCGTCGCCTGGGTGCTTTCGGCGGACCGGCACATTCTGGCGATCCCGGGCACACGCAGCGTCGAGCACCTCGAGGAGAATGTGGCGGGCTCCCGTGTGCACCTGACACTCGACGAGCGCGCCGAGATCGCAGCGGTCTTTCCCGAGGGCTTTCCGTGGGGCGAGCGCTACGGCGGCGCGCAGTGGCTCGGCGTCGAGCGGCCCGCCTGAAACGACGTGCGGCCGCCGCTCGAAGCTCCTGGCACGGCACACCCGCACTCCCGGAGTTGCAGTTCAACCACATGTCTCCCCCATTCGCGGTACGCGACCGCGCGATGCCCGTTCACCGCCACAATCCACCGCGATCAAATGCGTCGCCGCGACGGAATCACACCTAACGCGGCATCAGGGGGAAGCAGCCGCGCGGGGGCGGGGCTGCCCACGACGGGGGAATGTGATCTTGACCAAGCGGCTCCTCGCGGCCCATGCGGCCCGCGCTGCAGTTCTCGTCACCGCGCTCGCCTCGAGCCTTGCATTCACCGGCCCGGCCGCATCGGCGGGCCGCGACCAGACCGAAGCGAGCGAAGTGGACGCGCGCGAGGCGGTAATCGTTCAGTCCTTGCCGTCCAACACCGAGGTGGCGGAGGCGCGGGTCGGGCCGCATTGGTGCAATTCCACGAGCGCTCTCGTGGACGACATCCATCGCCTCGGGGGCGAATCGGTGATGCGTGTCGAGCTCGACGGCGGGCGTACCCTGGAGCGCTACTGGAACGTCAACGAGGAAGTGACGATCGAGCATGGTGCCGACGGCAACAGCTGCCTCGTCGAGCTCCGCATGCGAAATGCCAGACGCTAGTTCCGCACCTCGCGGCCCTGCTGGGGCTCCGCGCGCTATCGAGCGCGGACCGGACTTCGACTGAATTGCGCGAATGCGATCGGCGGCGTCGACGGATCGCGACGGCCGATCATCGAAAGTCGATTACACTCTGGCCGCGCGCGAGAAAGCACCCTTGCCCGGGCGCGCGGAGATGCCGTTTCCACAGAGCCGACGACAGACACAATCCCGGCGTAGCAATTGCCCGGTCGACGTGCGAAGTCTCGTGGGGTAGCCGCGCGGCTCCGGGCGGCGGCCAATGCGATGCGCCCGCCGGGCGCGAGCCGGCCTCGCACGGCCCGACAGAGCGCTGAAGCCAGCATCCCGTCAAGGCGATCGAGGCTCGCCCTCAACGGGCGGCGGCAATGGCGAGGGCCCCGGCACCGAGCGGCGCGAAGGGCATGCAGGCCTACGGCGGACGCGCCGCGCCTGCTTCGACGCACGGAGAGTGTCTCATGAGCAACGGCAATAGCGGCGACGGCAAGCCGCCTTACCGGACACCGCCACCGCTTCCGGGAGTGCCGCCGCCGCCGCGCAGTCACGGCTTCGACGACGTCCGGCCGAGCGATCAGAGGACCGCGCCGCCGCGGCCCGGCGCAGCACAGGGACATCAGTCTGGTGGTCGCCCCGCCGGATATCCCCCGCCGCCGCCTCGCAGCGCGCATGCCTCCACCGACGCGCGCTACACGCGCGCCGAGGCCGCAACGCCTCCGCACCGCCCACCGCCTGGCGCGCCACCGCGCTACGCCCACCCGCACCGCGGCATACCGCGTCCCCCGCCGCGCCGCCGATCGTCGTTTCTAAGTATCGTCGCATTCGTGCTGATCGGCATTGCCGTTCTCGCCGGCCTCGGCGTCGCCTTTGCACTCATCGCACCGCCGACCGACCTGATCCGCCAGGAAGCGATCGCGGCCGTGAAGCGGCAGACCGGACGCGATCTCGTGATCCGTGGCCCCGCCCGGATTACGCTCTATCCAACCATCGGCGTCTCCCTCGCCGACGTCACGCTCTCGCCGCCGCCCGGCATGAGTGCGCCGCCGACGGCGACGATGAAGCGGATCGACGTGGCGCTCGAGCTCATTCCTCTGCTGTCGCGCCATGTCGAGGTCAAACGGCTGGTGCTGACGCGGCCAACGTTCGACCTGCGCATCGACCGTGACGGGCGTGCAAGCTGGGACATGGCCGCCGGTACCTCGTCGCAGCCACACGTCCGCTTTGCCGAAGCAAGCTCCGCGCCGACCAGCGCAGTAGTGCTGAGCGACGCGCGAACACCCGCACAGGGCTTCGTCCTTGCAGGCGCCGCGCAACGCGCCGGAGGCGACGGCCATACCGGCGCGCCTCTCGCCTCGTTGAAGGGGTTGAAGCTCGATGACGTGCGCGTCGTCGACGGCGCGGTGGACTACACCGACGAGCGCTCGGGAGCGCAACAGCGCTTCACGTCGATCGACGCCGGCTTCGCGGCGCCGAACGTAACGAGCGCCCTTTCCGCCAAGGGCGATCTCGACTGGAAGGGCGAGACCGTCGCCTTTGACGGATCGGTATCGACCATCGCCAGCCTTCTCCAGGAAAAGCGCGCCAAAATCAACGTCGAGGTCAAGTCCCGCACCCTCGAAGCCAAGTACGCCGGCGGGCTCGACGTCGCGTCCGGCGCGGTTCTCGACGGCACAGTTGCGCTCAAATCTCCTTCGGCCCGCGCCCTCGCGGCATGGCTCGGAAGTACGCTTCCTGCGGGCGACGGCTTCGGCCCGCTTTCCGTCGATGGCCGCCTCAAGACTTCGCCCGGCCTGGTCACCTTCGACAACGCCGAGGTATCGCTCGATTCGATGCAGGCTCGCGGCAACATCGCCGCCGCGACGGATGGCGCACGCCCCCATGTGAAGGCCGACCTGAAGATCGCCGAGCTCGACCTCAACGCCTACATCGGCACACGCGGAGCCGACGGCGCCACGCCCGCCAAACGCGCACACCGGGATGCGCCCGACGCCGCACCGCGCGCTCAGGAGCCGGCGCGAGAAACCCGCCAACCTGCTTCGATCGAGGACCTGCTGCAACAGCCGCCCGGTCCGCGCGTCAAGGGCTATACGGCGCGCTCCGGCTGGAGCGACGAGCCGTTCGACGTGGGGCTGCTCGCCCTCGTCGATGCCGATGCGAAGCTTTCGGTCGGCCGGCTGTTCTTCCGTGATGTCAAAATCGGCCAGTCGGACGTGACGCTGGCGCTGAAGGGCCGCGTCGCCAAGGCGACGTTCGAGCGCGTGCAGCTCTACGACGGCTCCGGGCGCGGAATAATCACCATCGATGCCTCGGGCGCGACGCCCGCGCTCGGCGCCAACGTCGTCGTTGACGGTGTCGCTGCCGCGGGCCTGCTGAAAGACGCCGCTTCGGTCGAATGGCTGTCCGGCGACGGGCGCGTCACGGCGGCGCTCACCGGTGCCGGCGCTACCCAGCGCCAGCTCGTGCAGAGCCTCAACGGCCGCGTCGAAACCCTGTTCTCGAATGGCGCGATCAACGGCTTCAACATTGCCAAAGTGGTGCGGGGACTGGGCCAGGGGCGACTGACCGGCCTCTCTTCGACGCCGTCGGAGAAGACCGATTTCAGCGAGCTGTCCGCCACCTTCGACGTCGCCGATGGTGTCGCCAAGAACGAAGACCTCAAGCTGCTGAGCCCGCTGCTGCGGGTCGGCGGGTCCGGGCAGATCCAGCTCATCGAGCGTCAGCTCGACTACACCGTGCGGCCGAAGATCGTCTCCGACACGTCCGGGCAAGGCGGCGCGATCGACCTCGCGGGCCTCGAGGTGCCGGTGCGAATCACCGGACCCTGGAGCGATCCCAAGTTCACACCCGATCTCTCCAAGGTCGATGTCGGCCAAGCGACCAAAGCGATCGAGCAGATCGGCAAGAGCCTCAAGGGCAAGGACGCCAACGAGATCGTCGACAACCTGTTCGGCAAGGACAGCAAGGAAGGCGAAAAGGCGAAGAAACTGATCGACAAGTGGTTCCGCTGAAGCGCCGGTCTGCCGCTTTCAGAACCCGATCCGCGCCGCTCCGGCCGGCGCTAGAAACGTGCCGCCAGAAAGCCTCCGAAGGGACCTGCGCGGCCCGCAGAAAGCCTCGCCGAATCAGCTTGATGCACGATGCGCTAACCACGCCTTGGCCGGCTGCGAAAAAAATTGGCCGCAGGGGTCAATTTCCGCTTGCACGGGGGGGGCATTGGGGTCATATCAGCGCTTCCGTTCGTCCACCTGCCCTGAAGGTAAGGTTTTCCTAGACCCCAAAGGTAAGGAGCGCGGTCATAGCTATCTGCTGGTTGGGGAGGGTCACATGGCCTACGATGACGCCCTCTTCCAATTGGGGATGGACTTGACTCGTTCAAGCACCGCCCAAAAGGAAGATCACTACGAAACGGTTCACGTGCTCGAGCCCGATGAGAGGAAGGATTTCTTCATCGAGCGAGATGGCGTGAAGTTCGCGGGTACCCATCTTATCGTCGACCTGTTTGGCGCCAAGCGTCTCGATGACATCAAGCACATCGAGCGTACGCTGAAGCGTTGTGTCGACGCGGCGGGTGCGACGCTCCTGCACGTTCACCTGCATCACTTCACGCCCAATGGCGGCGTGTCGGGGGTGGCCGTGCTCTCGGAGAGCCACATCTCTATCCATAGTTGGCCGGAGGCGGATTACGCCGCCCTCGACATCTTCATGTGCGGCGAGGCCAAGCCTCACCTCGCGATCGACGTGCTCCGCAAGGATTTCGATGCGGACAACGTGGTCGTGAAGGAGCTGCTGCGCGGCAAGGAACTGCATCACGCCAAATGGCAGGCGGCCGCCTCGAAAACGGCACCCTACCGCATGGGCAAGGTGCGCACGAAGAAGGCTGCTTGAGCAGCCCGTTCGGTGGCCCCGCGGGGCCATCAACGCCGGCCACGGGAAATGAAACGCGCGCCTCGCGAAACGAGGCGCGCGTTCTTCGTATTCACTCGCACGCAGCAAACCGCCCGCCTGCGCCGCAACGTTCGCGCAGCCGCGGCCACCCGGTGCCAGGCCGGTCGAGCGACATTGCGCCGAAGCTATTTTCGACTTCGGGATTTGGGGAGTTCGGGGGATGAGCAAGCGCTGGATCGAGGAGACGTTCCACCCGCACTGGCGAGTCGCGCTCGAGGCCGACGAGGTCCTGCACGAGGTGCGGACGGCGCATCAGCATCTCGTCATTTTCAGCAACGCGACCTGGGGCACGGTGCTGATGCTCGACGGCGTGTGCCAGCTCACGACCTCCGACGAGTTCGTCTACCACGAGATGATGGCCCATGTGCCGCTGATGGCACTCGAGAAACCCCGGCGCATCCTGGTGATCGGCGGCGGCGACGGCGGCGTGCTGCGCGAAGTCATGAAGCACCCGGGTGTCGGGCGAGCCACGCTCTGCGAGATCGATCGCACCGTCGTCGACACGGCGCTGCGATACTTCCCCGAGGTCCCCGGCAAGGTGTTCGACGACCCGCGCGTGGACGTGGTCATCGCCGATGGGGTGCGCTACGTGTCCGAAACCAAGGAGCGCTTCGATTGCATCATCGTCGACAGCTCCGAGCCGATCGGGCCGTCCGCCGTGTTGCATACGCCCGAGTTCTTCGCCGCGTGCAAGCGGGCACTGAAGGACGGCGGCATCTTCGTGACGCAGAACGGCCTGCCGTTCCTGTTCCCCGATCACCTCGGCGCGTCGACGCGGGCACTCGCGTCGCTGTTCAAGCGCGTCGCCCCGTACACCTGCACGCAGCCCTGCTATTTCGGCGGACCGTTCGCGCTGAACTTCGCGACCGATCAGCCCGCTCTTCTCGCTCTCGAGGCGAAGGCGCTCGCCAAACGCCAGAAGAAGCGCGGAATCGACGGCCTCAAATACTGGACGCCCGCGGTCCACGTCGCCGCGTTCGCTCTGCCGCGCTACGCCGAGTTGGTCGTGGCGGAGGCGACGGCGCCCACACGTTCCGGCGAGAGCCAGGCGAAGCCTGCGCGGACCCGCAAGCCCAAGATGGCCAAGGCGAAGGCGGCGACGCGCCGGATCGTCAAGGGCGCGGCCAAGACTGCGCCGCGCAAGAAGCCACAGAGCTGACCTGCCGCACTCGAACTCATGAGCTTCGGCGGCGCTCCACGCGCCAGCTCGATCGGCCGTGCGCTTGCCCGGATTCCGGCTCAGCCGGCCATGAGGTCGTAAAGCAGCTTCACGTTCAGCGCGATGATGAGCGCCGCGATCAGCGCCGATAGAGCCGTCAGCCAGCGCGGGGCGACGAGTTCGCCGAGCTTGGCGCGAGAGGCCGTCAGCGTCACCAGCGGAACGACGGCGAACGGCAACTGGAAGCTCAGGATCACCTGGCTCAGGATCAGCAGCTTCGCCGTGTGCCCTTCGCCATAGATGAGCGTGACGGCGATGGCGGGCACGATGGCGACGAGCCGCGTTACAAGCCGGCGCAGCCACGCCGGCAAACGGATGTCGATGAAGCCTTCCATCACGATCTGGCCCGCCATTGTCGCCGTGACCGTCGAATTGAGACCACAAGCGAGAAGCGCGATGGCGAACAGTGCCGGCGCGAAGGATAGTCCGAGCAGCGGCGCCAGCAGCTCGTGCGCGCGGCCGATCTCGTCGACGTCGGTCTGTCCGGTGTGATGGAACGTCGCCGCTGCGAGGATCAGGATCGAAGCGTTGATGGTCAGCGCGAACATCAGGGCGACGGTCGAGTCGAGTGTCGCGTAATGCAAGGCCTCGCGCTTCTCCGGCAGCGTCGTGCCGTAAGCGCGCGTCTGCACGATGCCGGAATGCAGGTAGAGATTGTGCGGCATCACCGTCGCACCGATGATCCCGAGCGCGAGGTAGAGCATGTTGGGGTTGGACAGCAGATCGGTTGTTGGCGCGAAGCCCGTGACCACGGCATGCCAGTCGGGTCTGGCGAGTGCGATCTGAACCGCGAAGCAAACGGCGATCACACCGAGCAGCGTGATGACGAACGCCTCGATGCGGCGAAACCCCCGGTTCTGCAGCCACAGGATCAGAAACACGTCGAGCGCGGTGATGATCACGCCGATCTCGAGTGGAATCCCGAACAGAAGATTGAGGCCGATGGCGGTGCCGATCACCTCGGCGAGATCGGTCGCGCAGATGGCGAGCTCCGCGAGTAGCCAGAGCGGCCAGGAGGCCCAGCGGGGATAGGCGTCACGGCAGGCTTGCGCGAGATCGCGGCCAGAGCCGATCGCCAGGCGGGCCGCGAGCGATTGCAGGATGATGGCCATGAAGTTCGACAGCAGCGCCACGAACAGGAGCGCGTAGCCGAATTGCGCGCCGCCGGCGAGCGACGTTGCCCAGTTGCCTGGGTCCATATAGCCGACCGCGACCAGATAGCCCGGACCGAAGAACGCGAGGAACTTACGCCAGGGCGAACTCGACGGCGAAACGCGGATCGAACGGAACACCTCCGCCAGAGGCGGCTCCGACTGCGAGCGCCGCCACCCCGGCTCCGACGCCCCCGGCTCTACCGGCTTCAACATGGCACCCGTTCCGTCCGTCGCTGACATCGGGCGAAAAGCGGCCCCCGACCCGGCACTTTTAATTGCAAATAATTTGCAATAACGATAATGTAGCGTTATCAGAGCCCTGGCGTCAATGGGGGCCGCTTTGGCGTGCTCAGATCGGGTCCTCGCAACCATGGCGGGTCACCCGCGACACCCCGCGGGCGACCGCCCCCAGGCCGCGCCAACGTCCTCCCCCGGAATGCACGAAGGCTGGGGCACGGCGGACAGGACGGCGCGTCGCTGAAAGCCCGCCTCGGCCAAGGCCGGCGGCTGACCGGCCAGCGCAAGGTCATCGCCGACGTCGTGCAGACGTCGCGCGACCACCCGGATGCATCCGAGATCCATCGCCGGGCGGCCGCGATCGATCCGCGCATCTCCCTGTCGACGGTCTATCGCACCCTCAAGGTCTTCGCCGAAGCGGGACTCATCGAGCAGCATAGCTTTGGCGGTTCGCGCGCGCGCGTGGAGCGGACACCGAACCGTCACCACGATCACCTGATCGACACGACGACAGGCCGGGTGATCGAATTCCGCAGCGAGGAGATCGAGCGGCTGCAGGCGGCGATAGCGCGCGAGCTAGGGTACGAGTTGACCGGCCACACGCTGGAACTCTACGGCCGGCCGCTTCGGGGCAAGAGCGCGAAAACGTCGAAGACGTAGAGCAGCGGTAGAGCAGGCAAACGCGCCGCTGCTCGTTCGCCGCACCGCTGCTTCGATAGCCCGTCAGACCGGACTTCAAGATGCGCCCGATGAGCTGGCGCGGCACCATGCGCCAGCACGCTCGCAAACGACCAGCCGCGGTCAGAACTTCGACGGCACGTAGAGGTGGTCGGGCAGTACCTTGCGCTCGTAGTCGGGGTTGAACACACGGTCGGGCAGCGTGATCGGATCGTGCGGTACATCCTGATACGGCACCATCGTCAACAGGTGACTGATGCAGTTCAGGCGGGCACGCTTCTTGTCGTTACCCTCGACGATGTACCAGGGCGCCTCGGGGATGTTGGTACGTTCCAGCATCTCCTCCTTCGCCTTCGTGTACTGCTCCCAGCGCACGCGCGACTGCAAATCCATGGGTGACAGCTTCCACTGCTTCATCGGGTCATGAATGCGCATGAGGAAGCGGAGCTGCTGCTCCTGGTCGGTGATCGAGAACCAGTACTTGATGAGGATGATGCCGGAGCGGGCGAGCATGCGCTCGAATTCCGGCACGTCGTGGAAGAACTCGTCGACCTGATCCTTGGACGCGAAGCCCATTACGCGCTCGACGCCTGCGCGGTTGTACCAGGAGCGGTCGAACAGCACGATTTCGCCGGCCGCCGGCAGGTGGGGCACATAGCGCTGGAAGTACCACTGAGATTTCTCGCGCTCGCTCGGCGCTGGCAGCGCGACGACACGGCACGCGCGCGGATTGAGCCTCTGCGTGATGCGCTTGATGACACCACCCTTGCCGGCCGCGTCACGACCTTCGAACAGCACGACGACTTTCAGCTTCTTGTGCTGCACCCAGTCCTGCAGCTTGATGAGCTCGGTCTGCAGCCGGAACAGCTCACGGAAGTAGACCTTACGGTCGATCTCGCTCTCGTGCTTCAGGTCTTCGATGAGGCTCAGCTCACGCGAGATCCGGCGATCGTCGAGCTCGAGCTCCAGCTCCTCGTCGAGGCCATCCTCGAACTCGTTGTCGACCCAACTCTTCTTCGCCTGCTCGGCCTTCTTCGGCTGCGCGGCCATCGCCGGTTGCTTTGCGGCCGGCTTGGCGGGCTTCTTGGCGGTCATTGGCAGGCGTCCCTCTTCGTTGTCATTTCTAATCGCTCCGGCGCGATGCACGAATGTTATCGCAACGCCGACCGCTCGCAGAACATAGGCTTTGGATGGGGCTCTTGATGGTCCTCGCGCCCGCCGTCATACGCAACGGGGGGCTGATCGCAGCGCTCCTTACCGACGCGTTCAACGGCACGAGCGCCGCTTCGTTCGCACGCCGCGGCCACTCCACCGGGCGCTACCGTCTCAACCGATCGCACCTTCGGCAACGAGCTGAGGGTGCGATTCACGGTTTCGACGGAAGCGCGTCGCGCTCCCATCTCAACCGATCGCGCCTTCGGACACGAGCTGAGGGTGCGATTCACGGTTTCGACGGAAGCGCTTCGCGCTCCCATCTCAACCGATCGCACCTTCGGACACGAGCTGAGGGTGCGATTCACGGCTTCGACAGAAGCGCGTCGCGCTCCCATCTCAACCGATCGCACCCTAGCCAGCAATTTTGACAAACAGAGACGTCACCGCGATTGATCGAAATCAGGCGAATGCAAAAACGGCGGCCGGTGCCCCGGCCGCCATCTTCGATTCACATGGGGTCTTCAATTCACATGGGTATGGCTTCGGCCGCGCCCTCAACCGCGCGACAACCCCTTCACCGTAAGCTCGGCGAGATAGTCTTCCCAGCGGCTGTCCTTCTCGCGGCCGAGCGTCGCCAGGTAAGGCCAAGTGAACAGCCCCGTGCTGTGGCCGTCGCTGAAGACGATCTTCACCGCGTAGTTGCCGACCGCATCGAGCGACGTGATCTTGACGTTGCGCTTGCCACCGACCGTCTGCTTCTCCGACGGCGAATGGCCCTGCACCTCGGCCGAAGGGCTCATCACGCGCAGCATCTCCGCGCTGAGATCGTAGCTCTCGCCGTCGGGGAAGGCGACGTTCAGCGACGAGGCATCCGCGTTGAGTGCGAGCTGCGGCGGAGCGACCGCGCGGCCTTGGGACGCTTCGATCTCCGCCCAGACCTTGGCCGCGAGCTCGCGGTAGATGCCGGCATGAACGCTCTCGGGGGCGGTGGCCGTGATGGGCTGGCCGGAGTCCGATTTGGCGCGGATGTCGATGTGCAGCGGAATGCCGCCGAGGAACGGCACGCCGAGCTTCCTCGCCTCGTCCTCGGCGCCACCGTGACCGAAGATGTCGGAGCGGGTGCCGCAGCTCGGGCAAACGAAATAGCTCATGTTCTCGATGATGCCGAGCAGCGGCACATCGACCTTGCGGAACATGTTGAGGCCCTTGCGCGCGTCGATCAGCGCGAGGTCCTGCGGCGTCGAGACGATCACCGCGCCCGCCAGCGGCACCTGTTGCGCCATGGTGAGCTGCACGTCGCCGGTGCCCGGCGGCATGTCGATGACGAGCACGTCGAGCTCGCCCCAGGCGACTTCGCGCAGCATCTGGTTGAGGGCCTGCACGATCATCGGGCCGCGCCAGATGATCGGCGTCGCCTCGTCGATCATGTAGCCCATCGACATGCTCGGCAGGCCGTAACCGATCATCGGCAGCAGCTTGTTGCCGCCGGGCGCGACACCAGGGTTGCCGGCGAGCCCGAGCAGGCGCGGCTGTGACGGCCCGTAGATGTCGGCGTCGAGGATGCCGGCCTTGAGTCCGATCGCCTGGAAGCCGAGCGCCAGGTTGACCGCCGTCGTCGATTTTCCGACGCCACCCTTGCCGGATGCGATCGCGACGATATGCCGGACGCCCGGAATGCCGGTCGCCTGCGGCCGCCCGCCGGCCTGCGCCAATTGCGGTGCGGCGGCGCGTCCTCCGTCACCCGATGCTCCGCGCGCGCGGGCTTCCTGTACGCGGGCACTCTCGGGCGCACTGCCCTTGGCGTTGCCGTTCGCTGAAGCGCCACTGGAGCACCCGCAGCCGGGACCGCAACTTTCCTTCTCGCTGGCCGGGGCCTGCTTCGGCGGAGAGGCGGGGGGCCCCCTTTTTCCACCCGGGGCCGCCCCGGCGGGTCAAGCCGCGGGGAAGCCGGGCCCCACCCCGCCCCCCCCCACCACCC
>CALMPK010000185.1 GCA_937873575.1 uncultured Hyphomicrobiaceae bacterium
ATCATGCGCCGCGAGGCCTCGATGCTCGTCTTGATCAGCTCCGCTTCGTCGCGCACGGTCGGGCCGCGGCCGGCGTCGAGCACGACGCGGCATTCGCTCGGAAGATCGGCGAGCGTCAGCGGCGGCTTCGGCGGCGGCGGCTTGTAGCCGGGAGGAGGCGGCGTCTTCGGACGGGTGAGCAGTGCGAACCAGTCGTCGAGTTCCTTTCCGCAACCATCCTCGGCCTTCACGGGCGCCTGCGCGCGACAGCCCTCGACGCCCTTGGGGCACGCCATGCGGACATGGAAGTGATAGTGGTGGCCATAGTACGGGCGCACCTTCGCCAACCACGCGCGATCGGGGCCCGCCGCCTCACACATCGCCTTCTTGATGGCGGGATGGACCAGGATGCGCTCCACGTCGGGATTGAGCGCGGCGCGGCGAACGACCAGCACATGCTCGTCGGTGAAGACCTCGCGGTTGATTGACGTGGGGCCGGAGATCATCGACGTTGCCGAAAGCGTCTCGCGTTCCTTCTCCGAAAGGCGCCGGTCGGGCATGGGCGTGAACCAGATATCGGCGTCGAGCCCGATCTGATGGCTCGCGTGTCCCGTCAACATCGGCCCGCCGCGCGCCTGCGAGATGTCACCGACCAGAAGCCCCGGCCAGCCATCCTTTTCCTTCGCCTCGCGGCCGAGTTGCTCGAGCGCGGCGATGAGCTTGGGATGACCCCAGTTGCGGTTGCGCGACAGGCGCATGACCTGCCAGGCCGGACCGTCGATCGGCAGGGCTTCGGCGCCCGAGAGGCAGCCGCGCGAATAATAACCGATCGAGCGCGCACCGAGAGGCGCCGCGGCCGTCTTCGCTCCGCCGAACAGCAACTTTGCAGGGACGAGCTGGGGCTTCTCCGCCTTGTCCTTCAGCTCCGGCTTGGAGACCGGGAGTGGCGGCGCCGCAGGGGGCGCCGCATCCGGCTTTACCGTCGCTGGAGCCGGGGCCGGAGGTGGGGGCGGGTTCACCTTCGCCTCGAGCAGCGCGCCGGGCCGATCGACTGGAGCGGGGCCGTTGGCCTGAGCGATGGCCGGGCTCGGAGCTGGCGCGGCACCGGCGGCACCGGTTGTGCCATTGGCATCGTTCGCGGAAGCTCCCCAATGACCGCGTAAGCTCGCGCCGAAGTCGCCGACGCGTCCGGCAGCCTGTTCCGTCTGTGAGGCCTGAGGGTCAAGAATTGTTCGAGCCGAGGCTGCCGACGCCTGGGCCGGCGTTTCAGCATGCGCAGCAGGTGTGGGTATGAGGAAACCCGGCACGCGACCGCCCGCGCCGCCGAGCACCAGCGCCGTCGCCGCCAGAAGGCCGACGCGAACGATCAGCCGTGCCCCGCTCATTCGCCCTCCGCCAAGCCTCCGTGGACGCCATTGCCGATCGCCGCCGCAGCGACCGAACGGCGCGATGTTAACCCTTAATGACCGCTTTGGCCAAATTTGGATGCGGCGGACCGATCCGTGTGCGGAGATCGACGAAACGGCAGCAATAAATTCCAGCCGAGCCGCGCCGGCTCATCCGTCTGATACTCGACAAGGCCGATGCGCATCGCGATGTGCCCGCCTTCGGGCTCGGCGGTATAGGTCCGGAACAGACGATCCCAGATCGACAGATTGAAACCGTAGTTGCTGTCGTGCTCGCGCCTCACCACGGAATGATGCACGCGATGGACGTCGGGCGTGACGATGACGAGGCGCAACCAACGGTCGAGAACTCGCGGCAGGGCGACATTGGCGTGATTGAACATCGCGAGACCATTGAGGACGATCTCGAACACCAAGACCGCCTCTGGCGACGCTCCGAGCGCGAGAACACAGCCGATCTTCCAAAGCATCGACAGGGCGATCTCGAGCGGGTGGAACCGCAGCGCAGTGGTGACGTCGATGTCTCGGTCGGCGTGATGCATGCGATGCATGCGCCAGAGCAGCGGGATTTTGTGTGCGGCGAGGTGCTGTAGCCAGATGGCGAAGTCGAGTACAACGACGGCCGCCAGCACCTCGAGCCATCCGGGTAAACCGACCAAGTTGAATAGACCCCAGCCCATGCGCTCCGCCACGACCGCCGCCGCAACGGCCGCGATAGGAACGACGAATGCCGCCATGGCCCGCACCACCACGCTGTCGATCACGACGATTGCGAAATTCGTCGGCCAACGCTGCCCGCGCCGCATTGTGAGCTCGCGCTTCGGGATCAGCAGCTCGGCCACCGCCATGATGGCGAAAATGCCGAGGAACGCAGCGAGTCGAATTGCAAGGCCTCCGATTTCGGGCATTGGTCTCGGTTTCCTTTCCGGTGGTTTCGAGGTCACGCTCGGGCCCAGGTTACCTCAACCAAAGCCCGTCCCGTCGGCCTTGCGACACATTGCGGTCGCCGCGCGTTCGAGCGCTCGACGCGCGATTTCCCGATCCTCCCACGAAATTGAGACGACGACATGCGCGACGCCCCATTCGATTTTGCCCGCCTTCACGAAACCGAGCCCGCCGGCACTGCAATCGCCCGGGTGATCCTGGCGCATGGCGCCGGAGCCCCCATGACGAGCCCGTTCCTGGAGCAGGTGGCGGCACTGCTCGCCAATCGCGGCATTGCCGTCACGCGGTTCGAGTTCGCTTACATGGCGGCGCGGCGCACGGGCGGCAAGCGGCGGCCGGCCCCAAAAGCGGAGACGCTGGTGCCCGAATATGCCGCGGTGGTCGCGGCGATCGGCGAGAGGGACGGCGCGCAAGCCGCGCCCCTTCTCGTCGGCGGCAAGTCGATGGGTGGCAGGGTCGCGAGCCTGGCCGCGGAAGAACTTTACCGCGGCGGCCTCATCGCCGGTGTGTACGCGCTCGGCTACCCGTTCCATCCGCCGGGGATGCCCGAGAAGCTGCGCACCGCCCACCTCGAAGCGCTCTCCGCGCCGATGCTGATCGTCCAAGGCGAGCGCGATCCGTTCGGTTCACGCGAGGAAGTGGAAGTCCTGCGCTTGTCGCCATCTGTTTCGCTCGTGTGGGCGCCGGATGGCGATCACGACCTCGGCCCGCGTGGCGGCAAGGGCTTCACCCGGCGCGGCAACCTGGAAGCGGCGGCAGACGCGCTCGCGGCGTTCGCCGGGCGCCTCGCGGAAAGCCGCACCTGATCCGGTCAATTCCGGCGCTGCCGGGTTCCGCTATGATCCAGACAACCGGCGGCAGGATCTGCCGCTGTCACACTCACACCCTTCGCAAAGGCCCAGAGCATGGCCATGGAAACGTTCGAACTGTTTCAGCGCATGTCGGCGGCGCTGGCCATCGGGTTGCTGATCGGCCTGGAGCGTGGCTGGGCGGAGCGGGAGGACCAGGAGGGCACGCGGTCGGCCGGATTTAGAACCCACGCATTGGCGGGCATTCTCGGCGCGACATGGGGCGCGATCGCCGCGCGGCCCGATATCAACGGCGGCATTCTGCTCGGCCTCGCCTTCACCGGGTTCTCGGCGGCGATCATCCTCTTCCGCTATCGCGAATCGGGACACGAGGGCACATTCGGTGTCACGTCTGTCGTCGCTTCCATGCTGGCGTTCGCACTCGGCGCAATGGCGATGCTCGGCGACGTGCAGCTCGCCATTGCCGCTGGCGTGGCGACCACGGCACTTCTCGCGCTGAAGCGCGCCATGCACGACTGGCTGCAACGGCTGACGTGGGTCGAGCTGCGCTCGGGGCTCGTGCTCGCCACCATGACGTTCATCCTGCTGCCCTTGCTGCCGAACCGAGACGTCGCCGAGCTCGGGGGCCTCAACCCTTACGAAATATGGCTGATGACGGGGCTGATCGCCGCCATCTCGTTCGCCGGCTATGTCGCCGTGAAAGTGGCCGCCAGCACACAGGGCATCATGTTGACCGGCATTGCCGCGGGCCTCGTCTCTTCGACCGCCGTCACCTTGACACTCGCAGAGCGGGCGAAGGAGCGACCGGAAATGACCCGGTTGTTCACCGCAGGCGCGCTGCTCGCGGGAACGACGATGATGCTGCGCGTGCTGCTGGTGGTATTCCTGCTAAACCCGGCGCTGGCGTGGCCACTCGCCGCTCCTCTCGCCGCCGCAGCGCTCGCAACCGCTGCCTACGCGGCGCTGCTCATGTGGCATCAGTCGAAAGACACCAACGGCAGCTCGGCATTGATTGAACTGAACAACCCGTTCGAGCTGGCGACGGTGCTGAAGTTCGGCGCCCTGCTCGCGGTCATCACGATCGCCACCAAACTCGTCTCGGGGTTCGCGGGCGGACAGGGCCTCATCGGCCTCGCCGTCATTTCGGGAATAGGCGACGTCGACGCCATGACGCTCGCCATGACACGGCAAGCGGGCGACGGCGTACCACTCACGCTCGCCATCCAGGTGATCGCGGTTGTCGTGGCGGTCAATACCGTCGCCAAGGCAGCGCTGGCCTGGAGCGCTGGCGGCAGCGCCACGGGACGGCTGATGGCCATCGGCGCGGTGATTGCCATTGCAGCGGGAGCAACGGCCCTCGTCGCCGAGCGTCAGTTGATGGGCTGAAGCCGCCCCCCGCCGCACTCTCGGCCGAACTCTAGATAGCCTGATGGCGAGCCGTCGCGGCACGTTCCAGCGCGGCGCAGGTGAGCTTGTCGAGCGAAAGGGACTCGGCCAGCAGATCGAGAAAGCGGATTTCCTCAGAAGCGATGCGGCGGTCGCTCGCCGCCACCTCGGCCGCCAGCACATACGCCGTCTCGCGCAGGCGGACCGGCAGGCTCGCCGTGACGAGATCGAGCACGCGACGCATGCCGCCATCCCTGCCGAGGATCTTGCCGCACTCCTGGCTCTCGTGCAGCAGCCAGTCGCTGTCGAAGGTGCGGAACGCCGGCAGCTCCTTGACGATGGTGCCGATCCGCGAAAGCTCGTCGTCGGAGATGGTGCGATCGACGGCGGAGACCGTGATCATGGCGTAGATCAGGGCCTGCTCGGGCTTCAGCGGCGTTTCCATTGCGTCCTCGTGCTCGAATGGTGTCGCCGCGCCGGGCGTCGAGGTTGTAAAGACCGCGTGCCCGCCCGGCCCCGGCGAGGCTCTATGTAGCGGGTCCGCACCAACCTGCAAGCGTTGACGCCGCATGCCGCCGAACTTAGGGTGCCGGTCCTTTCGCGACTGCGAACCTCGATTTCCCCGGAACCGTGCCATGAACTCTTCGACCGCCCCCAACCTCTCCTCCGTGCTCGCCGATGCCAAGGCGTGGCCGTTCGAGGAGGCGCGCCGGCTCATCAAGCGGCTGGAGCGGTTGCCGGGCGGCAACGAGAAGACGGTGATCTTCGAGACCGGCTATGGCCCTTCCGGCCTACCGCACATCGGCACCTTCGGCGAGGTGGCGCGCACCAGCATGGTCCGTCACGCCTTCGAAACGCTGACCGAGAGACGCTGGAAGACGCGGCTCATCTGCTTTTCCGACGACATGGACGGCCTCAGGAAGGTGCCGGACAACGTGCCGAACAAAGAGCAGCTCGCGGCGGCCCTCGACCGGCCACTGACGAGCGTGCCGGACCCCTTCGGCACGCACGAGAGCTTCGCGCACCACAACAACGCACGGCTGCGCGCCTTCCTCGATCGCTTCGGCTTCGACTACGAATTCTTCTCCGCGACCGAGTGCTACCGTTCCGGCATGATGGACGCGACGCTGCTGAAGATGCTCGCGGTCTACGACAAGGTGATGGACATCATTCTGCCGACGCTCGGGCCGGAGCGGCAGGCGACCTATTCCCCGTTCCTGCCGGTCTCGCCCGTCTCCGGCAAGGTTCTCCAGGTGCCGATGATCGCGCGCGATGTTGCAAAGGGCACCGTCACCTACGTCGATCCCGACAGCGGCGAGACCATCGAGACGCTCGTCACGGGCGGGCGCGTCAAGTGCCAGTGGAAGGCGGACTGGGCGATGCGCTGGACGGCGCTCGGCATCGACTACGAAATGGCCGGCAAGGACCTGATCGATTCCGTTACGCTCTCCTCGCGCATCTGCAAGGTGCTCGGCGGCGTGCCGCCCGAGGGCTTCAACTACGAGCTCTTCCTCGACGAAAAGGGGCAGAAGATCTCGAAGTCGAAGGGCAACGGCCTCACCATCGACGAGTGGCTGCGCTACGCCAGTCCTGAAAGCTTGTCGCTCTACATGTTCCAGAAGCCGAAGGCGGCGAAGCGGCTGTACTTCGACGTTATTCCGCGCGCGGTGGACGAGTACCTGCAGTTCGTCGCGGCGTTCCCGGGACAGGACGGCAAGCAGCGCATCGACAATCCCGTCTGGCACATCCATTCCGGCTCGCCGCCTCGGGCCGAGCTGCCGGTCACGTTCGCGTTGCTGCTGAACCTTGTCGCGGCCTCGAACGCGCACGACAAGGACGTGCTATGGGGCTTCATCCGCCGCGTCGCGCCAGGCGCGACGGCGGAAGAGCATCCGCTGCTCGACCACCTCGCCGAATACGCCGTGCGCTACTACCAGGATTTCGTGGCGCCGAAAAAGAACTTCCGTGCCGCCGACGACGTCGAGCGCGAGGCATTGACGGCGCTCTCGGACGCGCTCGCCAAGGCCCCGGCGGACGCATCTGCCGAGGACCTGCAAGGCGTCCTCTACGATGTCGGCCGCAAAATTCCGCGCTATCAGGATCTCGCCGCCAAGGGCGCGACGCCGGAGAAGCCGGGCGTCTCGAGCACGTGGTTCAACGCGATCTACAATGTGCTGCTCGGCGAGGAAAAGGGGCCGCGCTTCGGCTCGTTCATCGAGCTCTACGGCGTCGACAACACCCGCGCGCTCATCGCCAAGGGCCTCTCGGGCGAGCTGGTGACGAAACCCGCGGAGGGATGAGCCTTGCGTGCGCCGCGTTCGAGCGTTCGCGGACTTCTCACCAGCCCCGCGCGCATGCGTGACGACGGGCGCGCGGCAGCGGCATTCATCGGCGACGTGCTCGTCGCATGCCCGCGCTGTGGTGGCGCCGCCACGGTGACGGTGACAGGGATGGGGGCGAAGGGCGTGGGCTTGCCGGCGGAGGCGCCACGCCCTGCCCGTCTGGTCTGCCGGCATTGCGGATCGACGCGCGGGCAGCGGCTCGCCCCAGGCGTGACCCGCGCCTACCGGATCGCCGCCGATGGCCGAGATCCCTACCTCGGACTGCCGCTCTGGCTCGCGACGCCGACACGGCATGGCGCTCTGTTCGCCTTCAACGCCGATCACCTGGCAGCGCTGGAAACCATCGTCGGCGCCAGCCTGCGCGAGCGCCACGCACTTCCGCCCACCTCGCTGCGCAACGCAACGATGCTGTCGCGGTTGCCGCGCTGGATGAAACTCGCCCGCAATCGCGACGAGGTGCTCCACGGGCTCGCCCGCCTGCGCCGCAAGCTGCTGGCATCGCCCTGAGGGCTGCACCCTCCCGGCCCGGATGGCCGCCGCGCCCCGGGCACCAATCAGCGCCGATTCCGCCCTAATTCTCTGTTGTGTTGCAACTCAGAAACCCTGGGATGAAAGCGGCGGGCCCACTGCGGTGGCGCCACCGATCGGCTACCCTCGGGGCGAACGAGATTCGCTCGCGCAACCAACGAGGAGAGGGAGGGGCCCATGTCGAGCAGCATCGTCGACGTACTTGGCCGCATTCCGCTCTCCGGCAACCTGATGTCGACGCTCACCCGGGCCGCGGGCTACGCAGGCGCCCAGCAGCACCGCGAGGTGGCGCTCGAGCACCTGTTGCTGGCCCTGACGGAGGACCCGGACGCAGCCCTGGTCCTCACCATCAGCCGCGTCGAGATCGAGACGCTGAAGGGTGACATCTCCACCCACATCGGTCGCATGGACGACCGTGTGACGCAGAGCCCGGTTGCCGACCTGCGCATCGCCAGCGAGCTGAAGGATATTTTGCAGGCAGCGGCCGCCGCTGCGGAGGGGCGCCGCAACGAAATCGACGGCGCCATCGTTCTTGCCGCCATCGTCGGCGACGGACGCAGCGCTTCGGCGCACCTGTTGCGCGCTCACGGGCTGACCTTCGAAACGGCCATACGCGCGCTGCAACAGGCGGCGACGGTTGGCCAGCCGCCTAATCCGGCGCCCGGCGCACCACAGCCGCAGAGCGGAGCACCACAGTCGCAGAGCGGAGCACCGCCGCAGCCGGCGCCACAACCGGCCGCTGAGGCGCCCGCCCAGGCCCGTGCGGCGACCCAGCGCCCCGTCGCGCACCACAACCCAACCAACGCCGAGGACATTCTCGCATCCGCGCGCCAGCGCGTTCAGGGGCGTATCGCCCCGGGCCTGCCCGACTCCCGCGCCATCGAGACCGCCGAGACCGAACGCGCGGATACGCTTGCGGCCGCTGAGGCGGCTACAGGTGCCGAGTTCGAGCGTATCGCTGCCGAGGCCTCCCACACCGGCGAACCTGCCACCGTATCGCACGAGGCGGCGCTGGACGCCGAGATGGCGTCGAACGAGCCGGAAAGTCATGCGGAAGAGCCGCGCCCAGCGCCGCCCGCTCAGCGACCGATGCCGCCAGGCGCCCTGCGGCCTGCCGGTCCACCGCGGCCATCGCCGCAGCCGCACGGAGCTTCAACTGGCGCGCCGCCACACGCCGGCCAGCAGCCGGAACCCCGGCGCACGCCCCAGCCGGTGGTAGCGCCTTTTCCATCCATCGACACAGCGGGGGTGATGCCCCCGCCGCAGAACGCGACGCAACCAGGACGCACGACCCAGCCCGCGCCAGACACCACCAACCGCTTCGAGCGTGCCAACGCGACGCCCCCGTTGCCCGGCCAGCCGCATACGCCTGCGCCGATGACGGGTCCCCACGCGCAGCCAGCGGCTACGGCCGACGAGCGGACGGGCGGCCGCGGCAGCGACAGGTTTTCCGATCATGCGCCGGGTCACGCTGCCTCCGCGAAGCCTTCTATGGCGCCACCGATGCCGAGCCCGGGCTCGACCTATGCGCCGGTACCACCTGCTCCCCACGCCCCCCACGGCGCGTCGACAGCCGGATCGGCCCCAGCAGGCGGATACCCTGGCGGCACCCGCCCGGCACCGGCTCCGATGCGTGGCCCGATGCCTCCTGGCCCTGCAACTAGCCCCGTGACTGGTCAACCGCCTGCGGGCGCTGGCGGGCAACGCATGCCGCCCTCGCCCGTTCCACAGGCCGGGCCGTCGCCTGCCCAGCGCCCTGGGCCGCCACCGATGCCGCCTGGATACCGTCCGCCGGACGCGCATCCCGGCACCTTCGCGGGGCAGCAGCAGCCCGCTCCCCCGAGGCAGGGGCGCGCCCCGGGGACGCCGCCGCCCCCGGCGCGCCCACCGCCCGAGCCGCAACGCCGCGCCGCGCCGCCACCCGGCGGACAAGGCGCGCACGGTGCACCCGTCAGCGTCTCCATCGGCCAACTGGTCGAGAACATCCCGCGCGTCATGCGCGTCGCGGTGGCGAGCCTCGTCGAGGTCCGCATCGCCCGGGCGGACGTGAAGGCGGTGAGCGACGGCATGCAGGGCGGCGGTCCGGCGCATCGCCACGAGGTCAAGGTGACGAAGGCCATGTCGGTGCGCCTGCGCGCGCCCGATGGCGGCTTCTTCATCGAGTCGTCCTCACCCGAGACGCAGTGGATCGACAACGCCCACATGCTGAGCGACGACTTCGCCAGTTGGCGTTGGACGGTGACGCCCAAGGAGCGTGGAAGCCGCCGGCTCCAGCTCGTCATATCGGCGCGCACCGTCGCCAGCGACGGGCTTGCCGCGGAAACGAGCTTGCCCGACCAGATCGTCGAGGTTCGCGTCAAGTCGAACTATGCGAAGGCGATGGTGCGCACCGGCGGCTGGGCCGTGGCGGCGATTGCCGGCGGTTTGCTGGCGAAGTTCGGCGAGGGCCTGCCGCAGGTGGCCTGGGAGCTGACGAAAGTGTTCGTCAAACAGTGACGCCGTGCTCGCGCAGCACGATAGCGATGGCGGCACGCAGTTCGTCGATGCCGCGGCTCTTCTCCGAAGATGTCGAAAGCACGTGCGGGAACGCCGCCGGATGCTTGGCGAGCAGCAGCTCCGTCGCCTCGATCAAGCTGGCGAGCGCCCGCTCCGGAATCTTGTCCGCCTTGGTCAGCACCACCTGATAGGAAACCGCGGCGGTATCGAGAAGCTCGAGGATGGACGTGTCGACGGCTTTGATACCGTGCCGGCTGTCGATCAACAGATAGACGCGGGCGAGGCTGCGGCGGCCGCGCAGATAGTCGCGCACGAGCCGGGTCCAGGCATCGACCTTTTCCTTCGGTGCCTTGGCGAAGCCGTAGCCCGGCATATCGACCAGCGATACCGGCGCGGTGGCGGTGACGAAGAAGTTCAGCTCCTGCGTGCGTCCCGGCGTGTTCGACGTTCGCGCCAATCCGCCTTGCCGGACGAGCGCGTTGATGAGGCTCGATTTGCCGACGTTCGACCGCCCGGCGAAGGCGATCTCGACGAGCTCGGCCGCGGGCAGGAACTCCAGCGACGGCACGCCCTTGGCGAAGGTCCATTCGCGCTCGAACAGCAGCCGCCCGGCATCGAGGTCGTCGTCGGAGAACTCCACGGCCACTGTCTCTCCCGATATGGAGCCCGAAAAGCGTCATGGCCGGGCGGGTCCCGGCCATGAGGCGAACGATCGATCGGCCAGCGCGGGCGGCCGCTACCGGCTACTTCTTCGCTTTGCCGGCGCCGAGCAGTCTCATGATCGGCGAGAACGTCGATATGATGTTCTGCTTCAGCGGGATCTCGGTGCCCTGACGCTTCATGATCATCGACTGCTGGAGAATGGAAAGCACGTTGTTCCAGGCCCAGTAGATGACGAGGCCGGCGGGGAACGACGCCAGCAGGAACGTGAAGAGCACCGGCATCCAGTTGAAGATCATCTGCTGCGTCGGGTCCGGCTGCTTCGGATTGAGCTGCATCTGGACCCACATCGTGATGCCCATGATGACCGGCCAGACACCGATGGCGAGATAGGCCGGCGCCGTGTACGGCAGCAAGCCGAACAGGTTCAGCAGCGACGTCGGATCGGGTGCCGAGAGGTCCTTGATCCAGCCGTAGAAGGGCGCGTGACGCATGTCGATGGTCACGAACAGCACCTTGTAGAGCGCGAAGAACACCGGGATCTGCAGAAGGATCGGCAGGCAGCCCGCGAGCGGATTGATCTTTTCCTTCTGATAGAGCGCCATCAGCTCCTGCTGCTGGCGCGCCTTGTCGTCCTTGAAGCGTTCGCGCAGCTTTTCCATCTCGGGCTGCAGCTTCTTCATCTTCGCCATCGACTCGTAGCTCTTGTTGGCGAGCGGGAAGAACGCGGCCTTCACGATCACCGTCGTGACGAGGATGGCGATGCCGAAGTTCCCGATCAGGCCGTAGAGGAAGTCGATCAGGTGGAACAGCGGCTTGGTGATGAAGTAGAACCAGCCCCAGTCGATCATCAGATCGAACTGCTTGATGCCGAGCTTTTCCTGGTACGCCTCGATGAGCTGCACCTTCTTCGCGCCGGCGTAGAGATGCGAGGTGGTCGAATGGCTCTGGCCGTTGGCGACGGTCACTCCGTCGAGCAGATAGTCGGCCTGATAGGTCTCGGCGCCGAGCCCGGCGATCTTCGGCCTGCCGGTGAGATTGGCGCGGTAGGTGAGCTGCTGATCGGGGATCAGCGCCGCCGCCCAATACTTCTCCGTGATGCCGAGCCAGCCGCCGGTCAAGCCGGAGAGCGACTTCTGCTTGTCGGGCTTCAGCGCGTCGGCAAACGTGATTTCCTGCAAGCCTTCCTTGCCGGCGACGCCGATCAGGCCTTCGTGGAGAATGAAGAAGCCTTGAATCAGCGGCGTGCCGTAGCGGTGCACGCGGGCATAGGGAAAGAGCTTCGCATCGGCGCCCGAGGCGTTCTCGACGCCATCGGTGACGGTGAACATGTAGTTGGCATCGAGCGCGATCGTGCGGCGGAAGGTGAGGCCGGCGCCATTGTTCCACGTCAGCTTGACGGGCGTCTCGGGCGTCAGCGTACCGCTGCCCTCCTGCGACCACACCGTATCGCTCGCCGGAACCTTGATGGCGCTCGTCTCGCCCACCCAGCCGAACTCGGCGAAATAGGGTTCCGGCGCGCCCGACGGCGAGAACAGCGGGACGTTGGCGCTCTTGGGATCGACCGTCTCGCGGTACTTGACCAGAACGAGATCGTCGATGCGGCCGCCCTTGAGCGGGATCGAGCCGATCAGGGAGGGGGTCCTGATCTCGATGCGCCCGCCGCCTTGCAGCGCTTCGGCGCGCGTGCTGCTGCGGGCGGCAGCGGCGACCGCGGACGGCGCTGCGGGCCCCCCCGACGCGGTGGTGCCGGGTGCCGGCGGCGCCACGGGCGTCGCGGCGGGCGGGGCTACCGGTGAAGTCGTGGAGGGCGAGGTCGTGCCGGGTGCGGGCGCTGCGGGGTGCGCCGCATCGGCGGGCTTCGCCTTCTCGCTCGCCGCCAGACGCTCCTTCTCGGCCTGCATCTGCGGCCCGGCATAGAAATACTGCCAGCCAAACAGCACCGCCATCGACAGGCCGATGGCGATCATGATGTTGTTCTGGTTCTCGGGCTCGCGGTGGTTCATTCGGCGCCTCGGTGCGGGCAGTCTGAATTGGGATCAGGGCACGTCCACGCCGCGCGAAGCAGCCGAGGCATATCGGGACGAGCGCAACGCCCCCTGAGTGATGGAACGAGCGCGGAACCCGTGTCCCCACGCATCGCTAGTGTGGCATGTGGAGGCCATACTCCGGCATCCCCAGGGGGGCGCCGGACAGGCGCCGCCTTGTATGTGCCGCGCCGAGCCACCCCAATCAACCCGGTTTCGGACGGCGCTTGTCGCGGCGGGGCCTGTGCACCCGCTCGAACGCTTCCGCCAGATCTCGAGCGAGCGCCCCGAACTCGCAATCGAGCGCGGCGGCACGGGCGTACAGCACGTAATCGAAACCGCCTCTGCAGCGCGATCCCGCAACCTGCTCCACGGCGGCCCGCAACCGGCGCCGTATGCGATTGCGCTTGACCGCGCCACCGAGCTTTTTCGTGACCGTGTAGCCGAACCGGAAGGGCCCTAGCCCCGAGTCGTCGGCCGCCGTCTGCCCCAAGGCGACTTCGTCCGGCGATCCAGCGGTCCCGACCGGCGCAGCGTTGCGACGCTGTCGCGCCTCGACCGTCACGCTCGGTGTCGACCAGCGGGCTCCGCCGCGAACAGCTAGGAACTCGGGCCGCTTCTTGATGGTCGGGTAAGCCACGAAGCCACGCTCGCCGGAGGCACCCCGCCTCCGACCGAAAAACGTCAGGCGCTCAGGCGCTTACGGCCCTTCGCGCGGCGCCGGTTGATGACGCGCATGCCGCCCTTGGTCAGCATGCGGGCGCGGAAGCCATGACGGCGCTTACGCACCAGCCGGCTCGGTTGATAGGTCCGTTTCACGTCACGTTCTCCGTTGAGCGACCCCGGGGCTGAACTGGCAACCGCCGGAAAAATCTAGTCTATTCGCGCGGACGGCTCGGGCACGAGGCTGCGCGATGCCAGGACAGGCATAATAGGAAAGCTCGCGCCTTATATGGGCAGCCCTGTGCGAAGTCAATTGCGTCGGGCCGCGGCCAGTGCGCCGCGACGGGCAGGCTGCACGATCAGGTGCGAAAGCCGGTGCCCCGGCGCCAAGTCGTGCGACCTGCGTCGTCCGTCTACACTTATCATGCACGCGGATTGGAGCGATACCGCGGGCAGCGCGAGGTGACGTGTTGGATAATCCCATTCGCAACCTAAGGTGATACGACCTGCGCTGGAATCGTGGCCGCGGTCCATCGAGGTCGACAATCGCGCTCTCGAGCTCGAGCAGTCGAATCGCGCTGTCGCCCGGAGCGCGGGGCGGGTCCATTTCGGCCAATAGCTCCCGATACGGGTTCTCCGTGCTCGAAACCGAGGGCAAGCACGAACCGTGCGCCCCAGCCGCGATGCGGCGCCATGGGTGGCGCGACCGGGACACTCCCCACCGCCCGCCTACTCGAGATCCTGCGACAGTGCTTCCGGCCGCTCGATATGAATGCGCCCGCGATCGATGCGGATGATTCCCGCCTTGTGAAAGCGGGCGAGCGTGCTCGTGACCCATTGGCGCGTCGAGCCGACGATCGAGGCGAGTTGCTCGTGTGTGATGCGCTTGTCGATGACCAGATGCGAGCCCGCCTCCTGCCGCTCGACCGACGCCAGTATGATGAGAAGCTGGGCGAGACGTTCGGTGACGGAGCGCGTGCCGAGCATCTGCACGAGCGCCGAATAGCACTTACCCTTGGCGACCAGCCCCTCGATCAACGCTACCGCGAACGCCGGCACGGTCATGGCGAGTTGCTTGAGCTTGGCCGCCGGCAGATAGGACAGACGCGACGGCTCGACGACGACGGCGGACCACATGTGAACGCCACCGCCGAATACCTCGGGCCCACCGATGAAGTGGCCCGGCGTCCAATAGGCGAGGGTGATCTCTCGACCCGAAGGCCCGGCGTAGTAGATGCGCACGCGGCCGGAATCGATGAGGAAGATCCCGCTGTGGATGTCACCCTGCAAGAAGACGCTGTTGCCGGGCTGAAACAGCATGGGCGACGCGAATTTCCTGACGGCGTTGATTTCGTTCAGAGTCAAACGATCGAGGAAGCCGGCCCCCTGGTCGATCTCCGACAACACCTCGGAGAGATAGACCGCCGAGCCCGCCCTCGATTTCTGCGCGCCTGCTTCGCCATCGCGATCGCAAGCGCTGACGACCCTGATACGCGACCTGCTTTCCATCTCCGTCACCGGCATCGCCCACCAAAATCTCGCATTGGAATACCGCCTCGCGCGTCAGGTGTTCTGCTGGTCGAACGCGCGCATGCTTTCCTGCTTGATGCGCTCGTGGCAGAGCCGCTTGATGCGCATGAAATCCTCGTCGAGCGCGATGTCGGGATCGCGCGGACGCGGCAAGCGGACCGGAATATCGGCGATGATCTTGCCAGGGCTCGCACTCATCACCAGCACGCGATCGCCGAGGAATACGGCCTCGTCGATGTCGTGCGTGACGAACAAGACGGTGATACCGAACTCGCCCCAGATCTTGAGCAGGTTCTCTTGCATGACGTGCCGCGTCTGGCTGTCCAGCGCTCCGAAAGGCTCGTCCATGAGAAGCACGCTCGGATAGTTGGCGAGGGCGCGCGCAATGCCGACGCGCTGCTGCATGCCGCCGGAAAGCTCCGCCGGATAGCGCTTCGCGAATTTCGTCAGACCGACCATGTCGATGAACGTGTCGGCGATGGCCTCGGGCGTCGGGCTCGCTCGGCCGAGAATGCGCGGGCCGAACGCAACGTTCTCGCGCACCGTCTTCCAAGGAAACAAGGAGTATTGCTGGAACACCATGCCGCGGTCCGGGCCAGGGCCCGTCACCGCTTTCCCATCGAGCAGAACCTGCCCCCGGGTCGGTTTCACGTATCCGGCGACGGCGTTGAGGAGCGTCGATTTCCCGCATCCGGACGGCCCCAGGATACAGACGAACTCGCCTGGTTTGATCTCGATCGAGGTCTCGGAAACGGCAAGGTGATGCTGCTCTCCACGGCCGAACGAGATCGACACATTGTCGATTTTGATGTTGCCAGTGTCGGGCTTGACCCGCGGCTGTTTTGGCATGACAGGAACCGTTTGTGCTGCCGCGGTTGCATTGAACTTGATGATGTTGAGCATGATCGGCCTCCCTCTACCGGGCCTTGCGCTGCCACTTGAGGAATGGTGCCATCAACAGACGCACCGCGAGTGTGGACGCCGTGCCGAGCAGGCCGATCGTCAACATTCCAACGATGATGTCGTCGTATTTGATGAGGTGATAGGCGGTCCACGTGAAGTACCCGATGCCGTATTGGCCGGAGATGATTTCACCCGCGAGCAGAGAGAACCACGCGACGCCCATGCCCACTGCGAGGCCAGTCGCAATATTCGGCAGCGCGGCGGGAAGCACGACATGACGGAAGATCTGCATGCGACCCGCGCCGAGCGATCGCGCCGCACGCACCAGCACCTCCGGTGTCTGCTCGACTCCTGAAACCGTGTTCAGGATGATCGGGAACAAGGCGCCGAGGTATGTGATGTAGATGATCGATCCCTCTTCCGTCGGCCACATCAGGATCGCGAGCGGAATCCATGCAACCGCCGGGATCGGACGAAAGAGCTCCACGAAAGGCATGACGAGATCGTTCGCCAGTCTGGAACGGCCCATAACCAGGCCAAGCGAGATGCCGACGACGGCCGCCAGGGCATACGCGATGACGATCCGCTGCATGCTGACGGCGATGTGCTTGTAGAACATGCTGCCGGAGAGCTGCTTCATCAGCGACGCCCAGACTTCGGACGGGGCCGCGACGTTCTCGAAGTTGACGTACCAGTTGAAGTCGTTCGCCACGGCGAAATGCCAGACGATGACGCCGAGCGCCAACGCCAATGACCGCCGGAACCACGTCATGACGAAGCTCGGTCCGACCAGCACCTGAACGATGCGCGTGAGAAGCCCCGGCTCATCGGAGCGGCCTAATCTGTCAACCACGTCCTCGCGCGGTGACGCGCCGGTGGTGCTCGCGTCGCCCGATGTGCCGGCATCGACGGCCGTTTCCTTGGAGTGGTGTTGCCGGTCGCCCGGCTCTTCGGCTACCGCGTGGGCGAGGTTCTGCGGCATCACAGGCTCCATTCTTGTCGTCGCCTCGTCTAGCGCCTTGCTTCGAGTGGAACTGGCAATCGGGAGGAACGCCGCGCGCTCCCCCCGCCACGGCCATCACGAGGACAGCGCCGACCAGAGCACGAGATTGCCCTTGCTCTTCGATGCGAAGGTCTCGGCCTCGCCCTTCTTCATGAAGGGCGTCAGAGCGCCATCGGTCGCTTGGATATAGAAGGCCACGTGACCGAACAGCTTGAGCCCGGTAGCCTTGTCGTAGACGTAGGTGGCGAATACGTTCTTGCCCGCCTGCTTGGCCTCCTTGTAGGCCGCCATCATGGCCTTGACGCTGTCGAAGTTCTTGATGCCCTCGCCGTCGATCCACATTTCGGCAGGCGGCAGCGACGGCGCATCCGGCACCGAGGTGACGACGGACTTCAGCACCTCGTCATACTTCTGACCCTTCGCCTCGAACGCCTTCTTGACGAACGAGTGGTCGACCCAGCGGGCGAAATCGAGCGGCGGGATCTCCTTCTCCTTCGCCAGCAGCGAGTGGTCGTACTTCAAAGCATCGTCCCACTGCGGCTTGATCGACGCCTCGAACGTCGAGATGCCGTCTTTGGAGAAGTAGAGGTAGAGAACCTCCTTCTCGATGCCGGTCCACTCGGAGACCTTGGTGGCGGCGAGCACGGGGTCCGCAGCGATCCAGGCCTGCGCCTCCATCGTCGCGTTCACGTAGGCATCGACGATTTCGGGATATTTGTCGGCGAAGCTCTTCGTGACGACGGTTCCGTGGAACGTGGGAATACCGGCTTCGCTACCGTCGTAGATCTTGCGCCCGGTGCCGCGGAACTCCATGACCTCGGACCAAGGGCAGAAGTCGGCATGCGCATCGACCTTGCCCTGCGCGATATTCGTCACGCCGATGGGCGGCGCCTGGCCGACGAGGCCGACCTTTTCGAATAGCCCGGCATCCCTCAGCACCTTGAGCGTCATGCCCCACGCGGCGCTGCCGATCGGGGTCGAGATCGTCTTGCCAGCGAGCTGTTCGAGCGAGAACACATCCGACGCGACGGGGACGACGATACCGTTGCCCGTGCCCTTCAGATTGTAGCCGGTAACGGCGATGAAGCGGCTCTCATCCTTGCCGGCCTTCTGGAAATTGGCGCCGTTGACGATGAGCGGGTAGTCGCCCATGACACCGAACTGCAGCTTGCCGGCCAGCATCTGATTGGTGATGGGCGGGCCGGACGTGTAGTCCTGGTAGACGATCTCGTAGGTGGCTCCGGCGTATTTCCCGTCCTTCGGCAGATGCTTCTCGAGCAGCTTGAGCTTCTCGAGGATGATGCCGCCGGGCACGGTGTTCGTCACCGTACTCTGGTGACCGATCCCAATGGCGATGGATTCGGCGCTGGCGCTGGTCGTCAAAGCGGCCAGCAGACAAAAGGCCGACGAAGTGAAGCTGGTCAGAAGGGCTTTTCTTGCTCGCATCACGCTCTCCTCGGGCAAGTGGCGACTTGTCTGAAGTGACCTTTCTTAACCCGCAACCTGCGTGCCAAAATGCGACCCACGCCCTGGGGGATTCGAACAACCCGTTACCGCACCGGGATTTTTTCGAACGCGGCCGGCAACTCGATCAGTGATCGCCGCAACGGCGTCGTGATACTTCGTAAGGCGCACTGACCGCTGCTTATGCACACAACGACGCAGGCTGGATCGAAACCGCAATACAAGTCGCTTCAATCGCGGCTTCATCGGCCGGGCCCGCACAGCGACTTGTCCCGCGCCGGGGAGGTCCGTCGGTGCTGCGATCGTCAGGGGCATGGGCGCTGGAAACAGAAACGCCTGCGTCACGGCGCAGGCGTCATGCAGGTCCGAAACGGAAGATCTGCCGCGGCGGGCCCTAGAGACGCGGCACGCGCAGGGAGAATTGCATCATGTCGAGCCGCGCGTAGATCTGCTCGAACATCAAGCGATCGCCGGAATTCGACACCGTCAGACGCTTCAACCGGAACAGGCTTTCCTTCTCCGCGACGTCGAGCAGCCTGCTCGCGAAGGCGGGCGCCGGAACCGTGTCGATCACGATCTCCGCGTAACCGATCTCGATCGCGAGCCGCTTCTCCATGAGCACGAAAACGTCCTGGCGGCCGAGGTCCAACAGCATCAGCCGGCGGCCGACGCTCAGCGGGAGATAGCTGACGTCGAGCGATACCGTGGTCGCACCTGCAAGGCGCGCCCTCACGATCCGCACGACGTTATCGCCCCTCTCTATCCGCAGCGCATCGGCGACGTCGTCGCTCGCCGGAACCTCGAGAAGCTCGATGACATCGGAATGCGCGGTCACGCCCAAGGGCGCCACCATCTCACCGAAACTCTGCAGGCGCTCCAGGCTCGCCGTCGCCATCAGCCGGCTGACGTAATAGCCCTTGCCCCGCCACGACTCGACCAGTCCCTGGCTGCGCAAAGCATCGAATGCCTGGCGCGCCGTGACGCGGCTGACGCCGAATTGCTCCATGATGTCGTGCTCGCTCGGCAGCTGCTGGCCGCAGGCGAACTCGCCACTGGTGATCCGCTCGATCATCCAGTTCCGGATGACCGCGTATTTTGGCAGGCGCTCCGAGCGCTGCGCGCTCGAAGCATTGGACCTGTCTGACTTCGCCACTGGGACCATGTCGAGCGCCGCTTCTTCCTGATGGAGCGACGTCAGGTCGCCGCCGTTGTCTTGCGGATGGCGATCTGCTGCATCGCCCATCGCACATTCTTACGTACATCGGGATCGGGATCGTCGGCGGACTTTTCGAGATAGGGCAACGCCGAGTCGTGGCCGATCTGCCCGAGCGCCGCCGCCGCCTCCTTGCGCAGATTGGCCTCTTGATGCGACAGACCCGCGGCAATCGCGTTGATGGCGCTCGTCGCCCGCAGCTTGCCGAGGGCGTTGGTCGCCTTCAGGCGGACCTGCCAGAACGGATCGTCGAGAAGCTTCACCAGCTTGGCGAGGCGTTCGCCGCTGCATGAAAGTTTGCCGAGCGTTTCAGCGGCGATCTCGCGGACCATCCAGTCGCCGTCCGTCAGGGCGTCCGCGATCGTCGCCGCCACGGCCGCGTTGCTCGAAAACCCGAGCGCGCTCACCGCGGCGCGTCGGACGTTGGGGTCCTCGTCGCCTGTCGCGGCGCGGAGCGCGGGCAATGCCTCTTCCAGCTTCAGGAAGCCGATGACGCCGATGGCCTGGACGCGCACGCCCGGGTCGGCGTCCTGCAATGCGGTCAGCGCCGGCTTCAGCGACTCCTGCCGGCGCAATTCCTTCAAGGCGCGCAGCGCCGACATCCGCACGAATGTCGAAGCATGAGCGACGAGCGGCAGGATCGGGTCCGCGGCCTTGGGGTCCTTGAACTCCGCCATGCTATCAGATGCTGCGGCCGCCACGCCAGAATCGCTGTCGACGAGCGCTTGAGCCAAGGCCCGTGCCGCGTCGGGACCGTCGTACTCGCCGAGTGCCCGAGCGGCCTGCTGGCGCACACTCGCGTCCTTCTCGCCGAGCATCTCGGCGAGCAACGGGATGGCACCCGGGTCTCCGAGGTTGGCAAGCTCGATGATCACCACACGCTTTTCGTTCGGATCGCCGGAACGCAGCCTTGCCGCCAGCTCCTCCAGATCGTCGTACTCTTCGAAAACGTGGGACATGGGGACCTCATGCAGACGGGGCGCTTCCGCGCAGCCTCACTTGAGCAGGTAGGGGATGTTCACCTTGACGGCGCCGGTCGGACAGTCAGCCTCGCACGGCATGCAATACCAGCACTCGTCGTACTCCATGAAGGCCTTGCCGGTTTGATCGTTGATGCGCAGAACGTCGAGCGGGCAAACGTCGATGCACACGCGACAGCCCTTCTCGGCGATGCACTTGTCGTTGTCCACGATGACGGGAACAGAGGTGAAACTTGGTGCCAATGGCATGGCGCGATCCTCTTTGGAGTTGGCGATACGATCAGGCCGACGCTCTGACGCGCTGCTTGTCGTAGAGATCCTTCTCGTCCTCGCTGATGGGGACGACGTAAGGATCGATCGGCTTCTTCTCCGCTGCCATCTTGCCGTCCGTCTTCGACAACAGAGTGTGGCAGAACCAGTTCTCGTTGTCCTTCTCCGGGTAATCGGTGCGCAGGTGATAAAGCCCCCACCGGCTTTCGGTGCGGAACAGCGACGAGAACGCGGCCATGTCGGCGCAGTCGAGGATCGATGCCGCCTCGAGAGAGCGCATCAGCTCGTGCGCATTGCGAACCACCATCCGGTTCTCCATGTCCTCGCGGACCTCGGCGAACCGCTGCTGCGCGAGTTCATATTTCCGCGTCACCTTCGGCGGCTGGAGGTAATCGTTCACGAGGCGGCGGGTCTTGTACTCGATCTGATTGGGCGGAATGCCATCGTCGCGCCGCGTCGGGGCGAGAACGCGATCGCGCTCGCGGGCAAGATCGGCGGCATCGTATTCGGCGAAATCCACGTTGGCGGCGTATTCGGCCGCGTCCTCGCCAGCGACCGCACCATTGGTGAAGGCACCGAGCATGTAGTTGTGAGGCACGCTCGCCATATCGCCCGCGGCGTAGAGGCCCGGCACCGTCGTGCGAGCGAGGTCGTCGACGTAGACACCGGACGCACTATGGCCGGAACAGAACCCGATCTCGGAGATGTGCATCTCGACCATCTTCTCGCGATAGTCGGTTCCGCGCCCCTCGTGGAACAATCCGCGTGTCGGCCGTTCGACGGTATGCAGGATCGTTTCGATCTCCGATACGGTGTCGGAGTGCAGATGGTTGAGCTTGAGGAACACCGGCCCCTTGCCGGACTGCAGCTCGTTGAAGAACTCGAGCATCATCTGTCCCGACCAATAGTCGCACTCGATGAACCGGCTTCCCTGATTGTTTGCTGTGTATGCACCGAAAGGACCTGCGACGTAGGCGCAAGCGGGACCGTTGTAGTCCTTGATGAGCGGATTGATCTGGAAGCACTCGAGGTTCGCGAGCTTTGCGCCGGCGTGATAGGCCATCGCGTACCCGTCGCCGGAGTTGGCGGCATTCTCGTAGGTGCCGAACATGTAGCCGGACGTCGGCAGACCGAGCCGGCCGGCAGCGCCCATGCACAGGATCACCGATTTGGCGCGGATCAGCAGGAACTCCGCCGTTCGCGTGTTGACGGCGATCACACCCGCCACGCGGCCATCCGCGCCGGTCAGCAGCCGCGTCGCCATGAAGCGGTTGGAGATGAGCAGGCGGGCACGGCGGAGCTGGCGGTAGAGCGCCTTCTTCACCGTATCGCCGTTCGGCATCGGCAAGACGTAAGTGCCGATGTGGTGCACCTTCTTGACGTCGAAATCGCCGTTCTCGTTCTTCAGGAAGCGGATGCCGTAGCTGTCCAGTTCCTCGATGATCGAGTAGCAATTCTGCGCGTATTTGAGCACCGGCTTCTGATCGACGATGCCGTCGTTGGCGATGGTGATTTCCTTGGTGTACTGCTCCGGCGTGGCGTAACCCGGAATGACCGCGTTGTTGAGCCCGTCCATTCCCATGGAGATGGCGCCCGAACGCTTGACGTTGGCCTTCTCCAACAGGATCACGGTTGCCTTCGGGTTCTTCTTCTTGGCCTTGAGCGCGGCCATCGGTCCCGCAGTGCCGCCACCAATGACCAGAACGTCGCAAGTGACCTCGGAAAGACCGTCGAGGATCTCGTCCATGAATTCATCCTTCCTGCAGTTCGACTAGACGTTGACCGTCTCTGTCCGCGTCAAGACGCGATGATGAAATCCGCGGGCGTCCGCTGTCGCGAAAGCTCCAGCAACAGGCGCCAGGGGTAGATGCCGCGGTCATGGCCGTCGGAAAAGCCGATGTTCACGGCGTAATGCCCGATGGCGTTCAGCTTCGTAATCGCGAGGTCTGGCGGCGCGAGATTGCCCCCGTGGAGACGACGCCGGCGACCGGCGGACGACGGGCACCTCCGCCAGAGAAGATCGGCGGGGATCGTCGCCACGCGACCGCTCGCGAAACTCACGGCGAGCCGCGATCCGGCCACTGCTATTTCGACAGAGACGATGGCCTCATCGGCCGCCTGGGGCGTGTGAGGGGTGTGCGCCGCAAAGGGCGCCGGTGCTGCTCGCTGCATGGCTCTCCTCGTTGGGTAGGAGCCTGCCTGCGCGGCCAACAGGCCGATAGCAATTAGTTGACACGGTGCCTGCGGATTGCCGGTCAGCGTCCAAAAAGCCCCGAAACGACCCGCCCCGGCAATTTGTTGACCGACGCGCGAGCGCGATCGCGAGAAGAAGTGCGCAGCCTATGCCGACCCCGCGCCAGTTGGTGGTTAGGCACGCCCGCCGAGATCAACAATGCAGGACGCGCCATGACCTACGTCGTCACCGACAACTGCATCAGATGCAAATACATGGATTGCGTGGAGGTCTGTCCGGTCGACTGCTTCTACGAGGGTGAACAGATGCTCGTCATCCATCCCGACGAGTGCATCGACTGCGGCGTGTGCGAACCCGAATGCCCCGCCGAGGCGATCAAGGCCGACACCGAGCCCGGCCTCGACTCCTGGCTCGCCCTCAACGCCGCCATGTCACTCGTGCTTCCGCAGATCACCGAGCGCAAGGAGCCGCCTGCCGATAGAGAGCAGTGGCTCGGCGTCGAGAACAAGCTCGAACTCGTCTACGGGTCGGCGAATCCAGATCGGGTCTAGCGAACGCCGCATCGGCGGCGGGCTAGCCCCGACATCACTCGAAATCGGAAAAGGCTCATGAGCAACTTCAACGAAGAGACCGTTCTGAGCGTGCACCACTGGACCGACACGCTCTTCAGCTTCACGACCTCTCGCACGCCGAGCTTCCGGTTCGAGAACGGTCAGTTCACGATGATGGGAATCACCGGCGAAAAGGGGCGCCCGCTTGTGCGCGCCTACTCGATGGTCAGCACCAATTACGATGACGAGCTGGAGTTCCTGTCGATCAAGGTGCCGGACGGTCCGCTCACATCGCGGCTCCAGCACATCGTGCCGGGCGATCGGATCCTCGTATCCCGCAAGCCGACAGGAACATTGCTGATCGACAACCTCGAGCCGGGCCGCAATCTCTATCTCTTCAGCACCGGCACGGGGCTCGCTCCGTTCATGAGCATCGTGCGCGATCCCGAAACCTATGCGCGCTTCGAGAAGGTCGTTCTGGTCCACGGCTGCCGTCACATTGCCGAGCTTGCCTATGGCGAGCGGATCTCGCGCGAGCTCCCGGACGACGAGTTCATCGGAGACATGGTGCGCCGCCAGCTCATCTACTATCCGACCGTGACGCGCGAGCCCTTCGAGAATCGCGGGCGCATCACCGACATCGTCGAGAACGGACGCCTGTTCTCCGACATCTCTCTGCCGGTGATGGAGCCCTCCGCCGATCGCGCCATGCTCTGCGGCAGCCCGCAGATGCTCGACTCGATGACGGCGCTGCTCGAAGCACGCGGTTTTGTCGAAGGCTCCAGCGGCGAGCCGGGCCAATACGTGATCGAGAAGGCCTTCGTCGAACGATGACGCACTCAGCCCCAGACGTGCACGCGCGCGCCGAACGCTCGATCCGTGCCTATGCCCGCATCGGAAAGTTGTATGACATCCGTTTCTGCGGACCGCGGCTGGACCTGCCCTTCGTCGCGCTGACGGGGGCCTTTTGCTTCAGCGTGCTCGCGATGCTGCACATGGACAAGGCACCGCAGCACTTCTCGATCGGCGCGCTTGCGGCAATCGAGCTTCTCGCGAGCAGGAAGAGCCCGCACACCCAACCGCAGACCAACGATCTCGGCGTTTAGACTGCGATCGGTTGAAGTTGAAGGGCTCGGCAGGTCCGTCCCGATAGAAAGGCGCGCAAACCGGTCCATCGATTAGCTCGCCGTCATGTCACCCCCACAGCCCCGCCCGATCAGGTGCAATGTCGCCATGGCGCCCCGGGTGTGGAGCCGCAAAAGGGCAACCCGTCGCACACGGCTTGACCCTAGGGTTGCCGCCCCCTACAAGCTGTCGCACGTGACGCGCCCGCTTGGCGGAGGCGTACGCAGCGCTTGGCGAGACCGATACGGCCGGGCGCGTGCCGCGGTATGCACGGCGGCGGCGGGCGGGTAGCTCAGTGGTAGAGCATCTGACTTTTAATCAGATGGTCGAGGGTTCGATCCCCTCCCCGCTCACCAATGATTTCAAGGACATGCTGTCCAGCCCCCTCGGTCTGGGCCACCGTTCTGGGGTTTCTCTGACATCGTGCCGGGCACCGGCCGACGCATGCCGAGCACTTGGTGCCGACGGATGTGATTGTACGGCCGCGGCCACATGCTGATGAAGACCTGGGCCTGCCGGGTTGGCGCGAACCACTCGGCGTTGAGCACCTCGCGTCTTAGCGTGCCGCCGAAGCGCTCGTTGTAGCCATTCTCCCAGGGTGAACCGGGATAGATGCGGATGGGCTGAATGCCGACACGGCCGAGCCACTCGTGGATCGGTGCCGCGGTGAACTCAGGACCACTGTCGGAGCGGATATAATCCGGCCGGTCGCGTTCCAACAGCAGCGGATAGAGCGTCTCCAGCTTCGCTATCGCACCTGAACCGGATGTCCACGAAACCAGCCGCAGCTCATCCGGCCCAATGTCAGACCTGAGGACTGCTAGAACCTACAGATAGGAGATGATCGGCGCGTGCTCGACGTATTCGCTTTCAGGTCCCTCGATGAGCCTCGCTACCCGGAACATCTGCCCGTCCGATCCGTAGACTCTGTGCGCTATCGAATACAGCGATCGCGCGACACCGTCACAAGTTCGGAAACCGGGCGCGAAGCTTGGTGCGGCGTTGGTGTGGACGGGGCGCTTGAAGAAGGCATCCAATCCGCCCTCGCCGCGAGCCTCGTCGATCAGCGCTTGCATGTAGGGTTCGGGCGCGAAGCGTTCCATATGAACGCCCATCAACTCTGACTGCTCTACCTTGAGCAGGGAGGCAATGGACGGCGAAAGCATCAAGAACCTGTGCTTGTCGTCGAACAGCATCAAATGCTCTGTCGACGTTTGCACAAGAGCGAGAACTGCGGTGTCGGCTGGCGGCGGGGCAATCGTCGCAAGCTCCCGGCGCATCCAGAGTTGCGGGGTGCCTTGTCCCGCTTCCCATCGCACGATCGTCTTTGGGGAGACGCCCCACCTTTCGGCAAGCTGTTCTTGAGTGATTGAATGGTGTTTCCGAAAGGCGCGAAGTTGCGCACGTGAATCGATCACAGCCCCACCTGCATAGATCTTTCCCACCGTCAAGGACGGCTGGGTGTCCTTTTACTTTTTTGGCAAAACAACAAAAATCAGGAGTAACGACAACTTCAGCCTGAGGAATGAAGCGATGCTCGAATCACTAGGATGGCCGTTCTTAAATTACATCATCCTCGGTGTTCTAGGCAGCTCGGGATTACTTTTTTGCGGGATCATGTTGGCTGCGTATGCCTCAGGAATGGCACGAGATCGCAGTCGTGACCGCGCTAAGGAGCTATCCGCAACTTTCGACACCGACATCGAGCAAGAGTAAGCGACATCCTAGGCGCACACCGGCTCTGGAGCCGCTCGAGCCTTGACGGTTTATTGAGAATGCCGACGTGATTGCCGACCGCTCTCTCGATGTCTCTCGTGGGTCTTGGTCGTGTGAGAACGCCACGTTGGGATGTTGGACCGGCCGTTGGTCGATGTGGCAGTGCGGCGGCTTCCTTTCGCGGGCTGGTTGAGGACGAAATCAGCCCTGATGCAATCCTGAGGCTCTGCCGGGCATGTGCGGAGGCGCGGAGCCGCCGCAGTTGCGCGCGATAGGCCGGTTACGCGCTGAGGGGCAAGGTCACAAGGAAAACGAGAACAAGTGCCGCCACCGCTGCACGCGCATTCCCGAGGGGCAGGGTCTCGTTCAATGACACCGGCGGCGAAATGCAATCGCCGCGCGGCACTGCCGCGCGGCGAATAGGTTCGATGTCCGTCCGAAGCGGCGGTAGTCTGGAGCTGCCGGGCAGGTCCGGAGACCATGTGCGGCGGCGGCCCCGCGCTACGGCGACAGCAAGTGCTTACTCACCCGCTTCGACACGCGTGGTGGTGATGGCCGCCCGGTTGCGCAGCCACGGCATCTCGCCGCGCTCGACCATTTCTTCCAGCACCTGTTTGTCGCGCAGGGTATCCATGGCGCGGAAAAAGCCCGTGTGGCGATAGGCGAGCAGCTCGCCTGCATCGATGAGCCGGCGGAACGGTTCGTTCACCAGTTCCTCGCCCTCGTTGATGTAGTCGAAGATCCGATTGCGGAAAACGAAGAAGCCGCCGTTCACCCAGATCTCGGAGTCCTGGCTCGGACGCAACCGCTGGACCTGACCGTCACCGTCGAACTCGACGAGATGGAACGTCAGCGGCGGTCGTACTGCGAGGAAGCAGGCGGTCTTGCCCGTCTCCTCGAGCAGGTCGATCATCTTCTGCACGGGAACGTCCGAGAGGCCGTCGCTGTAGTTGGCGAGGAACATCTCCTCGTTCTTGACGTGCTCGCGCACCGCCATCAGCCGCTGGCCGATATTGCGCCAGATACCGCTGTCGACGAGCGTGACGCGCCAGTCCGACGGGGCGTCGCCGATGATCTCGACTTTGCGGCCCGCATCCGAAATCACGCAGTCCGAAAAGGCGGCGTGCTTCCAGTTGAGGAAGAATTCCTTGATCGTGTTCGCCTTGTACCCAAGGCAGAGCACGAAATCCTGATGCCCCTGCTGGCTGTAGGACTTCATCAGGTGCCACAGGATCGGCTGCTGGCCGACCGGTATCATCGGCTTCGGAATGCTCTCAGAATATTCGCGAATGCGCGTACCGAGACCACCACAGAACAGAACGACCTTCATGCTACGCTCCACGCGCTAGAATGGCTCGGACTTGAGTTCGGCCGAAAAGCAGCCCGAAACCGCCTTTCTGCATTTCTGGTCCACGCAAGGTCCGAAGGTCTCACGCGGGCCATAGCGCCGCAAATGCGGGCGCCAGTGAAAGTAAATGTTAAGGTTGCCTCACCCCGCTTATTGCCGAACGGATTGGCGAACGCGCGCACCGTCGCTCTGGTAATCGCCGAACCTCGGCCCCTTGTAGGAATCGAGGGCCTTCAAAGCGTCGGCATCGACCTTGTTGAGAACGACGCTGGTCAAGCGTTCGCGAACGCCTTCGACCTCGAGCATCGCATCCTGGACCAGCCGCGACTTGGTCTGTCCCCACTCGACCACGAGCACGAACTGATCGACGTGATGCTCGAACATCTTGATGTCGACGACCGACATGATCGGCGGTGCTTCGATGATGACGAAGTCGTACTGCTCACGCGCGGCGAGCAGCAGATCCTCCATCAGCGGCGACCCCAGAAGCTCGGCGGCGTTCTCCAGCCGGCCGGCGACCGGACACGGCAGAATGTCGACCCCAGAGCGCTTGCGCTTCACCACCAGCGATGCGAGCCGCGAAGGATCCTCGAGTGCCTCGAGAAGACCTTCCGTCGCGCGCGGAGCAAGCTTCCGGCTGAGGCTGCGCCAGTGGAAATCCCCGTCGATCACGAGCACGCGCCGCTTGGCGCCTGCCGCCATGATCGCACCGAGGTTCGTTGCGATCACCGACTTGCCTTCCTGCGGTACCGCCGATGCGACACAGACGATGGTGCCGCGATTGCGCTCCTGCCGGCTGACGATCGCCACCCGCACGTTGCGCAAGGCTTCCGTGAAGCGCGAGAACGGCGCGTCGATGACGTGCTCCTCGATAAGCCCTACACCCGCACTCGCGGAATTCGTGTGTGCGCCGGAGCCCACCTCGACAGCAGGAACGACGGCGCAATATGCATCCGTGAGCTGGCGAATCTGACTCGGCATGCGGATCACGCCGGAAAGGAGCTCGCGACCGAGAGCCGCCCCGAGGCCCATCATCAGACCGAGCGACAGACCGCCGGCCATCACGATCAGCATCTTGCGTGACGCCTTCTGCAGCGGCGGCGCCGCGCGAGTGATGATGCGCGCGTCCTGGCCGACCGTGTCGTCGTTCTTGCCGACTTCGTTGAAGCGCTTGAGCGTGCTGTCATAGGCACTGCGCAGGGCTTCCGCCGTTCCCTCGAGCTCCCGCATCTTCACCTTGGCATCGCTTTCGACCGCGCCATTACCGTTGGCGAGTTGCGAGAGCGTGGAGACGAGTTCCTCGCTGCGGGCCTTGGCCAGCTCGAAATCACTGCGGGCGATGCGCCGTTGCTCATCGCGGATGGCTTGGCTGAGTTGGTCCAGCCTTCTCTTCAGCTTGATCGACACGGAATGGTTCGGGCCAACACGGCTCTCGATCTCCGCGGCACGCGCGGAGTACTCGAAGTACTGCGTTCGCAGTTTCAAGACGACGTCGTTGTCGGCGACCCGCGGTACCGCGGCGCCCTCCCGCGGGAGATGATCGAGCAGCTCGACGCGCGCCTTCGCCTCGGCCATGGCCGTGCGCGATTGGGAAAGCTGGATATTGAGGCCAGAAATCTGATCGATCGGACCGCCGAACTTGCCGCTCGAGAGCAGGTTGTTGGAGATCCGGAACTCCTGAAGAACGCGCTCGGCATCCGCAGCCTGGAGCTTCAGCTCACCGAGCCGATCCTTGAGCATGTTGCTGGCGAGGCGCGTGGATTTGAACTTCGCATCGCGGTTGGCCGCGATGTAGCCGTCCGCGACGGCATTGGCGATCGCGGCGGCCTTCTCCGCATCCTCGGATGCAAAGGTGACGCTGATGACGTTCTGCACATCCTCGCGCAGCACGGTGAGGCGCTTCAAGAATGTCTCGACGGCAAGACGCTCGAGTCGGCTCTCCTCCGCCGAGCGGTCGGGGGGATCGAAGCCGAGCAAGTCCTTGATGCCGTCCAGCAGACCGCCACGTTCCGTGCTGTCATTCGCACGCACTCCGACGAATTCCCGGTCGCGCGTGAGCTTCATCGACCGAACGATCGGGATGATGATGCTCTCCGAGGAGAGAATGTAGAGCTGACCGCCCGTCTCGCTATCCTCGATGACGGGCTGGTCGATGATCTTGTTGGTCTGCAGGTAGCGGTTGATGCTGCGGTCGATGAGAATTCGAGCGCTGCTCTTGTAAAGGGACGGAGTGAGAGTTGCATAGGCGGCGACCGCAGCGAGGCCGATCAGAAATCCCACAAGAGGGAACATCCAGTTGCGCCGGAGTATCCCGAGAAGAAACGGAATGTTCAGGTCCTGGACGAAGCTCGGCTGCGGCGTGGCCGGCAATGGAACAGCGGTATGGGCATCGAACGACTGCATTAAAGATACCTCGGCCCGTAAAGGCGGCTTGCTGCGTCTTAGCGAGTGGCGCTGCGCCGAATGGGAATGGCGGTCTCGCCGATCAGGAATGCAAGGAGCCGGCCACAATCCCGGGCCGTTTTCGATGCGCACGGCTTTGCAATTGCTTAACCATCGGCGCGCCGGCCGGCTGTTTGCCCGCACCCGGAATGATAGAAACGGGCCGCGCATCACCGGCCTCGGACGGATGCCGGAAATCGGCCCGATCCTTGCGACCATCCCGGTATGCGGAGCTTCGAGAAGCGTTCCGATGGCGTGGGCCGGCACCTTCTTTTCCGGCGTTCTCGATCGCGCGGTGGTGATGTCGCGCGATTGCATTGCCGGTAGAGATCGATGAGCCCAGAGCGCCTCAAAATCCTGTTCGTCTCACAGATGCCCGCCAGCCCGCCCCGCTTCGGCGCGCAGGCGCGCATTCACGGCCTGATGACCGATCTAGCGCAACGCCACGAGCTCACGGCCGTGATGCTGCTCGACGACGAGTTCGACGCCGACGAATGCCGGCAAGCCATGCAGGCGTACTGTCACGAGGTGGTGCTGGTTCCGAACCCAAACGGCGGCGAGGGACTTTCGAAGCGCCTGCTGCAATTGCGATCGGTGGCGTCGACGACAAGCTACGAACGGCTTCGCGTCACCGTGCCGGCGCTTCAGCGAGAGCTCGACCGTGTCCTGCGCGCCAAGCGCTTCGACATCGTCAATCTCGAGTTCCCGTTCCTCGCTCACTGCAATCTGCGTCAGGCCCCCGCCGGAGAGCAGCCGCCCCGTGTCGTGGTCGATTCCCATAACGTCGAGTACGACCTCGCCCGGCAGTATGCGCGCGGCAGCAAGAGTCTCGAACGCCGCCTCTATTACGGGGCCAATTGGCGCAAGCTTCAGCGCGAGGAATTAAGGGCCTATCGCGAAGCCGACGGCCTCTGCCTGTGCAGCGCCGCCGACCAGCAGCGCGTCGCGGGCGACGTCGGCGGCGTGCGCACTGTCGTCATCCCGAATGCGGCAGATACGAGCTTCTACCAGCCACGCCAGGAGGACCCGTCTCCCGATGGGCGCACCATAGTCTTCTTCGGCCTGCTCTCCTACGTGCCGAACATCGATGGCGTCATCCACTTCGTCGAACGCATCTGGCCGCGCATCGCCGCCGCACATCCCGACGCGCGCTTCAAGGTCATTGGCGGACGTCCGCCGCAATCGCTGCTTGCGCTCGCTGGTCCGCGCATCGAGTTCACCGGCTTCGTTCCCGATCTGCGCCCGCACCTCGCGGAAGCGGCGGCGGTGGTCGTTCCCCTGCGGCTCGGCGGCGGAACGCGCCTGAAGATCGTGGAAGCGGCCGCGATGGGTAAGGCGATCGTCTCGACGACGCTCGGTGCGGAAGGCATCGAGGCTGTTCCTGGCCGCGACCTTTTCCTCGCGGACGAGCCCGAAGCGTTCGCGGATACCGTGAACCGCTTGCTGGACGACCAGACGCTCACCGCTCGCGTCGGCCAGTCGGCGCGCGCGTTAGCCATCCAGCGCTATTCGTGGAGCGGGGCCGCACGCGCGCTCGAAACGCTCTACCGCACGGTTCTCGATGGCGAGGCCGATCGCGCCTCTCAATCGCGCGAGGCGGCCGAATAACCACCGTCGACCTACCGCGGTTCCCTCGCTGCTATCGGATCGATTAGCGCTATTCGCCCGCCACCGGCATCGATGCGGCTTTCCCCTGCGCGCCGACGCGAGACCGTGCCGCCGGCGCCTGCTCCGCAAGAGACTGTTCCCCCGCGGCATGAGCGGAGAAGTGGCGCTTCATGTCGAGGAAGCGCTTCTCGAAGTACTCGAAGCTCACGTATGCGATCGCCAGTGAAGCACCCATGCCGACTGCCGCCTGCAACGCCATCGCGGCGGTATGCGAGCCGATCCACGCGGCGACCGCGAGCTCCGTCTTGTTGGCGCTGAAATAGTACGAGATGAAGTGGTGATACACGTAGAGGCCGTAGCTGTACGTTCCGAGGAACGTCAGCGTCCGGCCCGAGAATACTCTTGCGACTAGTGAAGGTGCGGGTGCGGTGATCGCCCACAGCAGCAGGCACGCGAGCAGCACCTGAATAAGCCCGGCCCTGAATCCCATCACGTAGACATCGCCCTGACCCGCATGGCGGCTCCATGCGAACGACGCGACGAAGAGCGCGCCCGCGATGAGCGCCACGCGGGGCATGGCTCGCATCAACCATTCGAGCCCGCCCCGTTGGCGTACGACGACGGCCATTGCCGCACCGAGGGCAAGGCCATCGAGCCGGAACGGTGTCAGCACGTAGGTCGTCCACCAGCTCAAGCCCGCGCCCAGTCCCAAGATGCGGCCGGCGAACGCCGCGACCGCGAGACCGAGGCTGACCGCGACGAGCAAACGCGGCCGTCGCACGAGGGCATAAACGACGAAGGGCCAGAACAGATAGAAGTGCTCCTCGATGGCGAGAGACCAGAAGTGTTGCAGATACGAGAACGACCATTCGCCCGCGAGCGCTATGTGCACATTCACCGCGTAGAGCCAGGCCCACGCCTGGCGGTCGAGAAGGGTATCGAGCGTCGGGCCGCGCAACATCGGTACAAGCGGGGCAACGAGGAAGACGAGGATCAGGACGCCGTAGTAGAGCGGGAAAATGCGGAGCACGCGGCGCATGTAGAAGTTCCGGAAGTACCGCGGGTTCTCCCGTGAATCATAGAGGATGCCCGTGATGAGAAATCCGGACAGAACGAAGAAGAGCTCTACCCCATACGAGCCGTAGTTGGTCGCGCGGACGACGATCTGCTCAATCGTGTTCGTCGGTTGCACGCCGCCGATGAAATGGAAGAGCAGCACCATGAGAACGGCGAGGCCGCGCACACCGTCGAGCGTCGGCAGACGCCGGCCGAGATCGATGCCCCGCCCGGCGTCCTGTCCACCAGCTCCCACTCGATCGCATCTATCGGAACCAAGGCGTGTCGTCGCCATCGGGCGTATCCTATTGGGTTCGCGCGTTCGAGACGACTGCCGCGCGGACGAAAGATCTAGCGGTCAACTCGCCCCCTCGTGCGAACAAACTCGCGGCCTGGTTACCCATCGCCGACCGGATAGTAAGAACCAGCGCCGTGCTCATCGCTCCCTGCCGCTTCTGGTCATGGCTGTACGAACGGCGTGCCGCTGTCATAGCGCGCCTTCGCCGGAAGTGTGTGGAGCTTGACCGGGCCGAGCGGATCGACCCAGGGCCATTCGTAACCGCGCCCTGCTTTGAAGAACTGCGGCATGCTGTCGAGATAGAAAGAGGCCGGCAGGTTGCGCGCGGCGGTGCGTTCGTCCCATTGCACCGCGTCGCGGAGAAAGTCGAAGTTGGCGTGGCGCAGGGTCTCGGATGCCACCCGCGCATCTGTCGGGTAGGGTGCGACGGGATCCCAGCCGAGCACCCAGATGCCGGGGGTGGCGTCCGTGAAACGCGCTTCGTATGCCCAGCCCTTCATTCGACCTTCGGTGCCGAGAACATTACCGACGAACGATAGGCCATATGAATACGCCATCGCGCCGACGCAGCGCTTCGGCGCGTTGGCGGATTCGGTCGCGTCGTCGATCAGGCCGCCGGCCTGATTTGTGAACGGCGCGCGGATGCAGCCCATATGATTTCGGAAGAACGTCAGATCGATGCTGTTGCCATGCGTGCTGTCACTGTCGGCGTTGTGCGCATAGTTGCCTTCGAACAGGACGTGGTGCGAACCGACCATATGGCTCGCATTGAGACCAATCTCGATCCAAGCGCTGTTCGTGTTGATGTAGGCCATGTCGACGTAGTTGTAGCCGACAACCGACCCGGCTCCCGACGACCGGAATACCAGGAGCTTGTTGGCCCGCACCGCGATGCCGTTCTCGATGAGAACCTCCGACGATCCCCGCGACAGGCTGATCGCGTAGCCCGCGCCACCAGGCTGCGCCCACGCCGCATCGTGGACGTAGTACTCCCGAAGCTCTACCCGGAACGAACTGTCGATCGCCACGCCCTCGCCGTGCCAACTCGTGACGTCGACGTTGCGGGCCCACGAACGCGACGCCCACTGGAAGCGCAAGTTTCCGTCGTCGCCGCCGGCCAGCCTCAGGTCCTCAACACCGGCGAGCGTCACATGCTGTCGCGCGAAGCGAGACAACTGAGCGGCGTTGCTTGTACGGTACGAGATGTGGACGGGCGTCGTGAACGTCACGGTCGTCGCGGAGACAGAGGCGATTTCCTTGATCTCCGCCGTGGGGCGATCCACTCGCGAGAACCACGAACCGGCTGCCCCTGGCGTCGTCGGGTAAGTGTCCGCGGTGAAATCGTTGGCATAGGGAACCGGCGGATCGTGCTTCTGCCACACGACCCGGAAATCCGGCGACGCCCACACCCTGCCGCGACCCTGCGGATCCGTCTGCCACCCCGCGCCCGACACTTCGTCGAGAAGCACGATCTGTCCCGGCGAAAATCGCCCTGCCCCCGTTACGGCGATCTCGTATGAGCCTTTCACCGCATCGGACGTCAGAGGCGTCGACGCCGCGATGTCGCTGGCATGACCCGTCGCGGCAAACCGCGCCGGGCCGACGATGACGATCGGTGCGGGCCTTGCGCTGACGGCCTCCTGCATCGGTTTCGCACCGTCCGTCTTTGCGAGTACCGTCTCGCCGGGGCCTGCACCGCGCAGCGTGATGCCCTTGTGGATCAGCAGGAAGCGCCCGTCGTTGATGAGGAACGTGCCCTTGCTCAACAGCACGACCTCTCCGCTGGGGCAGCGATCGATCGCCGACTGGATGCGTCCGGTATCATCCATCGCGCCGCCCTGCGGCGTTACACGAGCGCACACCTTCTCGCGAGCTGGAATGCCCCCTGCCGGCTTCAATCCCGGGTTCCACGTCGTCGCCCTGTCGGCCGGTAACACCTGCGCGGCGACCACCGGGGCCGCGGCAACCAACGTCGACGCGGCGAGCAAGGCGAGCATGGCAATCCGCAGCGGCGACACGAGTTACTCCGGTGTTGCGATCGAGCCCAAGGCGAGCGCCACTAAGATCAGTGCGAGTGTCTCGTCAGCGGCGCGCGCTCGTGTGCGTTCAATCTTCAGGAGCCGCCTTCGGTTGGCCGCATGGTCGGTCCGGAAGGCGGGGCACGATCCAAGCGCCGAGAGATGATCTCCCGGCCGGCGAGCCACAGGAACTCGCTATTGGTGACGAGATAGCGCTTCCAAAGCTTGCGCGGCTCCATGAGCAGTCGCCAGAACCATTCGAAGCCCGAAACCTGGACCCAGCGCGGCGCGCGGCGGATGAAACCAGCGAGCACGTCGAAGCTGCCGCCGACACCCATGAGGAGTGGAACGCCGAGCCGCTCTCGGTGGCACTCGGTCCACGTCTCCTTGAACGGAGAAGGCATGCCGATGAACAGCATGTCGGCACCGCTCGCTCTGATCTCCTCGACGATGGCGTGGTGCTCTTGCGGACCGAAGTACCCGTCGCGGTATCCAGCCACCTTCAACTTCGGATGGCGTTTGCGCGCGCGTTTCACCAGCGTCTCGACGACCTCGCGGCGTGCACCGAGAAAATAGATACTGAGCCCGTTGGCCTCTGCTGCCGCCAGGAGGTTGGCCATCAGGTCGATACCCGCCACGCGCTCCGGCATCGCCTGACCGGAGGCCTGCAAGGCCCATACGACCGACATCCCGTCCGCAACCGTCAAGTCGGCCGCACGGCACGCCTTTGCGAGACTTTCATCACGGCGCATCATGCACAGGTGAGAGGCATTCGCTGTCATCACCGTGTGCGAGCTGCGAGGGCCACGACAGAACTCGAGACAGCGCGCGACGGCACTCTCCATCGTAACGACGTCGAAGTTCAAACCCATCAGCGACACTTTTCGCAATGCTGGCTTCGCCACGGATTGCGCGAGACGTAACGTTGCCGCCGTCGCATGCCGCTTGTGCCAGATCGGCGCCCGCTCCGCCTCGAATCGAGCCGTCGCAGAACGCTTCCCCATGCGTAGGCAAGCGTATTGGTAGGATCTCAGGTAAGCGCGAAACGCCGGGTCGTCATATCGCGGCAGCCCCTTCGCCCAGCTTCTCAAGTACCCCCACAGCATCGCCCCGCTGCCGACCAACGCGGGGTGCGCGGGCAACCGGAATGCGGCGACGACCAGATAATAGAGAGGCGCCGTCCCCATGAAGTACTGGCCAAACCCGGCCCTCAGACGGCCGGTGACGATGTTCTTCTGGCTCGCGCCCTGCGGACGCAGGTGGATGAACCGCAACGGCTCGCTATCGACGCTTTCGGCGATCCAGCCGAGCATGCGCGCGCGATGGCAATCAATGCCATCCCACATGACCTGCCGGACGAACCCGCCGATCTCCTCGAAGCAGGCGACGCGGTAGAACTTCGTCATGCCAACCGACATCTCGTCTCCACAGACCTCGGCAACTAGCGCACCCGTCTTGGGATGAACGAACCAGGGCTTGCCAGACGACGTGCCGATGCGCGGATTGGCTTCCATGCGCTCCATCAGCAGCTCGAAGTAGCGAGCCGGTAGATCGAGGTCCATGTCGAGCTTGCAGACGTAGTCGAAATCGGCGAGGTGGATGCCCTCCAGGCCCGCATAGAAGGCCTCGATGACACCCGGCCCCACCTTGCGGTGACCGCGATCAACGCGCTTGATGACATGCAGATAGGGAAGCTTGCTCGCATACTCGTCGAGAATGTCCGCGGTACCATCGGTCGAACCATCGTCGACGACGATCCAAAGCGCCGGGGGCACCGTCTGCGCGGCCACGCTATCGAGCGTGCGCCGGAGATACTGCGCCTCGTCGCGGCACGGCGACACGAGCAGGTAGCGCCGCGCGTTCGCTGGAATGGCCGCTCCACTGGCCTCGTCCTCGCTCGCACCGAGCGCTTCCAACGATGTCTTTTCGATGGTTCGGGCTGGCAGCATGATCGACCTCGTCGGAATCTCGGCTTCCGCAAGCGTCCCGTAACAGGACGGCGATGAACCGCATGTTCGCCGCGCCGCGAGCAAGAGCCTGCGGCCGGCTTTGTTGACTTCGGCGCACTCCGGCCGGTTGCGCCAAACTGCGCCACCGACCGCGCCGAATGCGCTTACGAGACAGCCGAATTCAATTTGCATGCCGTGCTTGTTCGGGGCGGACCGCCGAACGGCGCGAGAGCAAAGCAGGTCCTTAACGTTTCGCGTAGACGATGGGAGCGCTCACAAGGTGTCCATCTCCGTTGGCACGCTACGTGCTCCAACGGTGACATTCCGCGCCGTCATCCGCGTCCGCGCTCCTGGGGCCGCGATTCCGGGGCCGCGGTCGGTTTACTATTCGAACACCGCTCCCGCGCGGTCGCACGAACCGTCACTGGATCCTCTCGCGATGCCGCATGCCGGAAACCGCGCAACCGCTTATTCGGGCGCCGCGACCCAATCGAAGGCGATCGACCTCTACCTGGCGATCCCGCTCGCCGGCGTTCTCTTCGCGCTCATTCTTCAGCCGCTGATCATTTCCGGCTGCGCACCGACCGACGCCGAGTGTCTCAACGCGAGCCGGCCCGAGAACAAGATCATCTGGCCTTTGCTTGCGCTTTTCGCGTTCGTGGTCGTGGCGCGCAACTGGCGGCGGGTCGCCATCCCGTCCCACATCGGCTGGCTTCTCGGCTTCCTCGCATTCGCGGGAGCGAGCGTGCTATGGGCGTTCCGGCCCGAGCTCTCCGGCATTCGCTATCTGCAGCAGGTGATGATCGTTTCGGCCACGGTGCTGCCAGCGCTCATTCTCACCGGGCGCGGCGATCTCCTGCGGGGCCTGTTCCTATGCTTCGCACTCGCCTGCGTACTCAACGTCTTCATGGTGCTCGGCCCCCCGCCCGTTCTCGACGCCAACGCGACGCCGGGCCACACGGGCTACTTCTCCGGCAAGAACTATCTCGCGATCTGCGCAGCGGTTGCACTGCTCCTGTCGTTTCACGAGATGACCTATTCCGGCCTGCGCCGGTGGATGGGCGTTGCCGTCGCCGGCATCGCGCTCGTCCTGCTCGTGTTGAGCAACGGCAAGACGGCCATGGGCCTGACGCTCATTGCCCCTGTTCTGGCGACGGCCGCATTCGTTCTGCGCAGGACACTCGGCCTGTCCACACTAGCGGTTCCGCTCGCGATCCTCGCGGCCTACGCCGTACTTTCGACCGTCCTCGGGTTCGACGTCTACAAGCTCTCCTACTATGCCTATGGCGACTCGACGTTCACCGGCCGGCGCTGGATCTGGATCTTCGCGAACGAACAGATCGCCGAACGGCCCTTTCTCGGATGGGGCTATCAGTCCTTCTGGCTGGTCGGTCCTGATGCTCCGAGCGTCGTCAAGGCCCCCGGTTGGGTCAAGACGATGCCGAACGCTCACAACGGCTACCTCGATACCATTCTCGAGATGGGCTACCTCGGCTTCCTGCTTCTGCTGGCGTTCGTCGCCACCACGTTGCATGCCGCCGGGCGCCTCGTCGATCGCGATCCCGCTCGCGGCTGGGTGGTGCTGACGCTCGCTTTCTTCATCATCATCACCAACGGACTCGAAAGCATGTGGATGCGCGCGTTCGAGTTCCTTTGGCTGGTGTTCCTCATCCTCGCGGCGGAGGTCGCCCGCGCGCGCGACACCGGTCCTGTCGCCGTCGCGCCGCAAGGCTCCGGTCCGATGTTCCCCATCAAGACGCGAAAGCGTGTCTCGGCCTTGCGACCAGCACTTTCCGCTTCCGACCGGACCGCGCACCCGCGCTCCGCTACCCGTTAACGAATGAGTAGGAACCACCGCTTACCGTTCGACCGTTCGAGATGGCCGCGCCCCGCACTTGGCGGCGCTCCGGATTGTCGATCAGGAGAGCGATTGCGATGGCTTACGCCCTGCCGGCTTATGCACTGATCGCCGCCATGACATTTGCGGCAGGTCTGGCCTCGGCACCGCATCCCCGATCCACGATCATCGTCACGGCCGCGGCGCTGCTTTGGCCCGCAACGATGGCTGCCATTGTTCTCCACGCTCTCATCATCACGTATCTATGGAGCAACGGGCCCGCATCGGGCTCGCGCGATACAACGGCAATCGACGATAACGGTTCGCACGCCGCTGCGATTCCCGGCTGGCCCGCTCTCTGATTTCAGCGGAAAACACGGTGGCGATGACACCACCGGATGAGCACGTAGACCGCCCACACGCGCGACCAGTACATGCCCGGCGCTCCGTCGAGATAGGCGCGCCAGAGCCGGTCCACCGCGTCTGGCGAGAGGCCCGTCGGTGCGACCGCGAGCGGATCGCGCAACGTCTCGTCCATCGTCTTCTTCAAGCCGCGCCTGATCCAGCGATCGAACGGCATGACGAAGCCGCTCTTCGGCCGTTCGAACAACGCGGGGTCCAATCCGCGCAGACCGATCCGCCGCAAGGTTTGCTTCCGGCCGAGCGGCCTGTAGCGCGTGTCGTCCGGCAAACGGTCGACGGCATCGAAAAGGACCTCGTCGACGAGCGGAACACGCTGCTCCAACGACGAAGCCATGCTCGCCACGTCGTTATCGCGAAGCAAACGCTCACCTAGACACAGGCGCTGCTCCCTGACGCTGATAGCCGCGAGCGCACTGCGCCCCTTCGTCTCCTCCTGCCATCGCTTGCGCATCTTCGGCGGCAGGCCATCGGGCGGCATCGTCGCGAAATCCGCAGCGAGAAGCTCGCGTTGGAAATCGGGTAGAAACAGAGCATAGGCGAGCTGATAGAGCGACAGGAGATCGCTACCCTTGCGCACCATGTCAGGCAGCTTCGCCCAGCGGGTTTGCGGCGGAACTTCGGCCGACGAGCGACGCAGCGGCCACGTCGCGGCAGCGGAAAGGGCACTCTTCACTCCGCGCGGGAGAAATGCGCTCAGTCCGTCGGCACGGTGAAGCAGGGGCAGGTCCCGGAACGAGGTGTAGCCACCGAACAATTCGTCACCGCCGGTTCCCGACAGGGCAACGGTGAAACCCGCGTCACGAATCGCGCGTGAGATGTAATAGGCGTTGAGACCGTCGAACGTCGGCTGATCGAGGCTGTCCAATGCCCGATCGAGGTTGCCGACAAAATCGCCCTCCGTCAGCACGACTTCGTGGTGATCTGTGCCGATGGCGGACGCGATGCGCCGCGCGACTGGCCCCTCGTTCAGCTCCTGCTCCTCGAACGCCAGCGTGAAGCTGTGAACGGGTGTGCGGCTCGAGCGTTGCGCAATGTTAGCGATCGCGGAGGAATCAATTCCACCCGAGGGGGACACGGCGAGCGGCACATCGCTCGCGGGGGGAAGCCTTATGCTCTCCCCGAGGGTGTTCGCCAGGTCGTCCTCGCTGATCGGTCCCGCACC
>CALMPK010000186.1 GCA_937873575.1 uncultured Hyphomicrobiaceae bacterium
GTGCCAGCCGATCGTTCTTGGCGTGCTCCTCGCTGTCCGAGTAACGGGGGTTGCGCCAGAGCATGTGCGTCGCGTAACCCGCTGACGGCATATCGTCGAGGTCGTACTCTTCGAGGACTCCCAGAGGCTCGAACCCCATCGAGAGGTGGAAGCCAACGGTCTGATCCTTGATCTCGCGCGCCACCACCGCGCGAACATAATCCATCGGATCCGCAAACTGGCGCCGTCGCCGCTGGTAGCCCGGCATGCGACCGCCGAACAGGATACCTTTGAGCCCCCACTCCTCGCAGAGGTTGCGACGCGCAGCATAGAGTCGTTGACCGATCCGGAGCCGGCGATAGGCGGGGTCGACCGCCACCTCCATGCCGTACAGATGATCGCCATCGGGATTGTGGCGCGCAGCGAAACCATTTCCCGTGATTTCGTCCCAGGTGTGCTGCTTCAGCGCGATGCTGCCCGGAATGATGAACGTGGCACAGTGCCCGACGACCTGGCCGTCGAACTCCGCCACGAACTGACCTTCGGGAAAATTGTTGATCTGGCCGCGTATCATCCTGTGGGTCAGCGAGGGATGGGGCGCGTAGACCCGCCGGCCGAGCTCCACAATCGCCTGCACGTCCGAGAGACGGGCCCGCCGGACGATCAGTTTCGCCCGCGCAACGTGGTGGGCGACGTGCCCCTCCGGCTTCTCTTCCGCCGTCCGATTACCGTTGGCCTTGCCTGCGGCCGGTGATTTCTTTCCTCCAGTCGCGCGGGCGGTTACCGTCCGCTTACGTCCAGTCGTATCAGGGGGCATCAAAAATCGGGCTCCTGTCATCGCTCGAGAGTTTGCGGCCAGCGCCGGGACCGCGGCCCGACAACGCTCCCGGCAGAACGCTCCCGGCACGATACCCCAAGTGGTACGCCTTGGCTCGCGATTGCCGTCCGCGTCACAACCCGATACCAAACTCGTAAAAATCGAGGGACGACCATGAGCAAGAGCCCGAAGAAGTCCGCCGCGCGCCCGAACCCGAACCACTCCATCCACGTCCGCGGCGCGCGCGAGCACAACTTGAAGAACGTCGACCTCGAGATCCCGCGCGACGCGCTCGTGGTCTTCACGGGGCTTTCGGGCTCAGGCAAGTCCTCGCTCGCGTTCGACACGATCTATGCCGAAGGCCAGCGCCGCTATGTCGAAAGCCTTTCGGCCTACGCGCGCCAGTTCCTCGAGATGATGCAGAAGCCCGACGTCGACCACATCGACGGCCTGTCGCCAGCGATATCGATCGAGCAGAAGACGACCTCCAAGAACCCGCGCTCGACCGTCGGCACCGTTACCGAGATCTACGATTACCTGCGCCTGTTGTTCGCCCGCGTCGGCGTGCCGTACTCGCCCGCGACCGGCCTGCCGATCGAGAGCCAGACCGTCAGCCAGATGGTGGACCGCGTGTTGTCGCTGCCGGAGGGCTCGCGCCTCTACCTGCTCGCGCCGATCTCGCGCGGCCGCAAAGGTGAGTTCAAGAAGGAACTCGCCGAATTGCAGAAGAAGGGCTTTCAGCGCGTCAAGATCAACGGCACCTTCTACGAAATTCCCGACGCGCCGAAGCTCGACAAGAAATTCAAGCACGACATCGATGTCGTCGTGGACCGTATCGTCGTGCGCGCCGATCTTCAGAGCCGCCTCGCCGACAGCTTCGAGACGGCGCTGGCGCTCTCCGACGGCCTCGCCTTCGCCGAGTTCGCCGACAAGCCGTTGCCGAAATCTGAAACCGAAGGCGCCAACAAGAGCAAGAACGAGACGCACGAGCGCATAACATTCTCGGCCCGCTTTGCGTGCCCCGTCTCGGGCTTCACCATCGACGAGATCGAGCCACGGCTGTTCTCGTTCAACGCGCCGGCCGGTGCCTGCCCGACGTGTGACGGCCTCGGCACCGAATTGCAGTTCGAGCCCGATCTCGTGGTGCCCGACGGGTCGCTCTCGCTCGCCGATGGCGCCGTCTACCCGTGGGCGAAGACCGGCGCCACGTCACCCTACTACGAGCAGACGCTCGGCTCGCTCGCCAAGTTCTACAAGGTGAAGATGAGCACGCCCTGGGAGCAGCTCCCGAAGCACGTGCAGCTCGCCATCCTCTACGGCTCGGGCGACGAGGAAATCCCCTTCACCTACTTCGACGGCACGCGCAACTACACGACGGAGAAGACGTTCGAGGGCGTCATCCGCAACATCGAGCGGCGCTGGCGGGAGACCGACAGCGAGTGGGTGCGCGAAGAGCTTTCGCGCTACCAGGGCTCCCACCCCTGTGAAGCGTGCGGCGGCTATCGCCTCAAACCGCAGGCTCTTTCCGTGAAGGTCGGCGGCCGGCACATCGGCGAGGTCGGCGATCTTTCGATCCGCAAGGCCAACGACTGGTTCGCGGAGCTTCCCTCGACGCTGACGAAACAGCAGAGCGAGATCGCCACGCGCATCTTGAAAGAGATCACCGAGCGCCTGCAGTTCCTCAACGATGTGGGTCTCGAGTATCTCACGCTGTCGCGTTCGTCCGGCACGCTTTCGGGCGGTGAATCGCAGCGCATCCGCCTCGCCTCGCAGATCGGCTCGGGCCTCACCGGCGTGCTCTACGTGCTCGACGAACCGTCGATCGGCCTGCACCAGCGCGACAACGAGCGGCTGCTGGAAACGCTGCGGCGTCTGCGCGATCTGGGCAACTCGGTGATCGTGGTGGAGCACGACGAGGACGCGATCCTCGCCGCCGACCACGTCGTCGACATCGGTCCGGGCGCCGGCGTGCATGGCGGTGAGATCGTCTCGCAAGGTTCGCCCGACGACATCATGTCCGATCCTTCGAGCCTCACCGGTCAGTATCTCTCGGGTCTGCGCCAGGTGCCGGTGCCGAAGGCACGCCGCCAGCGCCAGCCAGGCAAGACGCTCACCATCGCCGGCGCACGCTCCAACAACCTGAAGAACGTGACTGCCGAAATACCGCTCGGCCTCATGACCTGCGTCACCGGCGTCTCCGGGTCCGGCAAGTCGACGCTGCTCATCGACACCACCTACAAGGCGGTGGCGCGGCGCCTCAACAACGCGCGCGAACATCCAGGCGAGCACGACCGCATCCTCGGCCTCGAGCACCTCGACAAGATCATCGACATCGACCA
>CALMPK010000187.1 GCA_937873575.1 uncultured Hyphomicrobiaceae bacterium
TCCACGCGCTTCGGGATGAAGTAGTACATGATGCCGAGGAAGCCGGCGGTCAGGAAGAAGCCGACTGCGTTATGGCCGTACCACCACTGCGTCATCGCATCCTGCACGCCCGAGAAGAAGATGTAGCTCTTCGGCTCGAACGGTGAGGTCGGTATGGTGAAGTTGTTGACGAGATGCAGCATGGCGATCGTGACGATGAACGCCAGGTAGAACCAGTTCGCCACGTAGATGTGTGGCTCCTTGCGCTTGGCGAGCGTGCCGAGGAACACCAGCAGGTAGATCACCCAGACGATCGTCAGCCAGAGGTCGGCGTACCACTCGGGTTCGGCGTACTCCTTGCCCTCGGTGATGCCGAGCAGGTAGCCCGTGCCGGCGATCGCGATGAAGAGCTGGAAGCCCCAGATCACGAACCACGGCGACCAGCGGCCGGCGAGACGCGCCTGGCTGGTGCGCTGCACGACATAGAACGACGTCGCGAGCAGCACGTTGCCGCCGAACGCGAAGATCACCGCCGAGGTGTGCAGCGGGCGCAGGCGTCCGAAGCTGGTCCACGGCATGTCGAGGTTGAGCGCCGGAAACGCGAGCTGCCAAGCGATGATGTCGCCGACGAGGAAGCCGGCGATGCCCCAGAACACGGCGGCGACAGTGGCCACGCGGATGGGGCCGTCGAAATAACCGTTGGCGTCAAGCGGGGAATACCCCTTGCCGCCGAATGCGTGCGTCATCACATAGATGGCGGCAACTGCACCCGCCAGCGCCAGCAGGACGCCGTGGAATGCCATTGCCGGAGTGGTGGTTTTGAACGCGACCACCGCGCCTATGATCGCGACGAGACCTCCCCCCGCGACAGCAAGCGCGTCGGAGAACGCGTGCCTCTCGACCGTTGTGTCTGTCATTTCACTCCTCGCCTTTCTGAGACAAATTCCAACCCCAAAGAAGAACAGACCTGATGGAGCAACATTTCTGTTCGCTGCTGCTTGGCCTTACGGCTTTGATATCGATCAACAGGTGACCCAAAGCCTTAGGGCTTCCGTGGCGAAAGTCACAAACCCTGATCGCTCGCCGCTCGAACCCGCGCGCCTGCAACTTGGCGCAATCCCGTCGTTTTTCTGCCCTATTTTGTCGTCCGCGGAAAGATGTCGTGGCCGCCAGCGCACCAGTTTCCCCATCGTGCGGCATGGCCGCGCAGCCCCGACCCCGGCCGTCGTCTCCGGGATCAGGCAGCGTCCTCGTCGATACGCAGTTGGTGAGTCTGTACGCCGCGCGAGGCGTAGTGCAGCAGCATGCTGCAGACCGCCTGTTGCTCGCTCGCATCGTCGACCCGGACGATGACGATGCCGCCGCCCGCCGTAAGATGCTGCTTCAGATTGTGGGCTTGACGCTCGAGCCCCGACATGGCGAACGCCGCCAGCGATACGTGCGGGGCATGGATGCCGGCGAGCGGACCCGTGCGCGGCAGCGGTACCGCCTCGTGCAGGATCTCTTGAATGCAGTCCGCGGGATCGACGTCCGGAGCGGTATCGATGCGATAAAGGCCGCGGCCCTCCCCGGGCACACGGCCAAATTGGTCGAAGGTGCTCGATTCGGCACTTGCGACGAGGCGGACCCGCTCCAACCCGAAACCGTGATTGGCGAGGTCGCGCAGAGCCGACTGCACCTCGACCAGGCCTTCGAAAAGGCCGATGGCGAGTGTGAGCCGGCGGGGTGGTCGCCGTGGCCGTGTGAGCTCGAGTGTATCGGGTGACATGGGCAGCTCCGCCGAGTCGCGGACGAACGTTCGCGGCGGCGGAAAGCCCGCCGTCGCGGTGTCAGATTGGGCAAGGCGGTCAGCCCTGAGCCATCTCGTGCAGTGCCGCGGCATCGCGGATCAGCACCGTCGTCGTGCGCGGCAGCGCGATGATGCCGGCCCTTTTCAGCTTCGAGAACGTGCGGCTCACGGTCTCGATGGTGAGGCCGAGATAGTCACCGATGTCGACCCGCGTCATCGGCAGCTCGACGCGCGACGGATCGGCTCCGGTCTCGCGATTGCGCCGGGCAAGGGCCAGCAGGAACACCGCCATGCGCGCTTCCGCCGATTTCGCGGCGAGACAGAGCATGTGCTCGCGCGTCATGGTGAGTTCGTCGGCCGCCAGCTTGAGCAGGCGCTTGGCGAACTGCGGGCGCGTCTCGATGAGCTGGTTCAGCAGGTGGCGTGGGATGCGGCGGACGCGCACCTTGGTCAACGCCTGGGCGCTGAACGTCTGCGTCGAGGGCGAGCAGTAGCCGATTAGGTCGCCAGGGAAGTAGAACGAGACGACGTGGCGGTGCCCGTCCGGGAGCAGGCGATAGGCGCAGATCACGCCCTCGACCACCTCGAGGATGTGAGACGACTCGTCGCCTTCGAGAAACAGATCCTCGCGGGCCGAGTAGACGGAGGGCATGGCCTGGACCAGTTGCTCCGTGATCGGCTCGGACATTTCATCGCGACGGGGCGGAAGCGGCAGTGCAAATACGTTCCGCGGGCTGTCGCTCACGGTATCCGGCATTGCAGAAAGGGCGAGCATGCGAGGTCTCCTCCGTGCCATTCTTCCTTGACGGTGATCTAACCAGCGGCATGTCTCACTGATTTCTGTCAGTCGTAACGGTGTGTAACGATTTGTAACGGGATGGCGGAGGACATAGCCTCCACCGCTTTTCGCGTGCTGGCCAAGCGCCGAACAGTGCGGGGAACGGTGGCGGACGGGCGTGGTGCGGAGGAGGTCGCACGCGGCCCGAGGCGGCCCGGGTCGGCAGGTGGGGAAGTCCCGGCCCCGTGTGGAGTGGATGCAAGCGATGCGACGGTCATGAGCGAAGGCCATAACGTCAACATCCTGGTGGTGGACGACGACCAGAAGGTGCGCCTGTTGCTCAGGCGCTGCTTCGAGGGTGAGGGATTCCAGGTGGCCGAGGCCGCGCGCGGGGCAGACGTGCTGCCGGCGCTGGAGGGGCGCACGTTCGATCTCATAACCCTCGACCTGACGCTGCCGGACACGGACGGGTTGGCTGTGGCGCGCGCCGTGCGCGAGCGCTCGCGTGTTCCGATCATCATGGTGACGGGTAAGGGCGATCTGATCGACCGCGTGATCGGGCTCGAGGTCGGCGCCGACGATTACATCTCGAAGCCGTTCCATCTGCGGGAGGTGCTGGCGCGCGTGCGCGCGGTGCTGCGGCGAACGGCGGCGGAGGCCAATGCCGCGACGGGAGCGGCGGTGCGCGAGACGAAGAGCGCACGCACCCGCCTTCATTTTGATCGCTGGGAGCTCGACCCCGACATGCGCGAGCTGCGCGACGCCAGCGGCGCTTTGTGTCCGCTGACCACGGCCGAATTCAGCCTGCTCTCGATCTTCGTCGAGCACGCCAACCGCGTGCTGACCCGCGATCAGATCATGGATCTGCTCAAAGGGCACGAATGGTCGCCACTCGATCGCAGTATCGACAACTTGGTGGCGCGTTTGCGCAAGAAGATCGAGGCCGTGCCCGACGATCCCACGCTGGTGAAGACGGTGCGGGGGCTCGGCTACGTGTTCACCGCGCGGGTCGGGCACTGAGAATTCGGACATCACGGCCCGCCTGGCCCGTCCGCGCCGAGGAATGCGCCCGGGAATCACGTCTCGTGGCGTTCCAGGGCCTCGGCGAGGGTGCGGGCAAGCTCGCTCTGGTGGTAGGGCTTGCGCAGGATGATCTGGCCGGCGGATTCATGCTCGTCGAGCGTCAGCATGGCTTCCGCGTAGCCCGTCGTCAGCACGACAGCCACATCCGGAAAATGCCAACGGACTTCGCGCGCCAGGTCGACGCCGTTGATCCCGCCCGGCATGACGACATCGCTGAACACGAGGTCGATGTCGGCGCCCGCGGCCAGGATCTCGAGTGCCTTGACGCCGTTCTCCGCCTCTTCAACCGCATAGCCGAGTTCGGTGAGGCGACGCAGCGCCAGTCGGCGCACGCTGTCGTTGTCCTCGACCACGAGAATGCGCCGCCCCATGCCGCGCGGAGCGGTCTGAGGCGGGGCCTCGACAACCGGCATCTCCCCGGCCTCGGCGACGGCGGGCAGGAGCAGTTCGACGGTGGTGCCGCGGCTGACGGCGCTGGCGATGGTCGCGTGCCCGCCCGACTGCTTGGCGAAGCCGTAGATGGTGGCGAGCCCCAATCCGCTGCCGCGACCCTTGTCCTTGGTGGTGAAGAACGGCTCGAAGGCGCGCTCCTTCACCTCGGGCGGCATGCCGTGCCCGGTGTCCGAGACCGACAGGCAGACGTAGCGGCCCGAGGCAAGATCGGGCGCCTCGGTCACGGAGCTGTCGCCCAGGCAGATGTTGCGCGTCTCGATCACCAGGCGTCCGCCTTTCGGCATGGCGTCGCGGGCGTTGATGGCGAGGTTCAGCACCGCGTTCTCGACTTGGCCCGGATCGACCTCGGTGAGGTCGAGATCCGAAGAAAGCGCTGTCGAGACGTCGATGTCCTCGCCGATGGTGCGCCGGATCAGCTCCATCAGGCCGAGCACGAACTCGTTGAGGTTGATGCGCCGAGTCTCCAGCATCTGGCGTCGGCCGAAGGTGAGCAGCCGGTCGGTGAGGCGCGCGCCCATCTCGGCGGCCTCACGCGCCTCGCGGGCGAGGGCGAGAAGGTTGTCGTCGCCGTGAAGGCGCATCTCGATCAACTCGATGTTGCCGAGCACGACGGTGAGAATGTTATTGAAATCGTGCGCTATTCCGCCGGTGAGCTGGCCGATGGCCTCCATCCGCTGCGCCTGCATGAGCTGCGCCTCGCGGCGTCTCTCCCCGGAGATGTCGCGGATCAGCTCCAAGAAGCCGAGTTGCTGATTCTCGGGCGTGCGAATCTCGGTGCGTACCACCGCACCTGGAAACACCTCTCCGGTCGGGCGGCGGAAATGGGCGATGTGGTGGCCCGAGCTGTCGGTCTGCGGGCAGGGGCTGCACGTCGCCGCATCGTGGCGCAGCCACTCCTCCCTGCTCTCGAAAATTGGCTCGGGAGTGGAGCGCGCGAGGCCTTCACTGGTGCGGCCGAAGACCCGCTCGAACGCCGGGTTGACGTTCTGCACCATCCGGTCGCAGTCGCTGATGACGAGCGGATCGGGCAGGCAGTCGAACACCACGCGGAACAGCGCCTGCTGGTGGACGAGACTGTCCTCCGCAACCTTCTGGCGGGTGAGGTCGATGAGCACGCCGGTGAAGAAGGTCTCGCCACCGATGCTGTATTCGCCGACCGACAGGTGCAAGGGAAACAGCGTGCCGTCCTTGCGCACGCCCGTCACCACGCGGCCGATGCCGATGATGCGGCTCTGCCCCGTCTTGAGGTAGCGGCTCATGTAGTCGTCGTGGCGTTGAGCGTCCCCGGCCTTCATGAGGATCGCGACGTTGCGGCCGAGCAGCTCCTCGCGTGAGAAGCCGAACATCCGCACGGTCGCCGGGTTTACAGTCCGGATGATGCCGCCCGCGTCGATGCCGATGATTCCGGCAGCGGCCGTTTCCAGAATGGCTTTGAGCTTCAGCGCCTCTGCCTTGGGCTCGATCTCCGCCGATTCGGCCAGATCCTTCGCTCTGCTCGCGTCGTTCATGCGCGTCAAACACCCGAAAAAGCCGTCGTAGGTCAGATTCTATGCCCGTGATTGGGGTATTGCCGCAACATGCGTCAGTCTATCGCAAAGCAGCAAAAAGAATTCATCGCCGTTCAAAAAAATGACGCGCGACGGAACGCGCGCAGAATTCGAGTGCGGCGGCAGCGGAGAATCGTGAGCCGCGGGGAAGGACTTGCGTCACGATCCGCTGTCTTGCGTCAGGCGTGCGACAATCGCGACAGCGGTCAAAGCGCCTCAATTTCGGGCATCACAACGCCTGGAAATCGACCTTGAGCCGCTGGCCGCGAGTCGCCTAGCCTCGAATCATAACAAGCAGCCGAGGGATGGACGCCCAAGACTTCAGCACCCTGCCGTAGAGGCAGGCTGGTCGAGCCTTGGAGAAGCATCCATGATCGAGATCGTCATGTCGGTCTGCATAATTTCCGAGCCCACGCGCTGCGAGGACGTTCGCCTGAATTACATGGCACAGTCCGTAACACCGCACCAGTGCATGATGAACGGGCAGGCCGAGATGGCCAAGTGGATCGAGGAGCATCCGAAGTGGCGCGTCGCCAAGTGGCGCTGCGGCCCGGCTCGCCAGATCGCCAAGGCGTGAGCCGTCGCTCGACCGAGGCGGCCTGCGATGACCGCGGGCCGTGGCGGGGGTGCTTTCAGCGCACCTTCAGCCGCTTTTGCCACCGAGCTCGATGACGACCCGGCGCAGCGTCGGATCGTCGTCGGGAGTCGTCGAGGTGAAGCCGAGCGATAGCGCGAGCCCGAGCATGCCGGCGTTTTCGGCCAGCACGTAGCCGATGATCCGTTTCAAGCCTTCGGCACGGCCGTAGTCGATCAGGTGCTGCATCAGCCGCCGCCCGAGCCCACGCCCCTTGAGGTCGGATCGGATCAAGATCCCGTATTCGGCGGTTTCGTAGTCGGGGTCGGCGTTGAAGCGCGCAACACCGAGCAGTTCGCCGATGTCAGAGAGCGCGACGAAGGCGATCTCACGCGCATAGTCGACCTGCGTCAGCCGCGCGATGAACTCGTGCGACAGGCCCTTCATCGGCGAGAAGAAGCGCATCCGGCTGTCGGAAGCCGTGACGTCCTTGAAGAAGCGGGCGTAGAGGTGCTCGTCTTCGGGGCGGATCGGACGGATCAGCACAGGTCCGAGCTCGGGAAGCTGGATCAGCCGCTCCCATTCGATGGGATAGGGCCGCAGGGCCATCGGTCGGCGCGGCTCGGCCGCTTCGTCGGCGACGCGGACACGCGCGTCGAGGGCGATGACGCCGTTGTGGTCGGCGATCAGCGGGTTGATGTCGAGCTCGCGTACCTCGGCAAGGTCGCTGACGAGCTGGCTGACCTTGACCAGCGTGTCGCAGATCGCGTCAAGGTCGGCGGTCGGGCGGTCACGATATCCTTGCAGCAGGCGCGATATCCGGGTCCGCGCGATCAGGTCTTCGGCGAGCTTCAGATCGAGCGGTGGCAGTGCGAGGCATGTATCGCGCACGACTTCGACCGAAGTTCCTCCCGCGCCGAACATGACCAGCGGCCCGAAGGTCTGGTCCTCCGAGACGCCGATGATGAGTTCGTGTGCGAGTCGGCGGCGCACCATCGCCTGCACCGTGAAGCCGGCGATGCGGGCATCGGGATGGGACTTCGCGAGGCGCGCCAGCATGCTTGCCGCAGCGCCCTCCGCGGCTTCGGCGCTGTCGAGATTGAGCGCGACGCCACCGACGTCGGATTTGTGGGTTATGTCCTCCGACAGGATTTTCACGACGACGGCGCCGTGCTCCGGCACGATGTCGGCCGCCGCTGCACGCACCGCCGCTGGCGTCGGCGCGAAGCACGTCGGCACCGTCGGTATGGCGTAGCAGGCGAGAAGCTCCTTGGCCTCGAGCTCGCTCAGCAGCGTGCGGCCGCTGGCGAGGACGCTGGCGATGATGGCGTGGGCCTTCGCGCGGTCCGGTTCGCGGCCGATCGTGCGTGACGGGGGCGCGCGCAAGAGCTGCTTCTGGGCGCGGGCGTGCGCGACGAGGTGCATGAACCCCTCGACGGCACTGCTCGGCGTCTCGAACGACGGGATTCCCGCCGCCGCGAACAGATGGCGTGCGTCGTCGGCGCCGGTTTCGCCCAGCCAATTGGCGACGACGGGCTTCGCCCGCCCGCGGATCTCCTTGTCGCGGTCACGCGCGGCGATCACGGCTTTCGCGGCTTCCGTGCTCGAGGCGACGGCGGTCGGGCAGTTGATGACGAGCACGGCATCGGCTGCCGGATCGCCGAGGGCAGCTTCAACCGCGGCTCCGTAGCGCTCGGGACCAGCGTCGCCGATGATGTCGATGGGGTTGGCGCGCGACCATGTGTTCGGCAGTGCCGCGTCGAGGCGCGCAATCGTCTCCTGCGACAGTTCGGTGAGAGTGCCCGCAAGATCGACCACGCGGTCCGTCGCGAGCACGCCTGCGCCGCCGCCGTTGGTGACGATGGCGAGGCGCTCGCCGTAAATGCGCGGCATGCGCGAGAGAACCTCGGCGGCGTTGAACAGGTCCTCGAGTTCGAACACACGCAGCAGGCCGGCACGGCGGAAGGCGGCATCGTAAGCGGCATCGAGGCCCGCAAGCGCGCCCGTATGCGAGGTAGCGGCCCGGGCGCCGGCGGCGTGGCGGCCCGACTTGATGATGATGACAGGTTTCGAGCGTGCCGCGCGGCGGGCGGCCGACATGAACTTCCGCGCGTGCGTCAGCGCTTCCATGTAGACGAGGATCGCCCGGCTGTCGGTGTCGCCCGCGAGATAGTCGAGCAGGTCGCCGAAGTCGACATCGGCCATGTCGCCGAGCGAGACGACGTGGGAGAAGCCGATCTCGCGGCTCGCCGCCCAATCGAGAATGCCGGTGACGAGCGCGCCAGACTGCGAGAGAAAGGCGAGGTCGCCGCGCGGCGCCGCGATGTGCGAGAACGAGGCGTTGACGCCGCGCTCCGGCAACATCAGGCCGATGCAGTTCGGTCCGAGCACGCGCAGGCAGTGGGGCCGCGCCGCATCGAGCATGGCTTGGCGCAGCTCGCCCTTGATGCCGGCGCTGATGACGACGACGGCGCGTGTGCCGCGCCGGCCGAGCTCGGCGATGATGCCGGGGACCGTCGGGGCGGGTGTCGAGATCACGGCGAGGGATGGGGGCGCGGGTAGCTCGGCGATGCTGCGATAGACGGTGCGCCCCTCGATCGTGCCGCCCTTCGGGTTGACGAAATCGAGGCGCCCTTCGAAGTCTGCCGCGAGATTGCGCGCGAGCCATGCGCCGACACTGCCCGCCTCAGCCGATGCACCGATGAGGGCGACGGAATTCGGCGCGAGCATGTGCTCGAGATTGCGAATGGTCACGGGGCTGCTCTTTCTTCTGGTGGGGTCGACGTCTCGGGACGACAGGGCGGGGGCGAAGGCAGGTCGACGCTTTCGCGGTTTCGAGCGGGCTCGGCCCGGACTCGATGCTGCGACGCAGCAAGCATGACATTGGTTTATGTCAAAGCCATTCCGTGTGCGAGCCCGAAGGCTCGGCTTCCCCTGCAAGGCAGACTGGCATGTTTTGAATGGGCCGATTGACCGGGCCGACGATTTGCCGCACGGGTGGCGACGCGGCTCACACGTACCGGCACGACGACCAGAACGCCGGAAAACGAAACCCGAGGAGGAACCCCATGGCTGACGAGACTGGCCCTCACTTCGCGACACAAGCGATCCATGCCGGCGCCGCGCCCGACCCGACCACGGGTGCCCGGGCAACGCCGATCTACCAGACCACCTCCTACGTCTTCAACGACGCCGACCATGCCGCAGCGCTGTTCGGGCTCGAGGCGTTCGGCAACATCTACACCCGCATCATGAACCCGACCCAAGGCGTGCTCGAAGCGCGCATGGCGGCGCTCGAAGGGGGCACGGCGGCGCTCGCCGTCGCGTCGGGCCATGCGGCGCAGTTCCTGGTGTTCCACACGCTGCTCGAGCCGGGCGACGAGTTCGTCGCCGGACGCCAGCTCTATGGCGGATCGATCAACCAGTTCAACCACTCCTTCAAGAAGATCAACTGGCACGTCGTATGGGCGGACTCGACCGATCCATCATCGTTCGAACGCGCCATCACGCCGCGCACCCGCGCGATCTTCATCGAGTCGGTCGCCAATCCTGGCGGCATCGTCATCGACATTCCGGCCATCGCCGCGATCGCAAAACGAGCGGGCTTGCCGCTGATCGTCGACAACACGCTGGCGACGCCGTACCTCTGCCGGCCTAAGGAATTCGGTGCCGACATCGTCGTGCATTCGCTGACCAAGTTTCTCGGCGGTCACGGCAACTCGGTCGGCGGTGTGCTCGTCGATTGCGGAACGTTCGACTGGTTGGGGGCCAAGCACCGCTACAAGACCCTGGTCGAGCCCAATCCGTCATATGGCGGCATGAAGCTCGCGGAGGCGTTCGGGAACTTCGCCTTTGCCATCGCGGCGCGCGTGATGGGGCTGCGCGATCTCGGGCCGGCCATCTCGCCGTTCAACGCATTCCTGATCCAGACCGGCATCGAGACGTTGCCGCTGCGCATGCGTGCCCATTGCGATAACGCGCTCGCCGTCGCAGCCCACCTCGAGAAGCATCCGGCGGTGGCGTGGGTGAATTACGCTGGGTTGCCGTCGAACCGCTATCACGCGCTGGCCCAGCAGATCGTGCCGAAGGGCGCGGGCGCCGTGTTCACATTCGGGCTGAAGGGCGGCTACGAGGCGGGCGTCAAGCTGGTGCAGGGACTCAAGCTCTTCTCGCACCTCGCCAACATCGGCGATACCCGCAGCCTCGTGATCCATCCGGCCTCGACCACCCATCGCCAACTCACCGACGAGCAGCGCACGGCGGCAGGGGCGGGATCGGACGTGGTTCGCCTTTCGATCGGCATCGAGGACAAGGCCGACATCATCGCCGATCTCGACCAGGCGCTGGCGGCGCTCGGGTGACGAAGCGGTTTTCCTATTCGCATGTTTGATGCCGGGGCTGCCGTCGATCGGCGGCCCCGGATGTTTCCCGCTGCCGTTGCGCCTCGCACTCAAACAGCGCGCGACGATCGGAGCGGTGTTTCATCCCGCGTAAGCGGGCTCAGCGGCCAACGACCGCTGGCGCCAGTGCGCCGTCCTTCACATCTGCGACGTCCGATTGAAGCGTTTGCCCACTCACTTCAGCCCGCGAAAGCGGGCTCCGGCCGCGACTGCGGCCCGGCGCCAGTGCGCCGTCCTTGACAAAAACGGTGCCCCTGGAGGGCACAGACATGTTTTATTGCGGTGCGCTATGATCAGATTTAATATGCATATTGTAAACAGTTACTTGCCTTTCGCTCATCTCTACGCTGACCACCGCTGAACATAGTTTCTCATGCTAAAAGGTGGACCAGAAGGGGGACTGAAAAAGGTGGACTAGAAGGTGGACCGGAGGAGTCTCCGATGATCTACGCCACGCTCAATCCGATGAAGGCCAAGAACCTCGGGCCGGGCAAATGCGCCGACGGCCAGGGCCTGTGGCTCGTGAAGCGATCCCGCCAATCCGGCAAGTGGGTTCTGCGCCTGATGATCGGCGGCCGGCGCCGCGAGATGGGTCTCGGGCCGTGGCCCGACATCTCCATTGCCGATGCGCGGACCCGTGCCTCCGACGCACGCCGGACCGTACGCGACGGCATTGACCCGATCACCGAGCGCGAAGCGAAGCGCAGTCGCGCCAAGCGCCTCACGGTCGCCGAGGCGATCGACGGCTGCTTCGCCGCACGGCAGGCTCAGTTGAAGTGTGACGGCAAAGCCGGACGCTGGCTTTCGCCGCTGCAGACCCACGTCGTTCCGGCGATCGGCGCGATGGCCGTCGAGGACGTCGACCAGCATGCCCTCAAGGAGGCGCTGGAGCCGATCTGGCACACGACGCCGGAGAGTGCCCGCAAGGCCCTAAACAGGATCAGCCTCACGCTCAAGCACGCCGCCGCGCTCGGGCTCAAGGTCGATCTGCAAGCGACGATGAAGGCGCGCGCGCTGCTCGGCAAGCAGCGGCACGAACCGCAGCACATTCCGTCGATGGCGTATCAGGCCGCGTCGTCGTTCTACCGGTCCCTCTGCGACAAGCCGCAGATGACGTGCCTGGCGCTGCGCTTCCTGATGTTGACCGTCGCCCGCACCGGCGAGATCCGCTTCGCGCTCGTCAGCGACATCCAGGACGACGTCCTGATCGTTCCGGCGGCGCGCACCAAGACCGGCGCCGAGCACCGCATCCCGCTCACGGCCGAGGCGTTGCGCGTGCTCGCTGCCGTGCGGCGGCGGAGTGGGCAGACGCTGCTGTTCCCGTCGCCGAGCGGGAAGCCGATGTCGGACGCGACGCTCGCGCGCTTCATGGAGCGGGACGGACTGGACGCCCGACCGCACGGCTTCCGCGCCACGTTCCGCACCTGGGCAGAGGAGCAGACCGACGCGCCCTACGAGGTCAAGGAGACGATCCTCGGCCACAAGGTCGGCAGCAACATCGAGCGCGCCTACCAGCGCTCTGATCTGCTGCAGCGGCGGCGAGTGCTGCTGCAGCGATGGACCGAGTATCTGCTCGGCGCGACCACTGGTGGAGAGGGGTGATGCTGGCGCCGCGGGGCAATGGACGGAATGGTCAGATAGCCGTCGTCATGTGTCGAACGCGATGGGCCAGGAGCGGCTGTCTTGACCGTATGTTGGCCGGCCACGAAATCGGTCGCAGTGGAGAGAGGTGCGGTCACCACAGCTGACGCCAACCGCGCGTGATTTGATTACTTCGTACGCTCAATTAAGCTGACCGATTTTCGGAACGCGACATCCCGAAGCCCCAGGAAGTCAAAAATTCTTGACGACGTGGATTTCTCGACCGTGAAGTCGATGAGGGGCTTCTCATCAAACTGAATACAGAGGAGGGACGCGGCCGCCGCGATTACCTCGACGTGAAGTCCATTGAGCGGCTCTGTCGCTTCGGGTTCAACGACCAGATGTGTCTGTCCGAGTTTCCCGCGCTCATGCTTCGACTCTGGACCACCGAACGTAATGGCATCTGCCGCCGCCTCCATCTCACGCTGTCGTTCATCACGCTCGGAGTCGTGATGTACTCCCCCAAGCTTGTTCGCGACGAACTTGATGATCTCCGCACACGAGAAGAAGTGCCCCCTGAAGTAGATCCTCTTCTGGTCTGTGAAAGCTCCCAAACGCATCATCTCAAACTTCATCCTGTCGACCGGAATGGGCGGTCGCTCGAGGTAGGGCCTGTCTGAAACGTAGATACCGGAAACTGGGGTCCCGTTGAACCGGACGCCGCCTGTGATGAAGCACGTCACGCCGTCCTGGGGCAACGCCCGGATCACCGCCTCGTTGTTCAATGCCGGCATGGTAGGCTTGCGCTCCAGCCCACGCCCCAACTTTCCCAGCAGCCCTTCAACGAGCAGAGGAAGCGGAAGTCGCCGACCGGCTACGACGCGCTCCAAACGGGCTGGTCGAAGTGTCCGCTGTCCACCCGAGAAGCTGCCTAGTCCTCATGCATGACCAGGCCAGTCCTACAGGCAGAGGGGCGAGGGGCAGGCCATCACGGTGAGATTCCCACTCGAGTATTCCCAGGAAGCAGATACCATGCGCGAATCGCGGCTCACGTTGCGCGCCGATTACATCGGCCATGGGAGTGGGGGAATGGCATCGTGAAGGTTGTCGGCCTGTTTGCTGGAATCGGAGGCCTAGAGCTGGGGCTCAAGTCGGCCGGCCACACGGTGGAGCTAGTTGCGGAGAACGACCCGGTGGCGAGCAGGGTGCTCTCGCGCCGGTTTCCGGATGTGGTGAATCTGGGCGACGTCACAAAAATTGAGAAGCTGCCAACGAGTGATGTGCTGGCTTGCGGCTTCCCCTGCCAAGATCTCAGCCCTGCCGGCGGCACAGCGGGCATCCATGGCCCCAAATCGGGACTTATCGTCGGTGTCCTGCAATTGTTGCGGACCTCCCGGGTTAAGCCGAAGTGGCTCCTCTTCGAGAACGTCCCATTCCTTCTGTCGCTGAACCGCGGCGCGGGAATGCGATTCCTGACAGAACAACTAGAAGAAGCTGGATACTCTTGGGCGTATCGGATCATCGACAGCCGTGCGTTCGGGCTTGCACAACGGCGCCGCCGCATCTTTCTGCTAGCCTCATGCGTCGAGGATCCTTCCGAGTTCCTCTTCACTGACGCAGGAGCCGTGCGCGAACCCTCGCGGGAACCGGACACGCCCTGCGGCTTCTATTGGACAGAGGGCAATAGGGGCGTGGGCTGGGCGATCGATGCAACGCCTCCGCTGAAGGGGACCTCTGGCGTAGGCATCGCATCACCGCCGGCGGTGTGGAGGCCATTTCAGCGAGATTTCGTAACGCCAACCATCGAGGATGCCGAGGCCTTGCAGGGATTGCGGCGGGGGTGGACAGCAGCACCCAAGGGAGAAATGGTGCCGGAGCGGCTGAGGTGGCGGCTGGTCGGTAATGCAGTCAGCGTTCCATCGGCGGCGTGGGTGGGGCGGGTTCTCGACGGGCAGACGGCTCAGCGACGCCCCGCTTCGGTAGTCTTGCCGTCTTGGCATGCTTGGCCGACTGCGGCGCATGGTCGGAAAGGCCAGCGCTACAAGGTGGATGTGTCCGAGTGGCCGGGTAGGAAAGTATATGTGGGCTTGGAGAACTTTCTCTCTAAAGGTGCGCCGCGTCTGTCCCTACGAGCAGCCAGCGGCTTCCTGTTCAGGCTCGAAAGGAGTGGTCTGCGTGTCCCCCAGGAATTCAAGCGAGATCTCAGGGACTTCGTCGCGTGCCAAGCTGAGACTGACGACGGATGGAAAGACCAGCACACGGATGCGACGGACCGTGGGGCGGGACAACCGACAGGAAAGAGCTCTGCGATCGGCTCTGTTTCGTGAAGGGTATCGTTTCAGGAAACACTACCGGATACCGGATAATGGCCGCAGATGGATCGATGTCGCCTTGATCGGTCCGCGAGTCGCCGTGTTCGTCGATGGTTGTTTCTGGCATGGTTGCCCTGAACACGGCACATGGCCATCGCGGAACGCGGCCTTCTGGCGGGCGAAGATCGAGACCAACAAGAATCGCGACATCAATACGGACGCGCGTTTGAGGTTGAGTGGGTGGAAGGTCGTAAGGATCTGGGAGCACGAGAGTTTGGAAGATGGGCTTGCCCGAGTGCGAAGGGCCGTTGCCGAGAGCCGATTAACAGCGCTGGCGACCCATGATTGTTGAGCAAATAGAGCATCTGTCAGCTTCATTCCCATGACAACGATGCAGCGAGACCTTGCTGATGACGAAACCCACGACCGATCAGGCAGAGGCCAGCCCAACCAAACAGTTCTTCGTGTCAATGCTGACGCGCGACATCAACCTCGCCGATGCGATCCTTGACCTTCTCGACAATTGCCTCGATGGCGCGCTCCGGCTCGCGAACGGCAATGAGGTCGATTACTCGCAGCATTTCGTAAAGATCGAACTCGCCGCGGATCGCTTTTCGATCGAAGACAACTGCGGTGGTATCCCGCGTGATGTTGCAAAGAACTACGCTTTTAAGATGGGCCGCGAACCCGACGATGACCGCGATTCCGATACCGAGACTATCGGCATGTACGGCGTGGGAATGAAGCGCGCGATCTTCAAGATGGGTCGCGAAGCGCTGGTGCGGACAAGGTACGGCGCCGATACATTCGAGGTGCCGATCACCTCGGCTTGGCTAGATGCCAAAGGCTGGGAACCACTACCGATCAATGAGCCGACGGACGCCGTCGAGAAGCTCGCCGAGCCCGGCACGGTTATCACCGTCCGCCATCTGTATGAGGGCGTTGCCAGGCACTTCGCGAATGAAGCCTTTGAGAACGAGGTCCGAACGGCCATCTCTGAGCACTTCACGATGTTCCTCCAGTGGGGTCTCGAGGTCAATCTCAACGGCAAACCCGTGGAGCCAGTGCTCGTCGAAGTGCTCGTGTCAAGTCGCGCCGATGGGCCCGCGCCGTTCGTTTTTCAGAAGACCATCGACGACGTGCTGGTATCAATCACGGTCGGCCTAAATGCTGGACGCAGCTTGGGTGACGACGAGGCGGAAGACTCGGGCTTCGAGCGCGACCGCTCGTCTGCGACAGCTGGCTGGACGGTCCTTTGCAACGACCGCGCGGTTATCGTGGGCGACAAGAGCCGCCTCACCGGCTGGGGTGACGGCATTCCCCTGTATCATCCGCAGTTTGCCATCATCACCGGCATCATCGAGTTCCGCTCCAAGCGCGCCGACAAGCTTCCGGTCACGACGACGAAACGCGCGCTCGATACGTCGTCGAACGTCTGGCTCGAGTCCTTGGTTAAGATGAAGGAGGGTTTGCGGATTTGGATCTCATATACGAACCAGTGGAAAAACCACCCGCGCGCCGATCAATCGAATTATTGGGAGGATGCACGCTCCCTACCTTTGAAAGGGGCGATCGCAGCAGTCACCTCGCGGGAGACCACAAAAAAGACGGGTGACTACGTCGAGTTCAACCCGCAAAAGGCAAAGGTCCTGCCGGAACCGCCAGGCAAAACGCCATCCTCGCGGAGGATCGTGTTCTCTCGGCCTGTCGAGGAAATTCGGCGCGTCTCCAAGATGCTGTTCGACGTCGAGGACGAGAAGCCCGGCATTGTGGGCGAGAAGTGCTTCGAGCTGACGCTCACCAAGGCCAAGAAGCAGGACGGCTGAAAGATGAGCGCAGGATCCTCACTTCCGTACCGGCTGAGGCCGAACAAGGCCGTCGACCGAGAACTGTTTTTGTCGCTCCTTACGCGGCTGGCTCCTAACTTGTCGTTGGAGAAATACCGGTACGTCGGTCTCGGCGGTCCCTTTCTCGAAGATTTCAGATTGGTGCATGCCCGGCTCGGGCTCTCAAAGATGACCTGTGTCGAGGCAGAGGAGCAGGTCCACAAGCGTCAACAGTTCAATCGCCCCGTACTGTCAATCGAATGCGTTCACAAGACGCTTGAAGATTTCCTGGACGGGCACGATTTCGACGCGCCAGCCATCATTTGGTTCGACTACACCGAGCCGAAAGGCATCACCACGCAAATTGAACGCTTCTCGCGTTCGATAGGGACGGTTCCGCTCGGAAGCGTGCTGCGAATAACGCTCAATGCCAATCCGGCGTCACTCGGCAAACCCGATCCCAGCGAGCTTTCCGTAGAGGTCGGTGGTGAGGCATCCGAAGATCGAGCGGTGAAGCCGACGATCCAAGAATGGCGACTCTCTCGCTTCAAGGAGCGACTCGGTGCGCTTTTCCCGAGCGGGCTGACCGCCGAAGGGATGAGCTTTAAGACATATGGTCCGAGTCTTCTCCGCGCGCTGAAGCTCGCGGTCGAAAAGGAGTCGCTCAGCTTTCGAGATCGGCGTGTCTTGTGGGCCTTGAGTACACATTACGCCGACGGGCAAGCCATGGTGACGGCGGCCGTTGTAGTGTGTGCCGCCGACAACGCTGCCGTCGAACATCTGATGAAAGGCTGGGAATTCTACTCTACCCCGGATGCGCCGCTTCGTCTTGACCTACCCGCCCTTTCGACCTTGGAGCGGCTGACTATGGAGGCGAGCGACGATGTTCGGGCGAAGATGGTATTCGATCTACCCAAGACCGACATGGGTGAAGATCCAATCGCCGTCTTCAAGAAATTCTACCGCATCTACCCGCATTTCTCTCGGATCGAACTGTAATGCTTTTGGGGTGTTGCCGAGCCTGCGCGGGTGCGGCTTTTGCTCAGCCATTTGAGTTCGACATGTGATCGACTGAAGCGGTCCAACCAATTCCGGACATCGTCGGTGAGGCTGAAGTCATCGCGGGCGCCGCGGTTTCGTAGTTCCGCTAATGATGCTGTGGACGGCATCCACCCAGCCTGAGGCCTATAAGGTTCTCAGAGAAGA
>CALMPK010000188.1 GCA_937873575.1 uncultured Hyphomicrobiaceae bacterium
TTTACCTCGACAGCTGCGTCAAGTGCGGCGCCTGCACCGACAAGTGCCACTATTTCCTCGGCACCGGCGACCCCAAGAACATGCCGGTCGGCCGCCAGGATCTGCTGCGCAAGGTCTACCGCCGCCACTTCACGTTCGCAGGCAAGTACATGCCGTGGCTGGTCGGCGCCGAGGACCTGACCGAGGAGGTGCTGGACGACTGGTACAGCTACTTCCACCAGTGCTCGCAGTGCCGCCGCTGCTCGGTGTTCTGCCCCTACGGCATCGACACCGCCGAGGTCTCGATGGCCGCGCGCGAGATCATGGACTCGGTCGGCAAGGGCCAGAAGTACTGCAACGAGATCATTGGCAAGGTGTTCAAGGTCGGTAACAACCTCGGCCTGCCGAAAGGTGCCATCCGCTCGACGCTCGAGGGCCTCGAGGAGGAGATCAAGGAAGAGACCGGCCTCGACGTGCGCATGCCGCTCGACGAGAAGGGCGCCGAGGTGCTGCTCGTCACCCCGTCGGCGGACCTGTTCGCCGAGCCGCACATCCAGGGCCTGATGGGCTACGCCAAGGTATTCCACGAAGCCGGCGTCACGTGGACGCTCAGCTCGTATGCCTCGGAAGCCGCCAACTTCGGCATGTTCATCGGCTCCTACGAGAACATGCGCGACGTTTCGCTGCGCATCCGCAAGGCGGCGCTCGACCTCGGGGTCAAGCGCATCGTCTTCGGCGAATGCGGTCATGCCTGGCGCGTCGCCTATTCGTTCCTCAATACGCTCGCGGGTCCGTTCGACTTCCTCGATCCGCGCTATCCGGTGCCGCAGCACATCTGCGAGTTCACCTACGACCTGATGAAGGACAACAAGCTCGTCTTCGACAAGTCGAAGAACGACCAGTACCGCCTGACCTTCCACGATAGCTGCAACGTCGCGCGCGGCTCGCGCATGGGCGACATGCCGGGCGGCCAGTTCGAGATCCCCCGCGCGATCCTGCGGGCCTCGTGCAACCACTTCTTCGACATGGCGCCGGAAACCATCAAGGAGCAGACGTTCTGCTGCGGCGGTGGCGGTGGCCTGCTGACCGACGACCTCATGGAGCTGCGCGTCAAGGGCGCGCAACCGCGCATGCGAGCGCTTCAGCAGGTCCGCGAGGATCACGGCGTGACGCACATGGCGGCGATCTGCGCCATCTGCAAAGCGCAGTTCACCAAGGTCATGCCGAAGTACGGCTTCGAGATGGATAGCATCCTCTCGGTCCACCAGATGGTTGCGAATGCGATCGTGCTCACGGGGTCGACCCAGGCCCGCGAGCTCGCCGAAAAGATGAACGCTGCAGCCGGAAACGGCCGAGCTGCCTAAGGAGGTAAAGCGATGAACGACATGGCGAACAAGCCCAAGTCCTCTGGCGCACCGGCCGATGACACCAAGCTCACATTCCGCCGCTTCAAGAGCGGCGAGAACATGTGGACCGGCTGGCAGGATCTGACGGAGAAGATCTTCCAGGGCGACCACTCCTACAAGTGCCCGACCTACGTGCACCGCACGCCGCCGTGCCAGGGCTCCTGCCCGTCGGGTCACGAGATCCGCGGCTGGCTCGCCATCGCGCGCCAGATGGACAAGCCGCCGACGAAGGACATGAAGTGGCAGCAGTATGCGTTCGAGCGCATGATCGATGCCAACCCGTTCCCCGCCACCATGGGCCGCGTCTGCCCCGCTCCGTGCGAGGACGGCTGCAACCGTAACGAGGTCGACGACTTCGTCGGCATCAATGCCGTTGAGCAGTACGTCGGCGACTGGGCCAACGAGAACGGACTTAAGCTGCCGGCCGCCGGCGACTTCACGGGCAAGAAGGTCGCCGTCATCGGCGGCGGTCCCGCCGGCCTCGCGGCCGCCTACTTCCTGCGTCGCAAGGGGCACGCCGTCTCGATCTTCGAGGCGCACAGCAAGCTCGGCGGCATGATGCGCTACGGCATCCCCGGCTACCGCACGCCGCGCGACATGCTGGACAAGGAGATCGGCCGCATCATCGATCTCGGCGTCGACGTCCGCACCAACACCAAGGTCGGTACCGACATTTCCGTCGAAGAGCTCGAGAAGGCGTTCGACGCGATCTTCTGGGCCGTCGGCGCGCAGAAGGGCCGCGGCCTGCCGGTGCCGGGTTGGGAGGGCACCGAGAACTGCATCACCGGCGTCGAATTCCTCGACGCCTTCAACCAGGGTTGGGTCGTCGGCACCGCCAAGAAGGTCGTCGTCGTCGGCGGTGGTGACACCTCGATCGACGTCGCATCCGTCGCCCGCCGTCTCGGCCACATCACCCACAAGGCCGAGAAGGACATCGATGCCCACAACGTGCTCGGCTACACGGCGCACGACGTTGCCGGCACGATGCGTCGCGAAGGCTTGCAATCGACGCTGACATCGCTGTTCCCGCTCGAGAAGATGACGGCGTCGGAGCGCGAGCGCGAGGATGCCAAGCGCGAAGGCGTCACCATCCTCGGCGGCGTGATGCCGCTCGAGGTGCTGCGCGACGAGAACGGCCTCGCCCGCGGCCTCAAGATGTGCAAGTGCGTGATGAAGGGCAACACGCCGGAGAAGGTGCCGGACAGCGAGTTCGAAATCGAAGCCGACATCATCATCTCGGCGATCGGCCAGATGGGCGACCTCACCGGCGGCCTCGCGTCGCTCGACGGCGGCAAGGGCTTCGTCAACGTGACGCCGCTCTATCAGGTGAAGGGCAAGCCGCAGCACTTTGCTGGCGGCGACATCGTGCGCCCGCACCTGCTGACCACCGCCATCGGCCACGGCCGCATCGCTGCGGAGAGCATCGACCACTTCCTCAACGGCTCGCCCGTCGACAAGCGCCCGAAGGTGGACGTTCACCACTTCAACCTGCTGCGCGAGTTGCATCAGCGCGCGCTCGAGCCCGAGGCCTACAAGCACGGCCAGACGCGCGGCACCAACGCCGCCAAGTTCGCAATCCACAACTACGAGGATCTCTCGGGCAGCCAGATCATCCCGCACAGCGACCTGTTCAAGGGGCACTTCAAGTACGAGGCCCGCGGCAAGCGCGAGGAAAAGCACATCGGCGCCGAGGAAGTGCTCGGCAACTTCGAAGAGCGCATCCAGGGCCTCACCGAGCAGCAGGCGATCAACGAGGGCAAGCGCTGCATGAGCTGCGGCATGTGCTTCGAGTGCGACAACTGCGTGATCTTCTGCCCGCAGACCGCCGTGAAGCGCGTGCCGAAGAAGGAGCGTGCCGTCGGCCGCTACGTCTATACCGAGTACTCGATGTGCGTCGGCTGCCACATCTGCGCCGACGTCTGCCCGACGGGCTACATCGAGATGGGCCTCGGCCAGTAAGGACGATCGCTGATGCGCATGGCATGGCATATCGGCAGGGTCGCGGCGGCATGGCTGCTGCTCGCGATCCTGTCTCTCGGGGTGTTGGCGGACCCGGCATCCGCTGGCCCGCCGCAGGTCGCCAAGGGACGTGGCGACAAGTGCGTCGCGGAAACAGGGTGGATGCGCCGCAACCATATGAGCGTGCTGAAGCACCAGCGTGACGGCACCGTGCACGAGGGGCTGCGCACCAGCACGTTCAGCCTCAAGGGTTGTGTCGATTGCCACGCGGTCAAGGGTGACGACGGCAAGGCGGTGACGGTCGCGGATCCCAAGCACTTCTGCCGCACGTGTCACGACTATGCGGCGGTAAAGCTCGACTGTTTCGAGTGCCACGCATCGCGTCCCGAAGGCGCGGCGATGCAATCGGGCGCGGCCGGCGCTGACCCTCACAACGGCGACGTGGCGGCCCTCTCCGCCTACCTGAAGGAGGTTCAGCGATGAGCTGCCCGAGCTTCGAGGATGATCGCTCAGCGAAAAGCGGCGGGGGCTGTGGCAGCGGTTGTGGCTGCGCATCGGGTGGTGCTTCGCTCCAGTCCGGCGATATCGCGCCGATCAGTGCTGCGCGGCGCTTCTTCCTGAAGTCTGCTTCCGCATTCGCGACGATGGCGCTGGCCCCAGGCGTGACGCTGATGGCCTACGCCGAGAGCACGCCGGCCAATGCCCGTCCGGCCGACCAGAAGGTTTCGGCCAAGAACCGCTGGGGCCTGCTGATCGACGCGGGCAAATGCCAGGACGGCTGCTCGAGCTGTGTCACGGCCTGCTCGACGGAGAACGGCTGGGCAACGCCGACGCGGCCGGAGACGGACGCGCAGTGGATCCGCAAGCTCACGGTTCGTGATCCGAAGAACGGCTCGCAGTTCTCGCTGCCGATGATGTGCCAGCACTGCGCCAACCCGCCGTGCGTCGACGTGTGCCCGACGGGTGCCTCGTTCAAGCGCGCCGACGGCATCGTACTGGTCGACCGCCACATCTGCATCGGCTGCCGCTACTGCATGATGGCGTGCCCGTACAAGGCCCGCTCGTTCGTTCACGAGCCGCTGCAGGACCAGAAGGAATACGCGCCGCGCGGCAAGGGCTGCGTCGAGAGCTGCACCATGTGCGTTCACCGCGTCGATTCCGGCCGCACGCCCGCGTGTGTCGAGGCCTGCGCCAAGACCGGCAACAACGCCATGATCTTCGGCGACCTCAACGATCCCAATTCCGAGATCGCGAAGCGCGTGGCGACCTACCGCACGACGCGCATCCGTGACGCCCTCGGTCCGGATCCGGGCGTCTACTACCAGAACATCTGACGAGACCCGCCGGCCACGCGCCGGCGCCTAGGTCCGAAGGACGAGAACAACCATGGCGCATATCACGTATCAGAAGCTCGACGACCACAGCGTGCTGTTCTGGGGGCTGCTCGCCATGCACGCCGCCCTCATCATGATCGGGCTCGGCGCCGTCCTGTACATGGAGCACCACGGCCACATCGTCACCGGCATGAACAATGCCGTGGTGTGGGGCACGCCGCACGTGTTCGCGGTGTTCCTGATCGTCGCCGCCTCGGGCGCGCTCAACGTCGCGTCGATCTCGTCGGTGTTCAACCGCCTCGCCTACAAGCCGTTCGCGCGTCTCTCCGGCGTGCTGGCGATCGCGCTTCTGGTTGGCGGCCTCGCGGTACTGGTGCTGGACCTCGGACGGCCCGAGCGTCTGACCGTCGCGATGACGACCTATAACTTCAAGTCCATTTTCTCGTGGAACATCTACCTCTACACGGGCTTCCTGGTCATCGTGGCGGCCTACCTGTTCACGATGATGGATCGGGGAACCGCGCGTAATCCCGCCTACACCAAGGCCGCCGGGTGGTTCGCGTTCGTGTGGCGCCTGGCGCTCACCACCGGCACCGGCTCGATCTTCGGCTTCCTCGTCGCGCGTGAAGCCTACGACGCGGCGATCATGGCGCCGCTGTTCATCGCCGCATCGTTCCTCTATGGCCTCGCATTCACGGTGCTGGTGCTGCTCACCATGTGCCGCGAGACGAGCCAGCGCCTGCTCAACGACGAGATGGTGTCGAGCTTCCGCGGCCTGCTCATCATCTTTGCGCTGGCGGTGCTCTACTTCACCATCGTCCAGCACCTGACGAACCTCTACGCCGCGCAGCACTGGGACGTAGAAATGTTCATCCTGCGCGACGGCGGCATCTACACGAAGCTGTTCTGGCTCGGCCACATCGTCGTCGGGCTGCTCATTCCAGCAGGACTGCTGCTGCTCGCGGGAAGCGACGCGGGCAAGGCGTACATCTCCGAGCGCCGTGCGCTCACCGTCGCCTCGATCCTCGCGCTTATCGGCGGTCTCTGCTTCATGTACGTGACCATCATCGGCGGCCAGGCGTTCCCGCTCAAGCTGTTCCCCGGCAAGGAGGTGTCGAGTTCGTTCCTCGACGGCGAGATCGCACATTACGCGCCGTCGCTGCCGGAGGTTCTGCTCGGCATCGCCGGCGTCTCGATCGCCATGCTGATCACCGGCGTTGCGCTCAAGGTGATGCCGTTTCTGCCGAAGGGCGAGGAGTACGACGGCTGAGGCGAGGCGCGCGACGGGGCGCCTTGGCCGGCAGCTCACAGCAATCGATCGCGAAACGAAACGGCGTGTTCGCGGATCGAGCGAAGGGCTCCGCGGTTGCGACCAGCCGATGCATCGTGAAACCAGGAGTCGCGTGAGTTGGCCCACCTGCTGATCGCCGCCGCACACAAATCCTCCGGCAAGACGACGGTGACGCTCGGCCTGTCACGTGCGCTGCGCGATCTTGGCCTCGCGGTCCGGACGTTCAAGAAGGGCCCGGACTACATCGACCCGATGTGGCACGCCCGCGCGGTCGGGCGGCCTTGCTACAACCTCGATTTCAACACGCAGGACCGCGACGAGATCGCGGCGATGTTCGCTGAAAAATCCGCGGGCTCCGACATTTCGATCATCGAGGCCAACAAGGGCCTGTTCGACGGTGTCGATCTCGAAGGCAACGACAGCAACGCCGCGCTGGCGAAGCTGCTCGACGCGCCGGTCATTCTCGTTGTCGATACCGAGGGCATCACGCGCGGCATCGCCCCCCTGCTGCTCGGCTACCGCTTGTTCGACCCGGCGGTGCGCATTGCCGGCGTCGTACTGAACAAGGTCGCAGGCCCCCGGCACGAAGCCAAGCTGCGCGAGGCCGTCGCCCGCTACACCGATCTGCCGATCCTCGGCTGCCTGCGGCGCGACGAGCGCCTCGCCGTGCGCGAGCGCCATCTCGGCCTCACCACGCCCTCGGAGACAGGCGAGGTGGAGACCCGCATCGCCGCCATCGCTGATGCCGTGCGCGCGGGCTTCGACCTCGACGCGATCCGTGCGCTGGCGGAGACGGCTCCTCCCGCCGCCAGACCGCAGAACGTGCCAGCGCCTGCCGACGCTCCGGTGGGGGCGAACGTTCGCATCGCGGTCGCCCGCGACACCGCGTTCGGCTTCTACTATCCCGACGATCTCGAAACCCTCGAGCGGGCGGGGGCCGATCTCGTGTACTTCGACACGCTCTGCGACCAGCGCCTGCCCGAGGCCGATGGCCTGCTGATCGGGGGCGGCTTCCCGGAGACGCAGATCGAGGCCCTCGCCGCCAACAGCGGGCTTCGCGCGGATATTCGCGCCGCGATCGAACACGGCATGCCGGCTTACGTGGAATGCGGCGGGCTCATGTACATGTGCCGCAGCATCTCGTTCGGCGCCGAAGCCGGCGACATGGTCGGCGTCGTGCCGGGCGATGCGTTCATGAACCCCAGGCCGCAGGGCCGTGGCCAGGTTCGCCTCGTCGAAACCACCGCTTCTCCTTGGCCTGCCTGCGACGGCGCGGGCGGCGAAGGCACGCAGATCAACGCACACGAGTTCCATTACGCCGCCATTCGCAACCTGCCCGCCGGGCTCGACTACGCCTTCGACGTGGCACGCGGAGAGGGCATCGACGGGCGCAACGACGGCATCGTGGTGCAAAATCTACTGGCCACGTTCACGCATCAGCGCGATACCAGTCGCAATCCCTGGGCACGCCGCTTCGTCGCATTCGTGCGGGAGCGCAAGGCCGCCCGGTTACGCGCCAACGAAGCACGCGCCGCGACGCCGATGAGCAGGCGGCAAACGCAAAGCCAGCTCTCGACTTCCTGAGCCGCAACGAACAGGAGCCGACGATCATGACCAATTCCCCCCGCTTCGACGAGACCATCAAGGCCATCGACGCCGCCAACGCTGACGACCCGCGTTCGACGGTTGTCGGCGGCGTGAAGCGCCCCTACGAGGTGGTCTACGCCGAACGCATGACCGAGCGCCTCGCCGCAATGTATCCGGATGCTTCCGAGACGTTGCGCATCGCCGCGCGCGCCCAGCACATCCGCCGCTGGGACATCCCCCGCGACCGCTTCCCCGAGGGACGCACCGGCTACAACGACTGGCGCAGAACCTGCCGGGAGCATCACGCCAAGCTGATTTCGGAGCTCATGGCCAAGAGCGGCTATTCGGAGGACGAGATCGGCCGCGCGGTGATGATGGTGAAGAAGGAGCAGCTCAAGAAGGATCGCGAGAGCCAGGCGCTGGAGAACGTCGTCGACGTGGTCTTCGTCGAGCACTACATCGATGAATTCCTCGCGAAGTACTCGAGCTACGACGAGGACAAGGTTCTCGACATCGTCGGCAAGACGCTGCGCAAGATGTCGCCGAAGGGGCATCAGGCCGCACTCGCGCTCGATCTGCCCGAGGCCAAGCGCGCACTCATCATGAAGGCCGTCGAACGCGAGGCCGATACGCTCGCCAAGCTCGCCGCCGTCGCCATCGACTGATCGCAGGACGTGCGATCAGCTCCGGTGCCTTGCAATTGCGGGGCGGGATCGCCATCTCGACCAAACATCGCGAAACGCGAATGTTCAATCTCGACAAGCACGGCCCGACAAGCGGGCCGGCAGGAAACGCGGGGTGCCGCCAAGCGGGCCCGAGGTGAGGGAAGACAATTTTATGGCCGTGACCAAGAACGCGATCATCGACAGGCTTAAGACGGTCCCGGGGCCGGACGGCACGGGCAACCTGGTCGATCTCGGCCTCGTGTCCGAGACGGTGGTCAAGGAAGACCGGGTCTATTTCTCGATCACCGTGCCGATCGAACGCGCCGGCGAACTCGAGGCGATGCGCCGCGCCGCCGAAGAGGCCGTGCGGCAAGTGCCGGGCGTCGGCAATGTCACGGCGGTCCTCACCGCGGAATCGTCGAGCGGCTCGAAATCCTCCAACGGCTCGGCCGAGCCCGCCCGTGCCCCCTCGCCCCCGGTGGCCGCACAGCCGCGCGGCGTCGCCGCCATTCCCGACCTCCCGGGCGTCCGGCACATCATCGCCGTCGCGTCCGGCAAGGGTGGCGTCGGCAAATCGACGACAGCGGTCAACCTCGCACTCGGCCTGCAGGCGCTCGGCCTCAAGGTCGGCATGTTCGACGCCGACATCTACGGCCCGTCGCAACCCCGCCTGCTCGGTCTCACCGGGCAGCACCCGACGGCGACGGCGGACCAGCAGAAGCTCATCCCGCTCAAGGCATTCGGCCTCGACGTCATGTCGATCGGCTTTCTCATCGAGGAGGACATGCCGATCATCTGGCGTGGTCCGATGGTCGTGCAGGCGCTGCAGCAGATGCTGTTCGACGTCGCATGGAATATCGATGGCGAACTCGATGCCCTCGTCATCGACATGCCGCCCGGCACCGGCGACGTGCAGTTGACGATCGCGCAGCAAGTGCCGATCACCGGCTCGGTGATCGTCTCGACACCGCAGGATCTCGCCTTGATCGACGCCCGTAAGGGTCTCGGCATGTTCAAGAAGGTCGATGTGCCGGTGCTCGGCATCGTCGAGAACATGAGCTTCTTCATCGCGCCCGATACGGGCAAGCGCTACGACATCTTCGGCTCCGGCGGCGCCGAGCGCGAAGCGGATAAGCTCGGCCTCAAGTTCCTCGGCGGCGTGCCGCTGCACATGGATATCCGCGAGCTGTCGGACGCCGGCACGCCGGTCACCGCGATCCGCGCCGAAAGCGCGGAGGCGGCCGTCTATCGCGACATGGCCGAGAAGGTCTGGGCCGAGGTGCAGTCGCTCAAAGGCGTCGATGTGCCGGTGATGAAGATCTCGCCCAATCGCGACAGCCTGAAGGTCACGTTCAAGGACGGCTACTCCTACGACTTGCCGGCCGAGTACCTGCGCGTGTTGAGCCCCTCCGCCGAGGTGCAGGGCCACTCCGCCGAGCAGCGCGTGACCGTGCCGGGCAAGCGCAGCGTCAAGATCCAGATGCTGAAGCCGGTCGGCAAGTATGCCGCGAAGATCACGTTCGACGACGGCCACGATACCGGCCTCTACACGTGGTCGTACCTGCTCGAGCTCGGGCAGGAAAAGGACCAGCGCTGGAAGGGCTATCTCGAAGAGCTGGCGGCGAAGGGCCTGAAGCGCGATTAGAACTCCATAGCGAACGCACGGACGAGCTTCCCGCCGACCGTGTGGGCTTAGGCGATTCCAACGAACTCGACCGACAGGCCCAGACGCCAAAGCGCGTCGAGCCACCGAATTGATGAACGAAGGACGGAGCACGAGATGCTCCGTCCTTTTTTGCTTTGGGAGAATTAGCGGCCGCCGGCGCTCACGGGGGAGAGGGAGCAGTGCACCGGCGGCCGTCCCCGCTGCGGGGAGCCGGATCGCTCGCTTGGCGATCGCGGACATATGAGCGAGGACCTTCGGATTGCGAGGCCCCTTCGCGCCCGTCAGCTCGCCGGCATGACGGCGATGTCGCGGATCGGCTGCTCGGCGCCTTCGAGCTTGCCGATCATCGTCGCCTTGCCGGTGTCGAGCGCGACGGTGTGGAGCACGTTGTCGGCGACGAGCCAGGCCGTGTTCGTGCCGTCTGCCGTCGTCGCCACATCGAACGCGAACGTCTTTGCGCTTTCGACGCCAAGCTTGCCGATGGCCTTCAGCGTTCCGTCGTTCGGCTTGGTCTGCTGAATGAGCGCAACGATGGTGGCGTCGATGTCGAACATCGCCGTCTTCTCAGGCTTGCCGTAGGAGTTGGTGTAGGCTGCCGCGACCACATTCGGCTTCTCGCCGGCATGCATGTCGCCGGTTTCGAACGCAAGGCTGCCGTCCGTCACCACCTTGCCGGTGGCGAGATCGGCGCGCAGATTGGTTCCGTCGCTGCCCATGAAGCGCAGCTTGTCGGCCGCCGGGTTGAAATCGACGATCGCGCTCGAGCCAGCCGGGATCATCTTGTCGAGCGTCGTCACCTTGGTTGCCTCGCCCGTGGTGGCGTCGATCGTGACGACCGTTCCATCGGCGCCGACGCCGTAGAGCTTCTTGTCAGAGGGGCGCACGTCGATGCCGAGGAGGCGCTGAACACCCTTGACCGTTACGGCCTTTCCGACGGCCGGCTTGCCCTCCTCGATCATCACGAGGGTGTTGTCGCCGACGAGGCCGACAGCGCTGGCGGCCAGAGCGGCGGGTGCGGCGGCTCCACTCGCGAGAAGGGTGGCGATGGCCAGATGGATGGTTCGCATGGCATGCTCCATGTGTTGTTCACCGTTCCACAGGCCATGACCGCCGGTCGTACCGGAGCGACTTTCGCCTGCGTGTTTGGAGAACACGGGGCGGCCGGCGTTTGGATGCAGGGATGCTCCAATATTATTTTCGATCCGTATGAGGCTGCATCCAAACACGCGGTCTCGCGTGTTGGGTGATGGGCGGCATACCGCCTTTTTCCATCGCAGCCTGGGAGCGCGTACCGGATGTTGGACTATTCAGAGATGATCGCAGGCTGCGCGAGGGGCGACCGGTCGGCGCTTCGCTCTCTGTTCGAACAGGAGGCGGGACGGCTCATCGCCGTGGCCCAGCGCATCGTGCGGCGGCGCGACATCGCCGAGGAGGTGGTTCAGGATGCCTTCGTGCAAATCTGGCAGAATGCCGGGAGCTATGATGCGAGCGTCGGCTCGGCGCGGGGGTGGATCTACACCATCGTCCGCAACCGGTCGCTGAACGTGATCCGGGATTCGAGCCGTGAGGATCTGGTCGACGGCGACGCACTCGAAGCAGCGCGCCAGAGCCATTCGGTGATCGAAGACGCCTTCGAGCGGCTGTCGCAGTCGAGCCGGCTCAGAAAGTGCCTCGAAGCCATCGAGAACGAGAAGCGCGAGAGCCTGCTGCTGTCCTACGTCGCCGGATACTCTCACGGCGAGATCGCGGGTCTGCTCGGCGTGCCACTCGGCACGGCCAAGTCCTGGGTGAAGCGCGGATTACAGGCCCTCAGGGAGTGCATGGCATGAGCGAGGGCACCGACAGAAAGGCGAAACTGCACGACGTGGCGGGCGAGTATGTTCTCGGCCTCGCCAGCGACGCCGAGCGGGCGGCGTTCGAGCAGATGCTGGCCGACGACGCCGATGCGCGCGAGGCCTTGGCCCTTGCGCGCGAGCGGTTCCTCGAGCTCGACACCAGCGCCTTGCCCGTGCCGCCGACACCGGAACTTTGGGACCGGATCGAAACTGCGCTGGAACGGCCGCAGGCTCGCGACGGTCACGACAATGTCGTCGCGTTCACCGGCCGGCGCGATGCAAGTGCCAATACCCCCGCGCACGGTGGGCGGGTTACGCGACGCGCGTTCTGGCAGGGCTTCGCCGCTGCGAGCCTGTTGGGAACGTTGGGCGGCGGGCTCGGCCTCTACCAGATCGCCCGGCGCAAGCCACGCATGATCGTCGTGTTGCTCGACGCCACGGCGCAACCGGTATCGATCGTGGAGACCTACGAGGGCCAACGCATCCGCATCGTGCCGCTGACCGACATCGCGGTGCCCGAGGGTAAGACCCTACAGGTGTGGACACTGCCGAGCCGGGAAACCGGACCCGTATCGATGGGCCTGATGCATGGACCGACCGTGACGACCCTCGACGGGCCGGAGCTTCCCGCACCGAAGCCGGACCAGCTCTACGAGATCACGATCGAACAGGCCGGGGGATCGCCAACCGGCAAGCCGACCGGCCCGATCGTCGGCAAGGGCTTCGCCAAGCTGCCGCACATCTGAGTTCGGCGCTCGGCGGTCTTCGCACGACCGGCAGGTGGCGCACGCCTGTCACGCGACGATCAGGCTGTTCCACTGGGCCTCGGGCAGCCCCGCGCCGAGGAACGCAGCGCGGGCCTGGTCGATCAATTTCGCCTCGCCGGCCGCATAGACGTCTGCGCCGGCAAGGTTCTCGGCGGCACGAGCGATTCCCGCGATGGTCGCGGCCGCATCGGCATCCGCACCGAAGCTTTCGAAGCGGAAATGATCGAGCGCGTTGGCATACGAGCGGAGCAGGTTCTCTTGATACGCCCCTTCCGTGTTGGCGAACCGGTAGAGTGTGATCGACGGCGCCTGCTCGAGCGACAGGGCGTGCTGTAGAAGGCTCTTGATCGAGGCGAAGCCTGCCCCCGCGGCGATCAGCACCAGCGGCCGCTCCGAAGCATCGTCGAGCACGAAGGTGCCGAACGGGCCACGCACCACGACCTCCTCGTTCGGCTGCAGGTTTGCGAACAGCCGCTCGCGCTGCTCACCCTCGGCATCGCACTCGACATGCACCTCGATGCGCCGCTCCTCGCATGGGCAGCCCGCCACCGGGACGATACGGCTCTCGCCGCCGAGCGTGATCTCGAACGACTGGCCAGCGAGATAGCGCATGCGCTCGGCCCGCGGCGAAAGCAGATGGAGGGCAATGCGACGGCCGCCGAGCGGCTCCACCAGACGCACGCGCGCGCGGATCGTCTGTTCTGGGATATCCGCTGCGCCTGCCATCGGCACCTCGATCGCGATGTCGCGAACCGCGGTGTAGGAGCACGACAGTGCGTGACCTTGCGCCTTGTCGGCGGCGGTGAGCACGTAGTCGTGCGGGCGCACCTTCACGACGTCGCCTTCGACCACCCGACACTTGCAGTCACCGCAACTGCCGTTGCTGCAGCCATAGGGAAGCGAGAGGCCGGCACGCAGCCCCGCCTCGAGAATCGTCTCGTTGCCGACGACCTCGAACGCATGTCCCTTCGGCAACACTTTCACCTGGGCCGACATGACCCGCATGATCCTTTCCCTGGCGACGAGCTCCTCCCAGCGTTGCAGGTCGGCGGCGGGTGCCGCCATCTCGCGCTTCAACCACGAGAGGAAGTGCTCGGCGAATTGCGGGGCAATATCTCCCAGCTCGCGCGCCTCGTCGAGCTTTGCCGGAATCCACCCCTGCACCCGCTCGTAATGCCTGAGCCGGGAATGAGCGGCGGCATAGTCGCGGCTCAGCGCCTTCAGGCGCTCGTAGAGAACGGCGGCATCAGGAAGCGAAGCAGGCTCCGGGGGCTTGGCATGCGCGGTCGCCTTGATCTCCTCGACGCGACGGATCTCGGCGTCGTCCTCAAGGCGCACATCTGGGAAGAGCCGTAGCACCTCCTGGAGATCGACATGGCCGTCGAACGTTTTCAACGAGCCGTCCTGAGCCATGCGTTGGAGGGCCGCGCGCGGTTGGCCGACGAGACGTGCGAGGCGGCTGAGCGGGATGAGCTGCGCCATTGTGGATACCTGGGTGGATACCCGGGTGGATACCCGGGATTGTGCCGTCTCCGCGCAGGGGGCGGAGCATTGCCGCGCGGCGGAACGCCCGAGTGACGAGCGGCGGCCCGCGCAGAATCGGAGAGAGCGCAGCACAGCGGCACGCCCGCCGCGTGCCGCGCCCCCGATCGACGAAGTGTCAGTAGGTCGAGCCGAACGACAGATCGCGGGTATCGTGCGGTGCTGGTACGCCGGCGAGACGCGAGCCCTGAGCGACCGGACCGCCCGGAAAGAGCTGATAGAGGAACTTGCTGCCACCCTCGGCGGCGAACGCCTCGTTCAGCTCGTTGGCCAGCAGGCGTGCGTGCGGGGCCCGGCCGCGCGTCACATAGATCTCACGCAGCAGGTTGATGGCCTTCATGTGGGCCGGGGTGAGCTCGAGGCCCTCCGCGCTGGCGAGGCTGTGGGCCTTGGCCTCGTTCCACGCGGCGACCTCGTCGGCGCGGACGAGCTGGGCGGGATCACCCGGCGCGCCGCCATTCATCTGCAGCAGCTTGTTGATGTCGGTATCGCTCATCGCAACCTCCCTCGTGCTCCGGGGCTTTGCCCCGTGTTTCAGCCTGGCTCTCAATCTTGAAGCTCTTGCCGGCTCATTGGAGCGGGAATGCCCGCTCTATGGTTGCCCAGGACGCGCTCATGCGCGCGGCTTGGGCTCGCGCAACCGCTCGAACCAATCGTGTGGAATCTCGGTGTGCTCGGGGAACTCGATCTCGACGTTGCTCGGCAACTGCAGACGCTGCTGGAGATAGGGCGAAAGCCCGCCGACGAACTGGCGGAGATTGCCGCACACGTCGCACAGGATGTACACGCGTCCGTCGATGCGGCGCGGGCGCCACCCACGCGGCAGCGCGTCCTTGAGCAGGATCGGCCCCTTCACCTCGAGCGTATATTCGGCCTGGCACGCGTCGCAGCAGATCTTCATGTCACCCCTCCAGGGGGAACGCGCCGGAACGCCGCCGCTCAACGGCGGACCCGCGAGCGGTGCAGGCCACCGCCCGGGGCGTCCTCGAAATCGAAGCGCGCGTCGGGCGCGAGGCCGAGGTGCTCTTGCAGATAGGTCGAGACGCCGCCCTTGAAATGGCGGACGCTGCCGCAGCAGTCGCAGAGCGTGAACGTGCGCCCACCGATGCGGCGCACGGCCCACCCGTGCGGCAGCCCGGTTTCGGGAGACAGCGCCGCATCTGCCGGATAAGGCGGCATCTTGCAGGCGTCACAGGAAATTTTCGTCATCTGATATCGTCGCTGCCTCCGCGCGGCGCCGAGTGTTGCGGAAACGGCCGGCTTTCCGGCTCTACTTTTGTCGCAGTATCACGCACTCGACTTGACGCGGCAAGGGCTCAGAGCGCGGCCTTTTCCCAGGGATGCTGGCCCCGCAGCATTGCGGCGCGTCCGGCATTGTCGGCCGTCGTCGCATGGCAGCGGCGCCACCACGCTCATCGCGCAGCGGCGCCGCTCTTTGTCGTTGAAACTCGATTGGGCGCTCAGAACTTCAGCGTCATTCCGACATTGATCGAGCGACCTGGGCTCGGAACGTTGCCAACCTCGCGCGGACCGAGCGCCGGATTGCGATTGCCCATCGTCGGCTCGATGTAGATGCCGCCGAGAGGATGCTCGTAGTAGGTGTCGAACAGGTTGGTCACGCCGAGGTCGAAGCGCCAGCGCTCCCACTCGTAGCTCGTGCGCAGATTGACGAGTGCGTATGCGGCGGTCTCGAGTTCGTTGCGCGTCGTATCGACGTTGTGCTTTCCGGCGACGAGGTCGACCTCGACGGCGCTCGACCAACCACCGAAGCGGTGCGTCAGGGCGAGGCGCGTGTTGAACGGCATCATGTGATAGAGGCTGACGCCGGTATCCGCGTTCTCGCCATGGACATAGCTCGCGACGCCGGTCAACGCGAACTTGCCGTACTCGGTGACACCGAGCGGCATCGCGCCCGTGACATTGACGCCGTAGAGTGCCGCGTCGTGGTTGGTGAATTGCAGGTTGACGAAACCGGCGTGCGCGGCGCCGAAGGAATCGCCGAGCTTCCTCACGCCGATGTAGTCCTCGACGTAGGTGTAGTAGGGCGTCACCTTGAGGGCGTACTCGCCATCACCCGAGTTCCAGCCAAGCGTGATGCTGGCGGTATGCGCGCGCTCGGGCTTGAGGTCCAGGTTGCCCGTGTAGCCATTGCCGTCGCCGAACCAGCCCAACATGTTCATGGCCATCTGCGGGGCCGTCATGGCGGTATCGCCGGTCGGACTGCTCCAGGCATAGCGCTCGTAAAGGTTCGGCGAGCGCGTCTTCATCGCATAGCCGAGCTCGACGAGCGCGGTTCGTGACGGCTCGTAACGCAGCAGCGCGGTGGCGTCGAAGTTGGCGTCCGTGCGCGCATGCTCGCGCGCGTTGAAGGCGTTGGCATCGGGCCCATAGACCGCGCCGGCGTTGTAGCCTTGCACGTCGCCGGCATCCATCCACACCACGTCGTTGCGCACTCCGAGGAGCGTCGACCAGGCGCGGTCCCACTGCCGCTCCCACTCGATGAATGTGCCGAGGCGATCGCGCGTGGCGCCGTTGAGGACCTGATAGGTGTCGCAGCACATCATGGCCATGCCGGCGACGGGCGGCCACCAGTCGTCGATGGCGTAGTGGTGGAACTCGTTGCCGATGCGCAGCGTATCGGCAGCGCTGACATTGATCTCGGCCTTGATGGAGTAGCCGGCATCCTCCGCGTCGGTCCGCATGGGCATCTTGCGCCCGTTCGGCATCATCATCGCCATCATCGGGTCGAGGTTGTATTTCTTGTCGGGCAGGAAATCCATCATGGGTTCGACGTGCTGGTAGAAGGCGCGCGCGTCGAGCTTGCCCCAACTGAACTTGCCGAGATAGCGCGTGTTGAGGAACCAGGTCTCGTTGTCGACCATGTCCATGCGCTGGTTCACGTACCCCTGGTAGGGAATGAACTGCAGGCCGCCCTGGACGACGAACAGATCGCCGCCGTTCCTGATCGCCACTTGCGCCGAGTGGTTCTGCGCCTCGTACTCGGTCGAGGCGATGCGCTCGCCGTTGCCATCCTTGTAGTCGTAGCCGCGCGCCCAGGCGCCGGCGTAGTCGACGCTGATCCTGTCGGTCGCTGCGTGGGCGGTGGCCGAAGTGCCGAGCTGATCGCCGTTCGAGCGATAGAACGTCGAAATCGTGCCGGCCGTATGCGCGCCCTCGCCGGCATGGGCGAAATGAGGCGGTGCGCTTTCGACGGTCACGGTACCAGCGATGGGGGCGCCGCCTTTCGATACGGGCGTGACGCCAGCGACGACCTCGAGGCGGGCCACTTGTGCCGGATCGGCATAGGAGAGCGGCGGGTTCCTGGGGGTGGGGCACGGGCTCCCAACCGCCCCGCCGCGGAGAACGAAATTCCCCCCGTCGCCGCTGAGGTCGTGGGCCGCCCGGCGACCACACAACCCGCCCCGCTTATAGATCGGCGCC
>CALMPK010000189.1 GCA_937873575.1 uncultured Hyphomicrobiaceae bacterium
GCTCAACTGACGCTCTGCCCTATTAGGGTGAAGCATGTCGAAACGCGCCGCGGACCCCGCGGCGCGTTTTCTTTTGTTTGCGCTCAAGCCGGGGTACTTTCCGGTTCTCAAGCCCGCGAGCTGGCGTGATGCGTCGGCGATGTGTCGCGATTGGGCTTCGCAAGAAGCAAGCGCAGAATGGCCTCAGATCCCGCCGCTTGTGGCCGCGACCCATGTCGTCAATCGCCGTAACTGGGGGCTCGGTGTTGCCGTGGAGTGACAGCCGTCATACTTGCCTCATGATAGGCAATAGTCGATTTCCTGATGAAGCGATTTAACCGGGTATGTGTGCGGCATGAACGAGCGCGTCGGGCTTCTGAAACATTTGGGCGCCGCCTTCGCGATTCTTTGCGCCACGGCCCCGCAAACATTTGCAAGTGAGCCGACAGCACCTCCCAGCAACTGGTCCGGATTTTATGCCGGCGTTCAAGCGGGTTACGGCTGGGGCAATAACACATATACGTTCACGCCCGTTCCCGAGAGCACCGACGTTGACGTTGGTGGTTGGGTCGGTGGTGCGACACTCGGCGTGAACTGGCAGCGTGGAACCGTTGTCTTCGGTATCGAAGGGGACGCGTCATTCTCCGATCTTGGAGGTTATGAGAACACCCGCACCAATCCCGCTCCTACGACGCCGTGTCTACTTTTCGGGCCCACCCAGGGCTGTTCCGGAGACGTGAACTGGTTCGCGACCTTGCGCGCCCGCGCGGGCGTTGCGATGGGGAGCATGATGCCCTTCGTCACCGGCGGTTTGGCCGTTGCGGGTGTAGAAGGCTTTGCCGATACGGGAGCCTGCGGTGGTCCCGTTTGTCGGTATGATGAAACCAAAGTCGGTTGGGTAGTCGGCGGTGGCCTCGAAGCCATGCTGCGCGACGGTTGGACCGTGAAGGTCGAATATCTCTACGTCGATTTGGGAGAACCCAAGTTCACGGCGCCCACCGTACAAGCGGACAATATTGATTTCAGTGTCATCAGGGCGGGCCTGAACTTCAGGTTCTGACGCCCAACCACAGCATCGAAGCTCAGGATTGGCTGACCGCGCTCGCTCGCTCGGTCATGTTAGAATTCAACTGGCTTGTCGCGGGCCTCGTGTTCGTCGCGTTCATGTCACGCGCGTATCGCAGTTTCGTTCCGGATGCGCTCGCGCGAGTGGCGCATCGCTGATCGATATTCGCACTTTCATCCTGTGCGGTCGTGCTCCCCGCAAAGTCCGATGGTCTCGGCAAGCGCGCCGTGCTGCGCGCTTCCCGGCATGCGGTGGGATCAATCGGTCAGCGGTGAACCCGTCGTCATCGTCGTTCGCCATCTCTTCCGATAAAAGGCTCACACCGGCTTCAGCAGCACGTGCTTCTTCTTGCCGAGGCTGAGCTTGACGACGCCCTCACTCGTCAGGGCTGCATTGTCGATCACGGCCTTCTCGTCCGAGACGCTGGCATCGTTCACCTTGAGGCCACCGCCCTGGATCTGCCGGCGCGCTTCGCCGTTGGATTTGACGAGCCCGGCCTTCACGAAGGCGTTGAGAACGCCGATGCCCGCCGCAAGCTCGCTGGCTTCGATCTCGACCGTCGGCAGATCGCTCGCGGTTTGGCCTTTCTCGAACGTCAGCCGCGCCGTCTCTGCCGCCGCTTCCGCCTTGTCGCGGCCGTGGATCAGCGCGGTGGCTTCCGTCGCCAGCACCTTCTTCGCCTCGTTGATCTCCGCGCCCTGCAACGCGGCGAGGCGCGCGATCTCGTCGAGCGGCAGCATCGTGAAGAGCTTCAGGAAGCGGCCGACATCCGCGTCCTCGCTGTTGCGCCAGTACTGCCAGTAGTCGTAGGCGGAGAGCTGCGCCTCGTTGAGCCACACCGCGCCCGCTGCCGTCTTGCCCATCTTCGCGCCCGACGCAGTCGTCAGCAGCGGACAAGTGAGCGCGTGGAGGCCATGCTTCACGCCCATGCGCCGGCCGAGGTCGAGGCCCATGACGATGTTGCCCCACTGATCGGAGCCGCCCATCTGCAGGTTGCAACCATAGCGGCGCGCCAGCTCGACGAAGTCGTAGGACTGCAGCAGCATGTAGTTGAACTCGATGAACGAGAGTTCCTGCTCGCGCTCCAGACGCAGCTTGGCGGAATCCATCGTGAGCATGCGATTGACCGAGAAGTGACGGCCGACGTCTCGCAGGAAATCGATGTAGTTGAGTGGAGCCAGCCACTCCGCGTTGTCGAGCATCACGGCGTCGTGCCGGCCGTCGCCGAATGCGAGCAGCTTGGCGAAGACGCCTTTCAGCGCTTCCTTGTTGGCGTCGATTTCTTCGACCGTGCGCAGTACGCGCGTTTCGTCCTTGCCGGATGGATCGCCGACACGGGTCGTGCCGCCGCCCATCAGCGCAATCGGCTTGCCGGCGCCGGTCCGCTGCAGCCATGCGAGCATCATGATCGAGAGCAGATGGCCGACGTGCAGCGACGGCGCGGTGCAGTCGTAGCCGACATAAGAGACGATCTCGCCCTTGGCGGCGAGTGCATCGACAGCGTCGATGTCGGAGCACTGGTGGATGAAACCACGCGCGGTGAGAACGTCCAGGAACTCGGATTTTGCTTTCGACATAAGTTCGCTCTATGCGAGAGAGCCGCGACCGGTAGTGGCGGGAGGCGCGGCTGCTATGATCGGCGAGATTCGGCCGGCAACATGCACGAGGTTCGACATTTTGAGCAAGCTCAAGCGTGCGATAGGCCTGATGAGCGGCACGTCGATGGATGGAATCGACGTGGCCCTCGTCGAAACGGACGGCAAGAGCAAAGTCGTCCGGGGCCCGGCCTTCACCTATCCCTATTCCGAGGCATTCCGCGGCCGTTTGGCGCAGGCGGCGGCCGATGCGGCGCGCATCCGCCACCGCGGCGACCGGCCGGGCGTCCTTCACCTCGCCGAGCAGTATCTGACTGATCTCCACGCCGAGGCGGTGAACCACTTCCTCCAGGACATCAGCGCCAAACCCGAAACGATCGACGTGATCGGCTTTCATGGCCACACCGTGCTCCACCGGCCGCTCAACTCGGGTGGTCCGGGCAAGCCGCGCATCGTCGCGCCCGCGCCCGTCGGGCGGATGGCGCCGCGCGTGATGACCGTGCAGATCGGCGATGGCAAGCGGCTCGCTCGCATGACAGGTATCGACGTCGTCTACGATATGCGCGCGGCCGACGTGGCGGGCGGCGGGCAGGGCGCACCCCCCGTTCCCGTCTATCACGCGGCGCTGGCGGCGGGCGTCGCGGGGCGCCCGCTCGCAATCCTGAACCTCGGCGGCGTCGCGAACGTGACCTGGATCGGGGGCGGCACTGCCGCGGGGGATGTCGCGGACGGGCACGATCTCTTGGCGTTCGACACAGGGCCGGGCAACGCCCTGATCGACGATTTCATGCTCGCGCGAACCGGGAAAGCGCGCGACGAGAACGGTGCCGCGGCGGCGGTGGGCAAGGTGCACGAGGAGATCGTGGCGGAGTATCTGCGTCACACCTTTTTTCACGCGATGCCGCCGAAGTCGCTCGATCGCAACGCCTTCTCGCTCGATCCCGTCGCGCATCTCTCAACAGAGGACGGCGCGGCGACGCTTGCCGCGTTCACGGCGGGTGCGGTCAGCGCGGCACGCGGGCATTTTCGCGCCGAGCCGAAGCTCTGGATCGCTTGCGGCGGCGGGCGCAAGAACCGCACGTTGATGCAGATGCTGGCCGGAAAGATCGAGAACGCGCTCGGACCCGCGGAAGCGGCCGGTCTCGATGGCGACGCCATCGAGGCCGAGGCGTGGGGTTATCTCGCCGTTCGATCCCTTCTTGGCCTGCCGCTGACGTTCCCGGGAGCGACCGGTGTGAGCGTTGCGACGCCCGGTGGCGTTCTGGCGAAAGCGAAAGACTGACGGGGCCGTTCCTCAGATCCGGTGGCGCCTGTCATGGTGTACACCCGGGCCGAACGACGCGAGGTCCCGTTTCGCGCATCGCAGTTGACCGGAGCGATAGCGAAGCCCCGTGCCATGTCGTTGGCGGCCGTGTCGTCGGCGGATGAGGCACCGTCGAGTCCGTTTCAGCACATGCGATCCAACATGCGCGACAGGCCGAGCGTGATGCGGGCGAGGCTCTCGTAATCGACGGTCGCGGGCAGGTCCGCGCGCGTATGGTAGAAGGGGTTTCGGAACGGGGCGGTGTCGGTGATCATCATGGCCGGGAAGCCGCAGTGGTCGTAGGCCCAGTGGTCCGAAAGATCGATGCCCTCGAGAAAGCCCGGAGCGACGCCGCCGATCGACGGGAATGCCGTTTCGGTGCGGAAGGCACGTAGCGCCCTGCGGACGAAGCCGCGTGCGCGTGGCAGCCCGACGAAGGCGACGAAGTTTCCGACGTTCGAGTAGACGAGGCCGAACGGAAACGGAAAGCGTTGCGATCCCGGCACGTTCGAGAAGTGGCCGAGCGTTTCGAGCGCGATCATGCCGTCGATGCGCTCGCCGCTCTGGGCGAGGCTGCGCGCATGGACCAGGCTGCCCATCAGCTCGGTCTTGCCATATGGCGCCTCCTCGTTGACGAAGAACACGAGGCGCAGGCGGCGTCGCCGCTCTGGTGCATCTGGGCCGCCGAGCAGGCGCGCGAGCTCCAACAGCGCGGCGACACCCGTTCCGTTGTCATTGGCGCCGGGTGACTCGTCGGGGGAATCGTAGTGTGCGCCCACGACCAGGGTTGCAGCGGTCTCGCGCCGGGAGCTTGGCGCGGGCTCGAGCGTCACCTCGATATTGCGCACCGGCCGGCCGTGCACGTCGTACTGCTGCAAATGCGGCGTCAGGCCCATCGCCACCAGTTCGCGTTCGATGTGGCATGCCGCTCCTTCCAGGTCGGCGTAGTGGGCGAGGTTGTGGGGGCGGCTGGCGACGGCCTCGACGTGCCGGCGCAGGCGTTGGCTGAGCGCCGCCTCCGCCTCCGTGAGTGGAGGGAGCGGCCCCCTGTAGGGCTGGCGCGGGAACACGATGGCGTAGGCAAGAATGCCCAGTCCGGCGAGAGTGGCGACGGCAATGAGGGCGAGCAAGACGGTTGCGATCTGGACCACGCGCCGTCTCCCGGTAGGCGTAACACTCAGATGCCAGAGCGTTTTCTCGCGGCATCATAGGCGCCGGGATACTAATGGAAATGAAAGGTCTCGGGCCGGTCCGAACGGATGTCAGGCGCGTTGGAAACCTTCACGCGTGGCAGTCGAACAATGTCCTTGGTTGTTCGTAATATTGTGTAATATCAATATGTTGATATGGGTTCTTTGGCCGAAGCAAAGGGCCGCAAGATGGGGCGGTGGGCCGCACGGCGGTGAAATCTCCGCATGCGGCCCGAAAAAAACGAAGCACCTGTTCCATCAGGAAGTAGAATTCGCGCGGGCCGACCTCGGCAAACCGCAGTCGGCCCGGCGAGCCTCACTCGTCGCCGTCGTCGTCCCCGCCGACGGGAGCCGACGCCACTTCCTCCTGCTCGCGCTGCCTGTCGCGCTCGCGGGCCGCCTCGCGTTCCTTCTCGCGCTCACGCTTCTGCTCGCGTTCCGCGGCGTCCTTGGCGAGGCGCATGTCGACGTAGCTGCCGACGACCGACGTCAGGTCCTCGAGCTTGTCCTGGAAGAAGTGGTTGGCGCCCGGGACGACCTCGTGGTCGATCTTGATGCCGCGCTGGGTCTTCAGCTTGGCGGCGAGTTCGCCGACAGACGCCGAGGGCACGACGCGGTCCTTGTCGCCGTTGATCATCAGGCCGGACGACGGGCACGGCGCCAGGAACGAGAAATCGTACAGGTTGGAGGGCGGCGCGACGCAGATGAAGCCGTCGATCTCGGGCCGGCGCATGAGCAACTGCATGGCGATCCAGGTGCCGAACGATACGCCGGCGATCCAGCAGCACTTGGCGTCGGGCTTGACGATCTGCAGCCAATCGAGCGCCGAGGCGGCATCCGCCAATTCGCCGGGGCCGCCGTCCCAGAAGCCCTGGCTGCGGCCGACGCCGCGGAAGTTGAAGCGCAGAACCGAGAAGCCGCGGGCGGCGAACGTGTGATAGAGACTATAAACGACCTGATTGTTCATCGTGCCGCCGAACTGCGGATGCGGATGCAGGATGAGGGCGATCGGGCTGTCCGACTTGGACTCGTGATGGTAACGCGCCTCGATGCGGCCGGCGGGACCATTGATGATCAGCTCAGGCATGGGACTCCCATGTTGTGACGTGTCGGCGGCGCGCGGTGGCTTTCGGGATCCGGGAGCCGACCAGAGGGAGCTGGCCGGAGGGCGGATCGGTCGAGCGGCGGGCGTTCAGCGCCGCATTGGGGCCGGTGCTCGCGCCAGTCCGCCGCTTCGTGCGACGATTTGCCGAGGATGTTTGCTGGGTATCAGAAATTCCTGCTCGCAGAATACTTGACTTCCCGGCTCGGAATTTTCATATTCGCCGTACTAACTTTAGAACGGTTCGAAAGAGCCGCAACAGAATGCTCCGGCATCTCCTATCGGAGGCGGTTCTTAGCACGAACCGGGGTGTCGGACGCAAGCCTCATCGATGGCGCGGTCGTGTCTCGGGCGAATTGCCGAGAGAGCGGCATCGGGGGACGGTTCAGCGTCTTGGAGGAAGGTGCGCCGTGGAGCTCAACACCAAGGGCCGCTACGCCGTGATGGCGATGGCGGATCTGGCCAAGCACGAGGGCGACAGCGCCGTGCCGCTGTCGCAGATCGCGGAGCGCCAGCAGCTTTCGCTGTCCTATCTCGAGCAGATCTTCCTGCGGCTCCGCCGCGCGGGGCTCGTCGAGAGCGCGCGCGGGCGCAGCGGCGGCTATCGGCTCGGCCGTCCGCCTGCGGAGATCGTCGTTGGCGAGATCATGGCCGCGGTCGAGGAAGAGACGCGCATGACGCGCTGCATGGACGGCGGCATCGGCTGCCTCGGCGAGGAGCGCTGTCTGACGCACAATCTCTGGCGGGGGCTCGGCGGTCACATCGCCGCCTTCCTCTGGAATGTGAGCCTCGCGGAAGTGCTCGATGGCATTCCGCCGGACAAGCTCGCCAAGAACCTTCCCCCGCAGCGCGGCGCTGGCAGCATCGGCTGGGCAGCGGAATGAGCGCCCGGCGCACATATCTCGATTACAACGCGACGGCGCCGCTGCGTCCGGAGGCGCGCGCGGCGATGCTGGCGGCGATGGAGGCCGGGGGCAACCCGTCGTCCGTGCACGCCGAAGGCCGCCGGGCCCGCGCGATCGTCGAGCGTGCGCGCGAGCAGGTGGCGGCGCTGGTCGGCGCCTCTCCGTCGCAGGTGATCTTCACCAGCGGCGCGAGCGAGGCCGCCAATTCCGTGCTCCGTCGCTCGTGGCGTCGTGTCCGCTATTCCCGCATGGAGCATCCGTGTGTCGTGGCGCCGATCCTGGCATCGCAGGCACGCATCGTCGAAATGCCGGTCGATTGCGAGGGGGTGATCGACGTCGCGTCGCTCGGCGCGAGCCTGGCAGGGGAACCTGCTGTGGATGGTGACGGCGCGGGGCGAGCGCTCATCGCAGCGCAACTCGCCAACAACGAGACGGGCGTCATTCAGCCGGTCGCGGCCATCGTCGAGTTGGCGCGCACGCACGGCGCGGCGGTGATGTGTGACGCGGTGCAGGCCGCTGGACGCATCGCGATCGATTTCGCCCAATCCGGCGTCGATTACCTGCTCCTCTCGTCGCACAAGATCGGTGGCCCCAAGGGCGTCGGCGCGCTCGTCGCGCGGGATGTGAACTCGCTGCCGCCGTTCATCGTCGGTGGCGGTCAGGAGCGCCGCAAGCGGGCCGGAACAGAGAACGTCGAAGGCATCGCCGGGTTCGGTGCCGCCGCCGAGGCCGCCCTGCGGGATCTTCCAGCCGTCGGTGCGATCACGGCGCTGCGCGACGAGATCGAGCGGGCCGCGCGCGATATTCGTCCCGACGTGGCGATCGTCTCGGAGCGTGTCACGCGGCTTGGCAACACCACGGCGTTGGCCGTGGCTGGAACCGCCGCCGAGACGCTGGTCATCAAGCTCGATCTCGCGGGCGTCGCGGTCAGCGCCGGCTCCGCGTGCGCTTCTGGCAAGGTCGGGCAGAGCGCGGTGCTGGCAGCGATGGGGCTCGCGCCCGAGATCGCGCGTGGCGCTATTCGCGTGAGCCTTGGCCATGCGAGCGGCCGCGCCGACGTCGCAAGTTTCATCGAAGCGTGGCGCAACGCGGTTGCGCCGGGGCGAGGCGAAACACACGTGCGGGTGGCCGATTCGGGCGCGCCGCACGCAGTGGCCGCCACGCCGCATCAGTTCAAGGCCGCGCCTGCCGCGGCATCTATGGGAGAGTGATCGAGATGGCAGCGGTTCAGGAGACGATCGAGCAGGTCAAGAAGATCGACGTCGACCAGTACAAGTACGGTTTCGAGACGACGATCGAGACGGTGAAGGCGCCGAAGGGCCTCAACGAGGACATCGTGCGTTTCATCTCCGCCAAGAAGAATGAGCCGGAGTGGATGCTCGCGTGGCGCCTCGATGCCTTCGAGCGCTGGCTGACCATGAGCGAGCCGACCTGGGCGAAGATCAACTACCCGAAGATCGATTTCCAGGAGCTGCACTACTATGCCGCGCCGAAATCGACGGAGGGCCCGAAGAGTCTCGACGAGGTCGATCCCGAGCTGCTCGAGACGTATGCGAAGCTCGGCATTCCACTGAAGGAGCAGGCGATCCTCGCCGGCGTCGAGGGCGCGCGGGTGGCCGTCGACGCGGTGTTCGATTCCGTTTCGGTGGTGACGACGTTCAAGAAGGAGCTGGCCAAGGCCGGCGTCATCTTCTGCTCGATCTCCGAAGCGATGCGTGAGCATCCCGAGCTGGTCAAGAAGTACCTCGGCTCCGTCGTGCCGAAGTCCGACAACTTCTACGCGGCGCTGAATTCGGCGGTGTTCTCCGACGGCTCGTTCGTCTACGTGCCGCCCGGTGTGCGCTGCCCGATGGAGCTCTCGACCTACTTCCGCATCAACGAGAAGAATACCGGCCAGTTCGAGCGCACGCTCATCATCGCCGACAAGGGCGCTTACGTGAGCTACCTCGAAGGGTGCACGGCGCCGATGCGCGACGAGCACCAGTTGCACGCGGCGGTCGTCGAGCTGATCGCGCTCGACGATGCGGAGATCAAGTACTCGACGGTGCAGAACTGGTACCCGGGCGACAAGAGCGGCAAGGGCGGCGTCTACAATTTCGTCACCAAGCGCGGTGATTGCCGCGGCCGTCATTCGAAGATCTCGTGGACGCAGGTCGAAACGGGCTCGGCGATCACGTGGAAGTATCCGAGCTGCATCCTGCGCGGCGACGAGAGCCGTGGCGAGTTCTACTCGATCGCGGTTTCGAACGGCTACCAGCAGGTCGACAGCGGCACCAAGATGATCCACCTCGGCAAGAACACGTCGAGCCGCATCATCTCGAAGGGCATTGCCGCTGGGCACTCGGAAAACACGTATCGCGGCCTCGTCTCGGCGCACCGCAAGGCGACCAACGCGCGCAACTTCACCAACTGCGACTCGCTGCTGATCGGCGACAAGTGCGGCGCGCACACCGTGCCCTATATCGAGGCGAAGAACGCTTCTTCGCATTTCGAGCACGAGGCGACGACCTCGAAAATCTCCGAGGACATGCTGTTCTACTGCATGCAGCGCGGCCTTTCCGAGGAGGAGGCGGTGGCGCTCGTCGTCAACGGCTTCGTGCGCGACGTGCTCCAGCACCTGCCGATGGAGTTCATGGCGGAGACGCAGAAGCTCATCGGCATCTCGCTCGAGGGCTCGGTCGGCTGATCGGGATGGCTATGTCGAACGGTTCCAACGGCCTCTGGTTCAAGCCCAAGACGCATGGCTATGGCGCCACGCCATCGACCTGGCAGGGCTGGCTCGCGACCGGGCTCTTCTCGGTGGTGCTCGGATTGGTGGCGGTCGGCGGAATGCTTTCGCTGAAGGGCACCGGCAACATCGTCGGCTACGTCGTCTGGTTCGTCGGCGTGCTCGGCGGCGTCTACTGGTTCACGCAGTTCGCGCGGCGACGTACCGATGGCGAATGGGCGTGGCGCTGGAAAGGCCAGAAGTACATGGACATCTACGCGCCGAACAACGAAGGCGGCCCGTGCGGGCCCGGCGGATGCGCCAAGGATTGATTTCGGATCGAGGGCCCCGCGGGCTCCATCCGCAGCAGACAACGGAGTGAGAGAGATATGCTCGAGATCAAGAACCTGCACGTGAAGATCGCCGACGAGGACAAGATGATCCTCAAGGGCATCGATCTGGTCGTGCCGAAGGGCGAGGTGCACGCGATCATGGGGCCGAACGGCTCCGGCAAGTCGACCCTCGCCTATGTGCTCGCAGGCCGCGACGACTACGAGGTGGTCGACGGCGATATCCTGTGGAACGGCGAGTCGATCCTCGAGATGGAACCCGACGAGCGTGCCGCCAAGGGCGTGTTCCTCGCCTTCCAGTATCCGATGGAAATTCCGGGCGTCGCCGGCCTCACCTTCCTTCGCACGGCGACCAACGCGGTGCGCAAGAAGCGTGGTCAGGCCGAGCTGACGACGCCGGAGTTCATGCGGGTCGTGAAGGAGCGTGCCGGCAAGCTCAACATCGACGTCGACATGCTGAAGCGCCCGGTCAACGTCGGGTTCTCGGGCGGTGAGAAGAAGCGCTCGGAGATTCTGCAGATGGCGATGCTCGAGCCGACGCTGTGCGTGCTCGACGAGACGGATTCGGGCCTCGACATCGATGCGCTGAAGGTCGTCTCGGAAGGCGTCAATGCGCTGCGCGATCCGGCCCGCGCGATGCTCGTCATCACCCACTACCAGCGCCTGCTGGACCACATCGTGCCCGATCGCGTGCACGTCCTCGCCCATGGCCGCATCCAGAAGTCCGGCGGTAAGGAGCTCGCCCTCGAGCTCGAGCAGTCGGGCTATGCCGAGTTCCAGGCCGACGCGGCCTGAGCTTTCGGGACAGGGCGGAACCGACGCGATGGAGAGAGCTGATATGAACGTTGCAGTCATCAAGACCAAGGCCGAGACGACCTTGTCGGAGGGCTTCGGACAGGTGGCGGAGCGGCTTCCCGGCGGCGCCGCCGTACAGCAGGCGCGCGAGGGCGCGCTCGGGCGTTTCGCCACGCTCGGGCTTCCGCACCGCCGCATCGAGGAGTGGAAGTATACCGACCTGCGCAATGCCATGAAGGAGGCGTTGCCGGTCGCCGTCGCCGACGATGCGAAAGTGACGATCGCCGACATCATCGTCGCGCTCGGTCCGCTGGCGCAGCTCGATGCGCCGCGCATCGTTCTCGTCAACGGCCGTTATCGCCGGGAGCTTTCGAACCTCGCCGACGCTGCTTCCATTTCGGTCGAGCCGCTGTCTCAGGCGCTGGCCGGCAGCGATGGCGCGGCCAGTCTGCTGGGCCAGGGAGGCGACGACAACGCGATCCTCGCCCTCAACGCGGCTTACGTGACGGACGGAGCGGTGATCGACGTGCCGGCTGGCGCGACGCTCGAGAAGCCGTTGCTGGTGGTGCATTCGCGCGCGGGCGCCGAGCCCCGCTTCGCCGTCGGTCGCAACGTGATCCGCATCGGTGAGGCGGCGACGGCGACGGTCGTAGAGGTTTTCGTCACCGTTCCGGGTTCCGCGACCGAGGGGCAGGTGAACACCGCGAGCGAGGTGCTCGTCGGCGCCCGTGCCACGGCCCGCCACGTCAAGGTCGCCGTCGATGCCGGCAAGGTCACGCACCTCGCCAATTGGACCGTCGAGATGCAGAAGGACGCCGTCTACCGCGGCTTCCAATTCACCTCGGGCGTCGGCCTCGCGCGCAACGAAATCCGTGCGACGTTCAAGGGCGAGGGAGCCAAGCTCGACGTTTCGGGCATCTTCCTCGCGCGCGGCACGGAGCACATCGACACGACGCTTGTCGTCGATCATGCCGTGCCGCACGGTGAGAGCCGTGAGCTGTTCAAGGGCGTGCTCGACGATACCGCGCGCGGCATCTTCCAGGGCAAGGTGATCGTGCGCCGCGACGCGCAGAAGACAGACGGCAAGCAGATTGCGCAGGCACTGATGCTGTCGGAGGACGCCGAGTTCGATTCCAAGCCCGAGCTCAAGATCTACGCTGACGACGTCGTCTGCGGTCACGGCTCCACCTCGGCACAGCTCGACGACGACCTGATGTTCTACCTGCGCGCGCGCGGCATTCCGAAAGAGGAAGCGCGTGCGCTGCTGATCCAGTCGTTCATCGGCGAGGCGATCGACAAGGTGGAGCACGACGGGCTGCGCGAGGCATTGGCCGAGCAGGCGCGCATCTGGCTGCTGGGCGTCGGCGTCTGACGACCGTCTGGAACTCGGCGCCGCATGAACGACATGGCGGCGCCGAACAACCGCGAGAGAATCGACATGACGACGGACACGCGCGAGCGCAGCACGACCGAAACCCGCGGGGCGGCCTTCGACGACGAGCGCGTGCGCGCCGACTTCCCGATCCTGTTCCCGGAGGTATACGGCAAGCCGCTCGTCTACCTCGATAACGGGGCGTCCGCGCAGAAGCCGCTGCCGGTGCTCGAGGCCATGGAACACGCATGGCGCCACGAGTACGCCAACGTGCATCGCGGTTTGCACTATCTCTCGAACACGGCGACGCAGAAGTTCGAGGATGCGCGCGAGACGGCGCGCCGCTTCCTCAACGCGCCGACCACCGACGAGATCATTTTCACGCGCAACGCGACGGGAGCGATCAACCTCGTCGCGCAGTCGTTCGGCGGCATGGTGGTCGGCGAGGACGACGAGATCGTGCTCTCGATCATGGAGCATCACTCCAACATCGTGCCGTGGCACTACCATCGCGAGCGGCGCGGCGCGGTGTTGAAATGGGCGCCGATCTCCGACACGGGCGAGTTCCTGCTCGACGAGTTCGAGCGGCTTCTGACGCCGCGGACCAAGATCGTCGCCATCACGCACATGTCGAACGTGCTCGGCACCATCACGCCGATCAAGGAGATCGTACGTCTGGCCCATGCGCGCGGTATTCCGGTGCTGGTCGATGGCAGCCAGGCGGCGGTTCACATGCCGGTGGACGTGCAGGATCTCGACTGCGACTTCTACGTCTTCACGGGCCACAAGACGTACGGGCCGACGGGTATCGGCGTGCTCTATGCGAAGCGCAAGCACCTCGACGCGATGCCGCCTTACGAGGGCGGCGGCGAGATGATCGAGAGCGTCGCGGTCGATCGCATCACGTACGGCGTCACGCCGCACAAGTTCGAAGCGGGCACTCCGGCGATCGTCGAGGCGATCGGCCTCGGAGCCGCGCTCGACTACATGATGCAGACGGGACGTGCCGCTATCGCCGCGCACGAGGCAGAGATTGGAGCTTACGCACACGCGCGCCTCGACGAGCTGCCGTGGCTCAAGATCCATGGCCGCGCGCCGGGCAAGGGCGGCATCGTCTCGTTCACCGTCGACGGCCTGCATCCCCACGACATCTCGACGCTGATCGATCGCTCGGGTGTGGCCGTGCGCGCCGGCCATCACTGCGCACAGCCGCTGATGGAGCGTCTCGGCGTCACCGCGACGTGCCGGGCCTCGCTCGCCATGTACAACACGAAGGCCGAGATCGACGCGCTCGCCGAGGCACTGATCCGGGCCCATGACCTGTTCACCTGAAGGAGTTCGGCGATGACCAGCGGATCGATCGACCGCGACGAAATCGAGATCGAGGCGCAGCCGGCTGAGCTGCGCCCGCGCGACAAGGCCGCGAGAAACGAGGACTTGGCCGAGGCGGCAGAGACCGGCGCGTCTGCGACGCAGGCCGCCGCGCCCGAGCCGACGCTGCACGATTTCGTGCGCGAAGCAGCGGCCGCGAAGATTGCGGCGCCGTCCGTTACCGAAGGCGGGACGCCGGTCGAAGGCTCGGCCCTTTCCGCGGAAGAACTCGACGAGCTGAAGCAGGGCATCGTGATGGCGCTCAAGTCCGTCTACGATCCCGAGATCCCGTCCGACATCTACGAGCTGGGCCTCATCTATCGGATCGACGTCTCCGACAATCGCGACGTCGAGATCGACATGACGCTGACGGCGCCGGGATGCCCGGTCGCCGGCGAAATGCCGATCTGGGTCGAGAACGCGGTCGGTGCAGTGCCGGGCGTCGGCGGCGTCAAGGTAACGATCGTGTTCGATCCGCCGTGGGACCAGAGCCGCATGTCGGACGAGGCCAAGCTGGCGGTCGGCATGTTCTGATCGGCTAGTTTATTTTCGGGCCGTTTCTTTTCGGCCCGTGGCAGATCGGCGCGCATCTGGACGCCTGCGACCGCCGCACCATATTCACGTCGATAGAGCCTATGGAGCAGAGAGCCCCATGACCACACGCACGAGACCCCAGGTCATGACCATGACGCCCGCCGCTGCCGCGCGTGTCAAAGCGATCATGGTCTCCAAGGGCGAGGCGGTCGCCGGTCTCAAGATCGGCGTCAAGAAGGGCGGCTGCGCCGGCATGGAATACACCATGACGTGGACGGACAGCGTCGCCAAGTTCGACGAGGTGGTCGAGCAGGATGGCGCGCGCGTCATCATCGACCCGCAGGCGGTGCTGTACCTGCTCGGGACGGAGATGGACTACAAGAGCGAGAAGCTTTCCTCCGGGTTCGTCTTCAACAATCCGAACCAGAAGAGCGCCTGTGGTTGTGGCGAGAGCGTCGAACTCGCTCCGGCCTCGGCCGACAAGCTCGCGGCGCTGAAGGGCTGAACTGGCCGCGCCGCCCTCGGGCGTACTCCGGACGGAGCGGCCGGGGCGGCGCGGCTGCATATTTACATCGTTCAGAAATTTCTGGGGTCAGCGGCTTCTGGGGAAGGTGAGCCGCGGTTTCTTGCCAAGCCCGGCCACGCCATGGCATCTCAGGGCACCGCAACACTCACGAGAGAGTCGCCGGACGCTTGTCGCGCGTCAGCTCCGGGCCTCGCGCCGCTTCGGCGGCAGATCGTCCGCCAGGGGGCTTGCCCCGGGGAGCCATGACCGATGGGCCAGCCGAAACGCGACCTTTTCTCCAACATTGCCGAGGACATGAGCGACCAGGCGTCGAAAGACAAGGCGGCGCGGGCCCGTAAGGGCGGCGACGCATCGGAGAGCTATACGGCGGCCGACATCGAGGTGCTCGAGGGTCTCGAACCCGTGCGCCGCCGCCCCGGCATGTACATCGGCGGCACCGACGAGAAGGCGCTGCATCACCTGTTCGCCGAAGTCATCGACAACTCGATGGACGAAGCAGTAGCCGGCCATGCCGACTGGATCGAGGTGCGGCTCGACGCCGATGGCTATCTCACGGTCTCCGATAACGGCCGCGGCATTCCGGTCGACGCGCATCCCAAGTTCAAGACCAAGTCGGCGCTCGAAGTCATCATGACGACGCTGCACTCGGGCGGTAAGTTCGACGGCAAGGCGTACACCACCTCGGGCGGCCTGCACGGCGTCGGTGTCTCGGTCGTCAACGCTCTGTCGGAGACCTGCGAGGTCGAGGTCGCGCGCGGCCAGCAGCTCTATCGCATGGTGTTCTCACGCGGCCTGCCCGTCACCAAGCTCGAGAAACTCGGCTCGGTGATGAACCGGCGCGGTACGCGCGTGCGCTTCCGTCCCGACGAGCAGATCTTCGGCAAGGGCGCGCGCTTCAAGCCGTCGCGCCTCTACACCATGGCGCGCTCGAAGGCGTATCTGTTCGGCGGCGTGCGTATCCGCTGGAGTTGCGACCCGGCGCTCGTCGAGGCGGACGGCAAGACGCCGGCCGAGGCGACGCTGCACTTCCCCGGCGGCCTCAAGGACTTTCTCGCGGCGACCATCGAGGGCTCGACGCTCGTCGCCAACGACATCTTCGCCGGTAACGTGAAGAAGCCGGGCGGGCATGGCTCGGTCGAATGGGCGGTCGCGTGGATCGCCAACGACGATGGCTTCTCGCGCTCCTACTGCAACACGATTCCGACGCCCGAGGGCGGTACGCACGAGGCGGGTCTTCGCCAGGCCCTGACCAAAGGGCTGCGCGCCTATGGCGAGCTCGTCAACAATCGCCGCGCCGGACAGATCACGTCGGACGACGTGATGGGAACCGCGACGTCCATGCTCTCGGTTTTCATCCGCGAGCCGGAGTTCCAGGGCCAGACGAAGGACAAGCTCGCGACCCAGGAAGCCTCGCGCATCGTCGAGGTGGCGCTGCGTGATGCCTTCGACCATTGGCTCGCCGACAACCCGCAGCAGGCGACCAAGCTGCTCGAGTGGACGATCGACCGCGCCGAGGAGCGTCAGCGCCGCCGCAAGGAGAAGGAGATCGGCCGGCAGAGCGCGACGCGCAAGCTCCGCCTTCCCGGCAAGCTCGCCGACTGCACCGTGCAACAGGCGGCCGGTACCGAGATCTTCATCGTCGAGGGTGACTCGGCCGGTGGCAACGCCAAGAGCGCACGCCTGCGCGAGACGCAGGCCATCCTGCCGTTGCGCGGCAAGATCCTGAACGTCGCCAACGCTTCTTCGGCCAAGCTGTCGCAGAACCAGCTTCTCTCCGATCTCGTCACGGCGCTGGGCGTCGGCCTCGGGTCGAAGTATCGCGACGAGGAACTGCGTTACGAGCGGGTCATCATCATGACCGACGCGGACGTCGACGGCGCACACATCGCGTCGCTGCTCATCACGTTCTTCTATCAGGAGATGCGCCCGCTGATCGAGAACGGGCATCTCTATCTCGCCCTCCCGCCGCTCTACCGGCTGACGCATGGAAGCAAGACCATCTATGCGCGCGACGACAAGCATCGCGAAGAGCTGATGGCGAAGGAGTTCAAGGGCAAGAAGGTCGAGATCGGTCGCTTCAAGGGCCTCGGCGAGATGAACTCGCAGCAGCTCAAGGAAACGACCATGGACCCGAAGGTCCGCTCGCTGCTGAAGGTCGAGATCGGCGAAGGCGAGGGGAGCGAGCTCGCGGATGCGGTCAACGCGCTGATGGGCTCGAAGCCCGAAGCACGCTTCCGCTTCATCCAGGAGCGCGCCGCGTTCGCGCGCGATCTCGACATCTGATCGCCGCGTTTTCAGTTCGCGCAGATCGAGGCAGACCGATACCTGCTGGCCGTAACGCTGTGCGCACTCTTTGAGCGGAGGCCCGGCGCACGTCGCGCTCGCCGATCCGGTCACAGGTTCGTGTGAGCCTGCTTTTACAGCCGCCCGCACCTCTCGGATCACTCACCAGTTCTCGATTTATTGTGATCGCGAAAATGTCGGTCGCGACGTATCTGTTCGCGCCTCCGGTACGTAATCGATTGCAACCATGACTGAGCGCGCCTGCAAGCAGCGGCCGCAACCGACATGGGAAAGCAATTCAACCCCGGAGACAAAAACCATGAAGACCATCATCGCCGCCGCTCTCGCCGCCCTCTCGCTCTCTGCCGTCGTCTCGACCGC
>CALMPK010000190.1 GCA_937873575.1 uncultured Hyphomicrobiaceae bacterium
GAGGCTGTCGGCCTCACACCCGCCGCGGAGATGCAGGCGTTCGCGTCCCTCGAACGGGATCCCGGGCGCGCCGCGCCGCGTGCCACCGCGCCGGCGGGTACGCCGCTGTGGCCGATGCCGATCGAGGACTTTCTTTCCGGCCCCTACCTGCAGCGCGCCGACGTGGTGCTGACGCGAAAGAACCGCGATCTCAAGTCTTGGCTCATCCGCTGGGCGACGAAAGGCAGCTTCAGCCATGCCGCGCTGGTGTTTCTGGTGCCGCACCTCGAGAAGGGCTTCAACAACTCCTTCGTCATCGAAAGCGCGTCGGGCGGCGTCGATCTCACCAACTTCCGCGACTACGTGAGCGACCGCCGTTCGGTCATCGGCATCAAGCGCCTCAACGTGCCGTGGTTCACCGACGAGGTGCAGTGCGCGGTGCGCGGGCGCATGCTCAACTCGATCAAGTCGACCTACGATTACGCGACCATCATCCGCCTCGCCCGCGAGCTGCTGGCCGACGTCGCGTTCGGTATCAAGGCGCGCGTCTACGGGCCGACGAAAGCGATCGCGCGCACGCACGAGCGGCGCATCCAGCCGCCGAACAAGTTCATCTGTTCCGGTCTCGTGCAGCTCGGCTTCGTCCATTCGCTGCTCGACCTGGCCGCCGAGAAGCGCCTGCCGCCCGAGTTCCTTTCCGACATCGTTTTCCGCGAAGAGCTGCGCGAGTTTCTGCCCGAGGACTGGAGCCAGTTCACGGCCAACGAGCAGGACGAGATCATGTGGGAATTCGCGACCGGGTTCGCCGATCTGCTCGAGGCGGTGACGCCGGAGGACCTCGCAACCTCCCCGAAGCTCGAATGGATCTACGTCGTCAAGCGCGGCCTCGTCTATCCGGCGACCTCCGACGAGCAGGCGCGCGAGCTGCTGACCTGGAAGCCGAAAAAGCGCAGGGTTTGACGTCACCGATCCGTTTTGAACGTCGTCGCTGCCGGGCGCGGACGGGCGAGACCGGGAAGTCCGCCAAACCCGACAAAACGGAATGACGAAGCCGTTGCACCCGCGCGGCCTCCCCGCATAGTCTCCGCCGCCATGAGCACATCGAACCGCACAACCCATCTCCGGATCGCACTCGCCCAGTTGAACCCGACCGTCGGGGCGCTGGAGGCGAACGCGCGAAAGGCCCTCGAAGCGCACGCGGAGGCGCGCCGCATGGGCGCCGACCTCGTCGTGCTGCCCGAGCTCTTCATCACCGGCTATCCGCCCGAGGACCTCGTTCTGAAGCCTGCGTTCCAGCATGCGGCGAAGGCGCGTGTCGTGCGGCTCGCGGCCGAGCTCGGCAGCGATGGACCGGCCATGCTCGTCGGCACCGTCTGGCCCGACGGCGGCAACGTCTACAACGCCGTGGCGATGATCGAGGGCGGTCGCGTGACGGCCGTGCGCTACAAGGTCGATCTGCCGAACTATGGCGTGTTCGACGAGAAGCGCGTGTTCGCCGCGGGGCCGCTGCCCGGACCCATTCCCTTCAAGGGCGTGCGGCTCGGCGTGCCGATCTGCGAGGACATCTGGAAGGACGAGGTGACGGAGTGCCTCGAGGAGTGCGGGGCCGAGATGCTGCTGGTGCCGAACGGCTCTCCCTACGACTGGCGCAAGCGCGACGTGCGTTTGAACGTCGCCGTCGCCCGCGTTACCGAAACGGGATTGCCGCTCGCCTACGTCAACCAAGTCGGCGGCCAGGATGAACTGGTATTCGACGGCGGCACGTTCGTACTCAACGCCGACCGCTCGCTCGCGCTGCAGATGGAGCAGTGGCGCGAGGGCGTCGTGCTCACCGAGTGGTCGCGGACGGACGACGGCTGGGTCTGCGCCGTGGCCGAACGAGCGAGGCTGCACGAGGGCAGTGCCGCCGCCTATCACGCCTGCGTGCTCGGCGTGCGTGACTACGTCAACAAGAACGGTTTTCCCGGCGTCGTGCTCGGTCTTTCGGGCGGCGTCGATTCAGCACTTGTCGCGGCGATGTCGGTCGATGCGCTCGGAGCCGAGCGCGTGCACGCGGTCATGCTGCCGTACCGCTACACGTCGGCCGAGAGCAAGACAGATGCCGAGGCGTGCGCGCGAGCGCTGGGCATACGTTACGATACCGTGCCGATCGGCGGCCCGGTCGAAGCGTTCAACGCGGCGCTCGCCGGGTTGTTCGCCGGTCGTGCGCCCGATGTCACGGAGGAGAACGTGCAGAGCCGCGCGCGCGGTGTGATCCTGATGGCGATCTCCAACAAGTTTGGCGCGATGGTCGTCACCACGGGCAACAAATCCGAGATGTCGGTCGGTTATGCGACGCTCTACGGCGACATGAATGGCGGCTACAACCCGGTGAAGGATCTCTACAAGACGGAGGTCTATCGTCTCTCGCATTGGCGTAATGCGCACATGCCGGAGGGTGGCCAGGGGCCCGCAGGCATCGTGATCCCGTCGAATATTCTGACGCGCGCCCCGTCTGCCGAGCTGCGCGAGAACCAGACCGACCAGGACAGCCTGCCGCCTTACGACGTCCTCGACGATATTCTGAGCTGCCTCGTGGAGCAGGAGATGAGCCTGCCCGAGATCGTCGCGCGCGGGCACGACGCGAAGACGGTGCAGCGTGTCGAGCGGTTGCTCTATGTTTCCGAATACAAGCGCCGGCAGGCCGCACCCGGCGTCAAGATCTCGTCGCGCAACTTCGGCCGCGACCGCCGCTACCCGGTCACCAACCACTTCCGCGAAAGCCTCGATGCGCCGGCGCCCGGCGCCGACGATGTCGCCGTGGCGGGCATCGCGATGCCGCGCGCGGATGGCGGGGAGGCGATGTGATGGGAACGATTGTCCGCTTCGCGCCGAGCCCGACCGGGCGTCTGCACATCGGCAACATCCGCACGGCGGTGCTGAACCATCTTTTCGCGCTGAAGAGCGGCGGGCGTTTCCTGCTGCGTCTCGACGACACCGATCTCGAACGCTCGACGGAAGAGTTCGCGGAGGGAATCCGCCGCGATCTCGCCTGGCTCGGCTTCGACATCTCCTGGCAGGTGCGCCAGTCGGATCGCCTCGCCCGTTACGATCTCGTCGCCGAACGGATGAAGGCGGCGGGTCTGCTCTATCCGTGCTTCGAGAGCGAGGACGAGCTGGACCGCCGGCGCAAGCGTCAGATGGCGCGTGGCCAGCCGCCGATCTACGACCGCGCGGCCTTGAGGATGACGGGCGAGGAACGCGCGCGGCTTGAGGCGGAAGGCCGCCGTCCGCACTGGCGCTTCCGCTTGCCGAACACCGAAGGTGCCGATCGGCTCGGGCCATTGCCGACACTCGTGTCGTGGAACGATCTCATTCGCGGCGATCAGACGGTCGACATCGGATCGCTGTCGGATCCGGTGCTGCAGCGCGCCGATGGCAGCTACCTCTATACGTTCACCAGCGTGATCGACGACATCGAGCTCGGCATCACGCATGTGGTGCGCGGCGCCGATCACATCACCAACACGGGCGTGCAGATTGCGCTGTTCGAAGCGCTCGATGCGGTACCTCCGGCGTTCGGGCACCATTCTTTGCTGGTCGACGCGGAAGGTCAGGCGCTGTCGAAACGGCTCGGAGCGCTGTCGATCGAGGGGCTGCGCGAGGCCGGATACGAGCCGATGGCGGTGCTGTCGCACGCGGCCCTCGTCGGCACGTCGGACGCCATCGAACCGCACGCCCGCATCGAGACGCTCGCCGCGGCATTCGACTTCGCCAAGATCTCGCTCGCGCCAGGCCGTTTCGATCCGGCCGAACTCGAGGGGCTGAACGCACGCCTGCTGCATACGCTCGATTATGCCGCGGTCCGCGATCGCCTCACCGCGCTCGGCGTTGGTGGCGGTGAAGCGTTCTGGTTGGCGGTGCGGGGAAATCTGGTCAAGCTCGCGGACGCACGGTTGTGGTGGGACATCGCGACCGGGGAGGGCCGGCCGGGGGTCGAGGATGCGCGTTTGCTCGAGGCCGCCGCGTCGCTGCTGCCGAACGAACCGTGGGACACGGCGACGTGGGGAGCATGGACCAACGCGGTGAAGGGGGCGACGGGTGCGAAGGGCCGCGCGCTGTTCCATCCCTTGCGCCTGGCGCTCACCGGCAGGGAGAGCGGTCCCGAGCTGAAGACGCTGCTGCCGTTCATCGGGCGCGCGCGAGTTCTGGCGCGGCTCTCGAGCTGATATTGCGCTGATCGTGCCATCGCTCGATCGGCCCACGCGATGCTCTCGCACGTTTGGCGCATGATACGTCGTTGTGACGAGATGGCCGAGCACGAGCGCGATACCCGGCTGCAGCTTGCAGCACGCGGGGCTCTATAATGTCCGAGAAATAGCCGACCGACGACGGTGGCGTGCAGCACTCAGCGCGGGCGCCAGGGGTCGAACGCTTCGCCGATCTGCGGGCCGCGAGTCGGCTCGCCCGACGCCGCGCCTTGCTTCAAGACACCCCCGGGTGCGGGCGTCTGCGGAATGTACTCCGCCTGCTTGCACGAGCAGCCGGCGACGTACTCCTTGCGATAGAGGAACGCCGTGCGCAGCTTGGTGTACTTTTCGTTGGTGTCGAACGCCTGCATCTGGTCCACGGCGCCACCGGGGTTCTGGTAATAGTAGAGCTGCGCGGGGGCGGCGCATTTCGACGCGCAGACCTCGGCGTCGCGCTGGAAGTGGTTCGGCAGCGTCGAGAAGCTGACCGGGAAATAGTAGCCGTCGCAGAGCCGCACACAGACTGTGCGGTAGGTGGCGAAGGGCACGGAGCTGTAACGGCTGCCCATTCCGCCGCCGCTGCTGTCCTCATCCTGCCAGTAGCCGGAAACCGGGCCCGTATCGCGGCGGCGCGCTTCCTGCTGATAGGCCTGTCCGCAGTTGTTGCGCGCGAGTTCGCGCACGATCTCGTCCTGCACCGAACGGCCGCCGGAGCCCATCGCTTCCTGCCGCTGGGCTTCGAGATCCGCGTACTGGCGCTTGGCCTGATCGACCTCGTCTGCAAGACCGCGGCATTCGCGCGAGTTGCGGAGCTGCTTGGAGAACAGGAACCACTCGTAGCAGTCCGCCTTGTCGAGTCTGCTCTGCAAGCGCCTCAGGTTCTGCTCGCTCTGGCGCAGATCGCTCTCGATGCGCGGTAGAACATTCTGGACCTGGCTGCCACGCTGCGTCTCTTGCACGAGCCGCTGTTCGAGGCGGAGGCAGATCGAGGAGCGGTCGGAGTCCCAGCCGCCGCTGACGCCCGGCGCGGGAGCGGGTCGAGCAGGATCGCGGCGGACCGGCTCGCGAGGGATCGGGGGATCGCGCGGAACAGGCTTCGGGCTGCTTTCCCAGGGCCACGAGAAGCCTTGCGCGGCAGCGCTGGAGTGCGTGCCGAACGCGGCGGCGCAGGCCATCAGCGCGACGATAACGGCTGCAGCGATCCGGCCCCGGCCGGCGGTCGACTTCAAGTGCCGGCGGAACGCCACTCGAAGGCTCTGTGCGGCGTTGCGTGCCATCGTCGTCGTTCGAAATCTCCTCGGGCCGGCTCCGGTCGGGGCCAGCATCGGGTCAGACGTTTAACCCAATCCGCTAGACGGTCAATGAGGAGCAATAAAGGCGGTCCGCCATCGCCGCCGCGGCTGGGGATAGTTCAGACCCTTGGGGCATGGCGGGGCCGTCACGGTGCCTATGCTGCGGCCCCGCGGGCCGCGCGCGAAGGCACTCATCTGCCCGGGGGGTGGCGGCGGCGAGATCGTGGGGTGGTGGTTGGAGCGGGGAACGGAGTGCGAACGCAGACAACGCGCAAAGCGCACGGCCTGTGACGGTTGAATTGTTCACAGTTGCGCCTTCGTGCGAGGCTGTTATCTGGGGAAGACGTGGTTCGCAGCCCAACGGTGCGGAGAGCTAGATGCGTGGTGCGGTGGTGTCGCTACTCGGGGCCTGCTTTGGTGCAGTGCTCGTGTTTTTCCACGTCGGTTTCGAGGCCCGTGCCGAGGGCATCGCGACGGACCTGACGTGCGAGTTCGAAGGCGGGTTATCGTCGAGCTATTCGGGTGGCACGTTCGCGTCGCGCGCACCGTTGCCGCTGAGATTCGGCATCGGCGAGATCGATCTCGAGAAGCAGTCCGCCCGCCTGCGCGTGGGTGGTTCCGACGGACCCGCCACCACGCTCCGGGTCATTCGTGCGCTCAATGCCAATCATTTCCTCGAGGTCGTGCCGGAAGGCTTTCTCGTGCTGACGACCGTCTATGACATCGACCCGGCGGTCGGGGCCTACCCAGCCGTGCATTCGCGCCATCTGGGCGTACTGGGTCAGCCTGTGTTCGCCCAGTATCCGGGGTTCTGCAAGGCGGTGCCACCGGCCGCGCGCTGAGGTGTGATCGGTCGAGTTGAAACGGCCAGGGCTGTCATCGAAGGCGCAGAGCGTACCCGAGGCTCTCTAGTCCGTGAACAACTCACGACGCGAGCAGACCGCGCCAGCAAATGCATCGAATTGATTGCGCGCCGAGGTGGAGCGGCCGCGGTCTCCGACGAAGGCGCGCGATTATCGCCGAGCCCCGCCGCTTCAGGGTGCCTTGCGCTTCTGCCGCGCGAAATAGAGTGCGACCGCATTGATTTCGTCGGCCGTCAGCTTCTTGGCGATCGACGACATGATCGAGCCCGGGTCGTTATTGCGCGCGCCCGTCTGCCAGGCTTCGAGCTGCCGTGAGATGTAGAGCGCGTGCTGTCCGGCGATGTTCGGGATGGTGTCGCTGCCAGCCAGCGCCGCGACGTTGTGGCAGGTTACGCACGAGGGGATTTCCCGCGCGGCGTCGCCCTGTTCGGCGAGCGTTACGCCAATTGCCGGCGGTGCGGGCAGGGGCGACTTGGCGTCGCTCGCTTCGAGCTTCGAATAATAGCCGGCGAGCGCGGCAATATCGGCGTCGGTGAGCTTCGCGGCGATCACCTGCATGACGCGATTTTCACGGATTCCCGAGCGGTAGTCCGCGAGCTGCTTGGCGATGTACGTCTCGGTCAGGCCCGTCAGGTTGCCGAACGCCGACTCCGCATCGCCCTGGCCTGAGTCGCGATGACAGGCGACGCAAGCCACGATGCCGTCCGTGAGGCGTCCGTGTTCGACGAGTTCGCGGGCCCGCGCTGCTCCCGTCGCCGCGTCGTCCGCGATGGCGGAACCTGCGAGGAGCATCGCCGCGCCAGCGACGCTGATCATGACCGCGGCTGCACGGTGCAGGGGAATGGGCGAGATCGTGAGAGAGTGACGGAGCATATCGGTCTTCCTGGAGGCGCGGCGGCGGCCGAAGCGCGGTTCGCTCCGAGGCTGGCGACAGGTTCGCCCCTCGGGAGCGGCCGGGAAACTCTCTGTGTCAGCCGGGCGGCTTGGCCGGCGGATGGTAGCGGATGTCGAAGCCCAAGGTGATGGCGCCGATCTGCCGTCCCTCGATGGTGAGCGCGCGGCTGAACTGCTGCGAGAACGAGCGGGTCGACTGATCGAAATCCACCCGCGCGACGTGCACGGCGTCAGTCTTGGCGCCGAACGTCTTCTGCCACTTCGGCTCGTCGCCCTGCCAATAGTCCGTGGTTTGGCTGCTGACCGCGACGTTGCAACCCTTCTGGTCCATGACGATGATTTCTGAGATGAGACCGTTGCTCGATGCGACGAGTTCGGCCATCCGCTTCGACAGCGGGTTTGCGAGTATGGGATCGATCAGGCCCGAATCGCCGTCACGCCAGCGTTTGTCGAGCGCCAGGATGTCCGTCTCGGACCAGTCCTCCGACTGTTTCGACTGAGCGGCGATGATCGCGAGGAACTTCGGGTTCGCGAGGATCTCGGCGATCGTTTGGTTGAGCGTGGTGAAGTAGAGGTTGTGCGTTTCGGCCAGCGGATCGGCTGCGGCGAGCGTCGCCTGCAATGAAACAACGGCGCCGAGACAGAGTGCCGCGAGACGTCGTGAACGCTTCAGCATTGCTCGAACCCATGATCGCTGCGTCAAAGAACGGAGCCGTGCACGCCTTGCACTCGGACCGCTACGCCGATAGCCAGGCGATACGGCCGACTGCGGCGCGTCGGCGCCATCATCGCTTCGTGTTCTTGTCCCGGGCCGCCGAGGGCGCTTGCGAAACAGCACCCGCACCGCCGGCATCTTCCTTCTTGGCGGTCGGTCCGCTCGCGCGCGTGTTGCCGAGCGAAGGGTCCGGCTGGCTCGTCTGGGAGTCCCAGAACCGCTGGAGATGACGCTCGACGATGGCGTCATATTTGTCGGTCGCGCGCAGCCGCTGGAGACCTTCGTTCACGTAGTAGAGGATGGTGCGCGAGTAGGGATGAGTCTTCGAGACGATCACATGCATCGTCTTGATCGCGAGCGGCTCGTCCACCGCGCGGATCTGCGCCTTGAGCCCGAGCGAGTTGACACTCGCGAGGCCACCGAGCTCGTTGATCACGACGCCGTCGATCACGCCGTCACCGAGCAGTCGGAAACAGTCGTCGATGCTCGCCGGGCGCAGCAGGATGATCTTGCTGTCCTTCAGCCAGTTGCGGCCATTGGCGTCGAGGTCGGCCATCGAGTAGCCGGCCGGGCGGCAGAGCGTCGTCCCCTTGATCTGCCCGTCGGCGAGAGCCTTGATCGGCGAGTCGTTGGCGACGAAGAGGCGCAGCACGAATTCGTTGAGAGGGTCGGAATAGAAGAAGCGCGAGCAGCGGAACTTGGCATCCTCGTCCAGCGAGGCGGTGTCCTGGCAGTTCGGCTTGATCCACGGGAAGCCCGCATCGAACGCGCGGTTCACGAGCAGCGGATCTAGATGGGCGGACCAGTCGTTGACCCAGGAGACCTTGTACTCGAGCTTGCCGCCCGTCTCCTGTTTCACCAGCGCCATGGCCGTTTCGATGATCTCGCTGATCATGCCACCGCCCTCGAGGCCGCGGCCGGTGAAGGGCGGGTAGCCGTCAGCAGTCAGCAGCTCGATGCGCCGGACGAGCGTCGATGCAACCATCTTGTTCGGGTTTTGCTGGGCCGGCGCGGCTTCCTCTTCCGGCGTCGCGCGCGGTGCCGGCCGGTTGGCGCCACGGCCGATGCAGGGCAGGCGAATTTCGAGACCGGGCACGAGCAAGCTGGCGTTGTTACCGAGCCGATCCTGGTTGGCGTAGAAGATCACGGTCCACAGGCCAGGTTGCCCGTAGGTGCGCGCGGCGATATCGGCGAGAGTCTCGTTCTCTTTGATCTTGTATGTCGAACCGCAGTCCTGACTTGCAGCGTCTCGCGGCGATACCGTCATGAGCAGGCTCGCGCAGGTCATTGCCGCGAACACGAGAGCGAGGCGCCGCAGCGTTGTGCTCGTGAGATTCAGTACTTTGGATCGCTGGTTCGCCATAGAAGTCTGCATCGCCTCCCCCACCGCCATTCCACACATTCGACGCGGTTCGATCGCAACTAAGGCGCTGATGCGATCATCAACGGGCCTAGCTCGACATCGCGGCAAAAGAAAGCCGCACGCTTGCGACGCCGAATGACATGCACGTGGCGCCGACCTAGCGTCTCGACATTCTTATAGCACACTGAGATAACACAGCGTTGCCTGCTGTTCACCCGCGGGCGGTTCGCAAAATGGACCGGTCGCATTCGCGTGAGAACCACAAGCGGCCTGCCGTTATGTCAGGTCAGGGCATGGGAACCAGAGCGATCATGAGTCTGTCGCGGTATCGTCGGCGCTGGTGCACGTCGCTGCAACCAATCGCCAACATCGAATGTTCGAAGCTTGACCGCGGCAGGTCGCGACGGAGTTGGAGCAGCTTCATCAGTGCTCCGCTCTTAATGCTCGTATTCGTTGCCACGATCGGCGCTGCGCTCGCGGTCGATCGGCCGGCACGCAGAGCGCCCGTCGATAGGTCGCCGGACAGATCGGCACGCTCGGTCACGGCCGTCACGGACACCTTGATCGACGCTGCGAGCAGGGGCGGTCAGATGGTGGGCGGCCTCGCCAGCCAGTTCGATGCGCGCTCCGGCGTGCGCGTGCTCGCCTTGGCAGGGCGCGGCGGCGAAAGCAACCTCAAGGATCTCCTCTATCTGCGCGGCGTCGATCTCGCGGTGGTCAATGCCGACGTCATGGCGAGCCTCGACGGCACGCCGCTCGGCGAGGTGGCGAAGCGCGAGCTGCGCTATGTGACGAAGCTGTTCGATCAGCGCGTGCTGCTGTTGGCGCGCCCCTCGATCACGAGCATTCAGGATTTGGCGGGCAAGTCTGTCGGTGTGCGCGCCGAGCGACCCGACGCGCGAACGACCGCGCAGACGCTGTTCCGCCTTCTCGCGGTCGGGGCACGTGTCGAACCGCTCGTGCTGAGGCCGAACGCGGAACCCGAGCAGGACGCGGTGTTGTTGCTCGAGAGCGAGCTGCCGCAGGTCGGCGATCTCGCTGGTGGCCCTGGCGGCTATCGCCTTCTGCCGATCCCGTTCGACGATCGCCTCGCGGTGGCCTATAGGGCCGCGCAGGTGCCGGGCCGCGAGTTGACGCGCTGGACGGCGGGACGTGCCATCGCGACGGTGCGCGTCGATACGATCCTGGCCGTATACAACTGGGGCAACACATCGCCACGACGTCCCGACGTGGTCGCGTTCATCGGTGCGTTCTATGCAAAGCTCGCGCAGTTCCGCCAGAGCGGAGATGGCGTGATGTGGCGCCAGATCGGCGTCGCTGCAGAGGTTCCGGGCTGGACGCGGTACGTCTGGGCGGAGCCGTCGCGTTATCTCGAGCCCGACAAGCTCACCGAGCTCGCCGCGGTCTCTCGGGCGGCCTACAAGCTGAGTGATGGACCGCCCCCCGCGGAAGAATTGGAAACCGCCCAACAGAGCGATCCGAAGCTGCCCCCGCCGCTCACCATTCTTGCGTTCGAGCGCCCGCCGTTCAGCTCGCGGACTTTGCCCGATGGCGGCCCGGCGCTGAAGATGGTGCGCGAGGCTCTCGCAGCACGCAATCCCTCGCAGCCGCCAACGATCGAATGGGCCGGCACGCTAGGAGACGAGCCGTTGCTCCGTCTCATCGAGGGCAACAGGTTCGATGTCATCGTGCCGTGGCCCTACTTCCCCTGCGATCAGCCGGCGCGATTGACGGGACCGACCGCGCACGTCTGCGACAGCGCAAGCTTCACCAAGCCGCTTATGACCGACATCCTGCGTCTTTTCCTGCCGGCGACGAGCACCGTGACGCTCGCGGACCCGACGACGCTGGCGAAGCGTCGCATCTGCCTCACCGATCCGGCGCACATCGCGATCATCACGGCGACCCAAGGTGACTGGGAGCGGCGCTACGAGGTGGAGTATTCGGTGCAGCCTTCCGTCGTCGGGTGTCTGAGCGCGGTGCAGCAGGGCGAGGCCGATGGCGTCGTCGCCAGCGAAGCCGAGTGCCAGCATGCGCTCGACGTGCTCGGCATTCGCAAGCTCTTCAAGTTCGCCGACGAGCCGGTTGGAATTCAATCCTGGACCGCCATCGTGCCGAGCGATCGGGAACCGGCGCTTCTCGCCGATCTCGACAGCGGTATCGAGCGGGCACACGCCACGTCGGCGGAGAAGGTTGCCGCGGGCGAACGCGCGGGCGTGGATGCTGCCATCGCATCCCCTCCCAAGTAGCTCGTGGTCTTCAGGGTGTGATCGGCCGAGAACGGAAGTGCGATGCGCCTTGATCGGCAACGTGCAGCGCACGGCGGCTCACGCACGAGATACGACGACACGACATCGACGGATCGCTAAAGCGTGCCCCTCACGGCCGATTGTTCTCCAAGGGGTGGTGTGAGCGCGCGAACTCAGCCTTCGGCGCGGCGCCCGGTCAGGATGTCGTAGGCGACATTGATCTGCGCGATGCGGGCGTTTCTGTACTGGCGATCCTCGTCGGTGCGTGCGAGATCGGGGTGCCAGCACTGGCGCAGCGCCCGTACCAGCCGGTGCAGCGTGTCGTGGTCGACCTCGCGATTGGCGCCGAGTACGACGAGAGACTCGGCCTTCGTCTCGGGCACGCGCGGAAGTTCGTTCTTGCCGCCGACCGTCGAAAGCGCCGCGTCTGCGGTGGCGCGGATGCGCTCGAGATCGCGCACGGTGCGGCGCAGGCGTTGCCGCAGCGTGATCCAGTATTCCGCAGGCGCGCCGACGATCACCGCCCCCGCGCCACGAGCTGGCGTTGTCGAAACGACCGACAGCCGCTTGGTGACCTCGGCGAGTTCCTTCATGAGGAAGTTGCGTAAGGCCGATGTTTCTTCGAGACGAGACACCACCGGCTCGGCGCGGCGCCAGTAGTCGGAGGCGACATCCAGCAGGCGGCTGCATTCCTCGCGCGCGGCACGCGCCTCGGCATCGCTCCAGTGCACCGGCCTGCCGCGTGGCGCGCGGTTCCGGCGGGATTGCACGTTCGCCGCGTAGGCGGCCACCACGGCGCCGAAATCCCTGAGCAGCGACGTCGCCAGCACGAATGCCAGCATGCCGAGGGTCAGCCCCATCTGCGGGTCGAAAGAAAAGCGCAAGTGTTCGGCGAGGCCGGCGGCGAGCGGGGGGGCGAATACCATCGTTGCGTGGTTGGGGGGAGGCTCGTCGTTGCCATCCACGTGCGGGACAACAGGGGCGGCATGCTCCGTCATGGCGGGCGGTGCTGCGATGGCGAATGGCGGCGCGGCGTTCGCTTCCGGCTCGGCGACCGGGAGCGGTGTATCGGGGCTGCGTCTTGCAACGACGGTTGTGACCCACTGAGAGGCGGCCTTGAAATCCTCAGACAGAACGGCAGAACAGGTGGCACATTGGAACAGAAACGCCAGCGCGGCCGGCAGCGCCGGCAACGTCGTGTATCTCCCGTGGCTCTCGTGCCCTACGGCTCGTCGATCGCCAGACATGCCGTCACGTCCTCCCAAAATCGGCTCGGCCGATGCGCTCCGCATGGTTCCGACACTTGCTCTGTTTGACGCTGCAACACAGGGCAATCGTCTGAACCAGAACGCTAGAACGTCCAAACCTGCCGTTCCCGGCTCAATTCCGCCACCGCCGGTTCCATCTTCTCAATCAAGCTGGCGAGCTCGTCGATGCGCGCCTGTCGTTCGAGCCCGATGTGCCCGTCCGCCATCGCCTGGCGCGCGGTCTTCTTGCTCTGCTCCTGGAGCGCTTCGGCGAACACGACGAAGTTGCGCGTCAGGTCGCCGAGGATCATGTCCTCCAACGAGGCGAGCTGGGCCCGTGTCGCCTCCACCAGCTCATCGATGACCCGGCGGAACTCTCTCAGTATGAGATTGCGCAAGGCGTCCGCGCGCTCGTCGGGGCTGGCGCCGAGCGCGAGCCAGCGCTTCCAGAACGGTTCGCTGACGTCGAGGGAGATGAAACGGCCGAGTGCGCTGATGGAGGGCGGCAGCGCGGGGGGGCGCTGCTTGGAACCGCGGCGGAAATCGGCCGGAACCTGCCAAGCGCGCAGAAGCTTCTCGAGGTTCGGGACGACGTAATCGTAAAGCCCCCAGAGCTCGTCGCTCGCCTCGCGGAAATTCGCCATCACGTCGGCTTCCAGAAGGCTGCGGATGCCGTCGGTATCGCAGCGCCAGATTCCGGTGCCGCGGCTCATGGTGAGCGTGGCGCGCAAACGGTTCGATTCCTGCGCGGCGTACTGCAGGGTCGCGGAATGCAAATTTTCGAAGAGAAGCTCGCAGCGCTCGTCGACGACGCGCGAGGTCTGTGATCCGAGGTGCACAAAATAGCTGTTGAGCGAGTTGAGCAGCGTCTCGGTTTTCTCGATGCGCTGGCTGATGCCAGCAAGCTCCTCCTCGACCGACTGATCGTAGTTGGTCTCGGTATCGTGCTCGTCGAGCAGGGTGGTGAGCTCTTGCCGCGCGCCGGCGAGCGACACCTGGCTCAGCTCGATGAGTGAATCCGCGATCTGGCGCATCACGTGCGAGGCATGCCCCGACTTCGCGAGCCGGCTCAGCGCCTGTGTCAAAGCCGGCAGGCCGGAGGCGCGGAAGAGATCGTCGGAAGGGAGCGGCAACGGCTCGACCTTCGCTGCAATGTTCGCGCGTGGAATCCGGCCCGCCTGCGCGACGAAGGCCCTCACGGCCGGCGTTAGCTCCTGGGCGATTTCCGCGGCATCTCCGCGCAGCGCCAGCTCGGCCCAGTAGGCACTGCCGGCGACGATCGGGATCTCGTTGCCGGGGAACTCCCGCGCCAGTCCACGCTTCACCTCCTCCAGGAGCAGCGGCAGATCGTTGGCGACGTCGTCGAGCTCGTCGATGCGATTGATGAAGACGACGATGCGCTCCTTGTGCAGGCCGCGCAGGATGCGGAACAAGGCAACGTCGGAGAGCGATAGGGCCTGGCGCGCGATCAGCACCACGATGTGAATGTCGGCCGCGTCGAGCGTGCGCCGTGTGATCTCGTCGCGAACGAGGAGCGGATCGTTGGTGCCTGGGGTATCGACCAGAACGGTCGGGAACTCGAAGCCGTTCCCCTCGAGCACGACGTCGGCGGATTTGACGATGTCGGAGAAATTCTGCACGCCGCGGTTTGCGCCGGCCGTCGCGTCGCAGACGTACATCTCGAGCAGGCCCGGAACGAGCTCGCGGTATTCGTGTGTCTTGCCGAGGTAATCGGAAAAGGCGCTGCCGAGACGGGCCTCGGCGCGCTTGCGCAGCTCGACGACGTGCTGGCGCAGAAGGTCGGCCTCGAAGCCCGGCACGAACCGCTGCGTCAGGTCGCGAAGGTGGCCCCCTTCGTCGGAAATCTTCTGCCATTCTTCCTGCGAGAAGAACGTGAAGCGCGCGGCGGTGTTTTCGAGGTCCGCATTGGCGCCGAAGTGCAGCCGCGTCACCGCTGCCGTCCAGGGATTGATGTCGGTCGGCAGCAGGCCGGGCCGGCCGATGAACGCATTGATGAACGTGCTTTTTCCCGATTTGACCTGACCGATCACCGCGATCGAGCAAGACAGGCTGTCGAGGCGCTTGCCGAGCCACTCGAGCATGGGTTGTGCCGCCTCGGGCATCCCCGGGCGCAACTGGATCAGGCCGTCTGTGAGGACACGCCGACGGCCCTCGAGCTCAGCGCCAAAACCGCGACGCGAGAGGGCCACCTGGGGACGAACTGTCTCTGAAACGCTGGACATGGGCATTGAAGCGCTCACCTGCGCCGGGAGCGGTTCGCCACTGACACGAGACACGGTCGTCGCCCCCCTTGCGATGACAGGCCCACCCAAGCACCCCCTGTGGGCCATGGCGCTCTCAGGGCGCCATTTCTTCCACGATGGAAAGACACAGCCAACTTATCAACAAAATTTTTTGTCAAAAATGTGCACGTTCCGGGTGTGCCGGTCCGCCATTGCCACCTCAGCGCGGGGGCGTTGACGTTCCGTACACACCAAGGGTAGCGTGCTGTTTTAGTTTAGTATTGCGTCTTGGAGTGCGGATATGCCGACCAGCAGTAGCCCGGAGATCGAGGGCATCCGCAAGACTCTGTCCGAAATTCAGCGTCTCGCCGGCACTGTGGCGGAGGCAGACCGGCAACGGTCGCATCAATCGCCACAATCGGCCGTTCTCGTGCCTCTCAGTCTCTACCGCGGCGATGTCGGTGGAGCACTGGCCAAGCCGGCGACGACCGTTCCAGCGCCGGTTCCGCAGGTCGAAACGGCGCCCCCCCTGCCGCGGCTGGCATTGATCGGGGCGGCCTCGGGTGCGCTGTTCGTCGCGGGCCTCGCCCTCTATCTCTCCGGATCGTCGCAGCCGCCCTCCGAGCGGGCGGTCAAGACGTCTGAACTGAACTCGGCCCGTGAGCTGAACTCGGCCCGGACGAATGCCCAACCTGATGCGCGGACCACCCTCACGGCTAAGGCGTCCATGGGGGGCGGCTCCACGGCAGTTGCCGTCGCCGCGGCGCCGAAGCCCGCCGAAGCAGCGAGGACGCCTGTTGAGCCTGCGGCCGTTGCCGCTCTCGAGCCTGCCGTTCCTCGCCTGGAATTTGGCGCCCCCTCGTCCCCTTCGCGGGATGCCTCGAATGGGGAGCCGGCGAACCCCGCTTGGCAGTCCACGAACCTGACCGTCACCTCGCTCGTCGCCATGGGACGGATCGCGGAGGCCCGCGAGATGTTGTTCCAGGCCCACCCTGAGGCGGACCCGGACGCGGCATGGGCGCTGGCGCGAACCTTCGACCCTCGCTACGTGGCGCGCATTTCAGGCTCCGACTCGGCGCCCGACGTCGAGCAGGCGACGAAGTGGTACCGCACGTGGCATGCGCTGGCGCTGGAGAAGGGGCGCATCTCGGGTGACGTCAGCGTCGAGCGTATTCTTCGCGGCATGAACTGAGCGCACGGACGGCAGCTACCCCGGCACATCTGACGTGGTGCCGGCCTTGCTCCGATCCGAGCGGCGTCATCATGCCCGGCGGCTCAGGATGCGATGAGCGAGCGATACCGCGAGCTGACAGCGGTGCTTGCCGAGACGGGACAACTGCCGGCAGACCTCGTTCCAGGCACTGGCGATATCGCTCGGCGTCGCGTCGTCGGGCCCGCTCGCGTGCGCTGTTTTCGATGAGACGGTCAATACGCCGGCGAACACACCCTCGGCTATGTCCTCCGCCCGGCGCATCAGCTTCGCGCGATGGGCCGGCGCTTTGACGAGATCGGAGAAGGTCAGCACGAGAAAGGATCGGGCGAGAAGCGCGGGCGCCAACTGTCTCCATTCGCTTCGTTCGCTTTCCTTGCACGCCTGGGTGGAGGAGGTGCACCACAACAGCACATGTGGATGGACGTTGCGGACGAGCGCGATGGTGCGATCGAAACGCGGGTCGGCAAGACCGGGCAGGTCGATCAGCTCGATGCCGGCCAGACGGTCTGATGGTGCGCCGATATCGACGCTCGACCAATCGGCGACATCCGCGCTCACGGAGCCAATAGGTTCGCGCGCTCCCGTCGTGCTGCGCACGAACGCTTCGATAGCCGGTGCCGCGTAGACCCGCGTCCAAAGGTTGGTCATCGGCAGCGCCGAGGTCGGCAGGGCATCGACCCCGATCAACCGGTTGCACAACGTCGTCTTGCCGGTATTGAACTCGCCCGCGACGACGACGCGCATCGGCGCGCGCAGCCGCGCCACGATCGCGTTCAACCTCGCGGCAAGGTGTCCGGCGTTCTTCGAACGTGTCGCGCCAAGCGTCGCCGCGGCCGCCGCGAGCGTGGTGGCCGTCTCGCGCTGGAGCTCACGGGTTCGCGCCCAGTCTTCGATGGGGTTCACATTCAGCGGCATGCTGGTCGATACGTGCATTGGCTCGGGATCACACGCGGCCGACGAAGTGGCGTCAAGCGGCGCCGCCGAACATTTCGGAGGTCACGAACTGATACCACTCGAGCAGTTCGCCCGCTGTGCGACGGCGGACCGACGGGTGCTCGCCGACGACGGATATATAGTTGCTGGTCGACGTGAACTTCGCGCCGCTTGGCTCGAAGGTCGAGCCGATCTTCACGCCATCGTCCTCGCCGATGAGGCTCCAGCAGGTATTGGCGATGCGGTCCTTGGGGGCTTCCGAATTGTCCATCTCCCGCATGATGGCGTTCGCCGCAAGCCGCGCCTGGCTCGCTGCGGATTCCGCTGATTTCGGCATCGACTCGGCGCGGCTCGAGTCGCCGAGCACATGGACGTTGCGATCGATCGCCGACAGCATGGTTTGCGCTTCGATAGGACACCAGCCGCTGGCATCGCTCAAGCCTGCTTCGGCGGCGATCTGGCCTGCGCGTTGCGGCGGGATGACGTTCGCGGCATCGACGCGGAAACTGCGGACCTCGCACTGAAGCTCGCCGGTCTTGGCCGATACCGCCTTGAGACCACCGTGCTCCTTGAGCGGCAGCCACTCGATCATGCCTGGATAGTGGCGGTTCCAGCCGTCGAGGAAGAGCTGCTGTTTGGTGAAGCTCTCCTTTTCGTCGATGATCAGGATCTTGGCGCGTGGATTCTGCCGCTTCAGGAGATGCGCGACCATCGATGCGCGCTCGTAGGGGCCGGGCGGGCAGCGATAGGGTATCGCCGGCGCCGCAATGGCGAAGACGCCGCCTTCCGGCATCGCGTCGATGCGCGCCTTGAGGACCTCGATCGGCTGATCTCGCCGCCAGGCATGCGGCATCAGTTCCGCCGCCGCGGCGTCGTAACCCTCGATGGCGTCGAACTTGAAGTCGACTCCGGGCGAGATCACCAGCCGGTCGTAGGGCACGGTCTGGCCGGACGCGAGCTTGACGTTGCGGGCGGCAAGGTCGACCGACTGCGCGCGATCGTGAATGACGAGGATGCCGAGTTCGTAGACCAGCCGCGTATAGTCGTGATCGATGCTGAGGCCACCGTGCAGTCCGGCGATCGTCAGGTTGGAAAGGAAGCAGGTGCGGTAGGTGCGGGCCGGTTCGATCAGGGTGACGAAGATCTTGCCTGGCGCGCCGAGCGCGAGTTGCCGGGCGAGCGTTGCTCCGCCGACGCCGCCGCCGATGACGACGACTTGTGGCACCGCGCCCTTGGCGATGACCGGGGCGGGGAGAAGGGCTGCCGCCGCCGCCGCGCCCGCCATGCCGATCGCGTGCCGGCGTGAAACCGCTTCTGTCATGCATGCCCCCTTGTTGCCGGTGATGCTCGCGCTCTCTGGTGGAGGTGGCGGATGCGCCGCCCCCGGCCGCACGTCGGGAGACCACCTGGGTTTCTGTTTTGCCCGCCGCCGCCGCCTGCGGCAAGGGTTTGAGGCTTGCCGCCGGCACTCCGCCACGATGGCTATCTGGATGTGACAGCAGTTCGGTGGCCCTTTGGAGGCTGGCCAGGCGCTTGGAACGCGAACGCCACTTCGCCCCCCATCTGTTCTCGCAAGACGAGGATAGCGCTGCGTTAACGGGAAATCGCAACGGGCTCGGGCGATATGGGAGCATGCCCGATGGCGGGCCCGGGATGCGGGGCAATCGAAGGAGTGGCAGTCGCCCGCCCAGCGGCTTTGAACCAATCCCGCGCCCGTTGCGACGAACCTCCTGGATACACCATTGCCAGGAGCCCCCCAATGAAGACCTCATCCATTCGCACCACGTCCAGCATGCTCGCCCTGATGACCATGACGGGTCTGCTCTCCGCCACCGCCGCCGCCGAGGCCGGGTTCAAGCACGTCGAAATCGACAAGATCACCGGCCAGTTCGACGATGCGCCGAGCATCAAGATGAAGGACAGCGGCAACGGCTACGTGCTCGACGAATATCACCCCGCCAACATCAGGATGCGCCTGCGGGCCAAGGTTGCGGTGACCGACTGGATCACCACGGCCGTCGCGAAGATGAACGGGCGCATGATCTATACGCTGCCGATCCATTACGCGCCGAAGGAGATGAACGAGACCCTCCAGGTGATGGTGACCGACAACGACCTCGCCAAGTTCAAGGATCACGCCGTCTCGCACTGCAACTCGTTCGGTGAGGCCGGCAAGATCTCCAAGAGCCAGATCCAGATTCCGGTGCGCTTCGAGGTGAGCCGCGACAACGGCATCGAATACCAGAACGACACGGAGACTTTTTCCGGCGTCGTCGCGTGCGGCCCGCGCAAGGAGAACAAGGGCATGGGTGACGTCGTCGCGGAGGTGCCCGACTTCAAAGTCAAGGGTATCGCGGTCCGCTTCCTGACCAGCGCCGGCAAGCCCGCCACGCCCAATCCCGGCACGCGCTGCCAGGTAACGACCGCGCGCGTCCGCATCGAGACGACGAAGGCCGGTCCGGTGAAGTTCAAGCTGTGGACCAAGGTCGGCGGCGATCCCATCTCGTCGCAAGTGGTCGATGCGTGGTCGTCGTTCACGGGACCGGGCAAGCATGAAGCGGTGTTCGAGAAAGTCATCAACGTCGAGCGCTCGTCGCAGGTGCAGGTGATGGCGGAGGAGATGGTGAACCCCATCGGACTTTCGACGCCCTGGAAGATTGCCGATCTGGACTGCGATGGCGCGGGTGGTGGTGGCCTCGCCGATGCCGGCAGCAACGGTAATCCCGACGGCGGCCCCGTCGTGCCCTCGCTGAAGGTGACGGGCAACATCAGCCTCGGCACGAAGCCCGGCAACGGGCCGACGAAGCCGCGTGACGCAACCGTCGTTTTCCGCCTGTGGGCGAACAAGGCCGGGCCGACCTCCTACAAGCTCACCTGCACCGGCGGTCACGAGTGGACTGGCTCGGTCGGGACCTCCAAGGTCGGTAACGGTAAGTACCTCGGCCATGGCATGAAGACGGTGCACATCGACAAGACGACGCAGCTCGCTTGCGCGATGCGTTCGACGTCGATGCCGGGTGATCCCGTGGTGGCACTGGCGAGCAAGCTCTATCCGGTCGTCAAGCGCAATCCGGATGTGGCGGGGGCCCCCCCCCCCCCCGCCCAGCCCCCGCCCGCGCGCGCCCCGCCGGGG